>JACPRU010000083.1 GCA_016189835.1 Deltaproteobacteria bacterium | reverse complement strand
CGCCAACTTCGTCCACCGCGTCGAGTGGCGGGGACAGACGCTGCGGCAAATCGCCCGCTGGTACACCGGAAAATCCGAGAACTGGAAGAAGCTCACGCGGCCCGTGAACCCGGACCTGACGCGCTGCTGCGCGGCGCTGCAGGTCGGCCGAGAGGTGGTGATCCCGCGCGAGCTGCTCGTGCGCACCGAGCCGATGCCAAAGCCCAAGGTGACCAGCCCGCCGGCGAAGCCGGGTGAAGCGCCGAGCGACGAAGCGCCGCCGCCGGCCGAAGCACCGGCGGGCGCCGCGAACGGCGGGCAGAGCGCCGCCGAGTGAGGGACGGATCGATCCGGGTCGCTAGCTTCCCGGCAGCAGCACCGGCTTCACCACCTCGCCCGCCAGCGAGGCTCTCTCGGCCTCGTCGATCTCGGCGAGCGGGAACTTGCCGATCAAGCGGTCGAAGGGAAAGCGCCCCTGCTGCCAGAGCGCGATCAGCTGCGGGATGAAGCGCTGCGGCACGGAGTCGCCCTCGAGGATGCCGACGAGCGTGCGACCGAGCTCGAGCGAGAGCGGCGGCAGCACGAGATCGGCCCCGCGCACCCCGACCAGGCCGCAGACGCCAAGCGGCCGCAGCGCCGTCACCGCGCCGGCGATCACCGCCGGGATGCCGGTGGTGTCGAACGCGTAATCGAGGCCGCCGCCGCTGAGCGCGAGGATCTGCTGCGCGACGTCGGGCGCTTTGCCGTCGATCGTGTGCGTGGCGCCGAGCTGGCGGGCCAGCTCGAGCCGCGCGGGATGGAGATCGACGGCGACGATCGTGGTCGCCCCGGCGACCCGCGCCGCCATCACCGCGGAGAGGCCGACGGCCCCCGCCCCGTAGACGGCGATCGACGAGCCGGCGTGCACCCGCAGGACGAGCAGCACCGACCCCGCGCCGGTCTGGACGCCGCAACCGAGCGGCCCGAGTAGCTCGAGCGGCAGCGACCGGTCGACGACGACGGCGTTGCGCGGGGTGGCGATCGCGCGCGTGGCGAACGAGGATTGCCCGAACCAGCGGGCGCCGACCGGCTTCCCCGCCGCGTCGGTCGCCGGCGACGAGCCGTCGAGGCTGCGGCCGGAAAGGTTCCGCGGCAGGAACGTGTCGCAATAGGCGGGATGGCCGCCTCGGCAGCTCGCGCACGTGCCGCAGCTGTCGAAGGAGAGCACGACGTGGTCGCCGACGGCGATGCCGCAGACGCCCGGTCCGATCGCCTCGACCACGCCCGCTCCCTCGTGGCCGGTGACCATCGGCAGCGGCGCCAGCGCCGCGAACTCCGCCGCGCGCGGCACCATGTCGGTGTGGCACATGCCGGCGCCGACGATGCGCACCAGGACCTCGCCCGGCCCGGGTCCGGCGAGGTCGAGCGATTCGATCGAGTAGGGCTGATCGCCGGCGCGAAGCACGGCTGCCTGGATCTTCATGTCGGACCTCCTCTCAGCTCGGCGGGAAGCGCATGGGCGCCCCTCCTTCATCGAAAAGGGTCGCCATTGCAATCCCCATCCCCGGGTTCACCTTGACGCTCCGGTGTCAAGTCGACTAGCGGTCGGTCGGCATGGCGCGCGACGTGGAGCACATGGCGCGGCGGCTCCGCCGCTACCTTCCGGGCGGCGAGGCCATCACCGCGGTGGTGCCGCTCTCGACCGGGCACTCGAACGAGACCTACCTGCTCGACGGTCTCGACCGCATCCTGCGCCTGCCGCCCTCCGAGGAGGGCTTGCTGCCGCCCTACGACATGGCGCGCCAGCACGCGGTGCTGTCGGCGGTGGGCGGCTGGGCGGCCGGGCCGCCGGTGCCGCGGGTCTTCGATCTGTGCACCGATCCGTCGGTGATCGGCGACCCGTTCTTCGTCATGGAGCGGCTGCCCGGCGAGGCCTTCGAGTACGAGGTGCCCGGCTGGCTGGCCACGGCCGACGCGGCCGTGCGCGACCGCGTGTGCGCGCAGTGGATCGGCGCGGTGACGGCCGTCCATCGCGGGCCGGCCGAGCGCATGCCGGCGCCGGCGATGACCGTGCGCGACGAGGCGGAGCACTGGCGCGAGGTCGCCCGCGAGGCCGAAGGGCCGCGGCTGCTGCTCGAGCTGCTCGACGATCTGGGGGCGCGCCCGCCCCTGCCCTCCGGTCCGCCGACTCCCGTGCACGGCGACCCCAAGCACGGCAACTGCCTGTGGGATCACGGCCGGCTGACGGCGCTCCTCGATTGGGAGATGGCGCACGTCGGCGAGCCGCTCACCGATCTCGGCTACGTCGCCTCGTTCTACGATCAGGGCGAGCTGTCGCTCGCCACCGCCGGATTCGAGCTCCCCGGCTGGTGGCCGCGCGAGCGGTTGATCGAGGAGTGGGAGCGGGCGACCGGCCGCGCCGCCCGCGAGCTGGTGCGCTACGAGGTGCTCGGCATGTGCAAGATCGCGGCGATCATCGCCCTCGGCTACCAGCTCTTCCGCACCGGTCGCGCCACCGACAAGCGCTTCGAAGTCTGGGGCACCGTGGTGCCGCCGTACGTCGCGGCCGCCGCGCGGCGCGCCGAGCGCTCGTGAACGCGGCTCGACGGTCGCCACGAAGGACGTCGCGATTCCCGCCTCGGCCTACGCCATCGTCAGGCCGCCGCTCACCGAGATCGTCTGGCCGGTGATGAAGTCGGCGTCGGCGGAGGCGAGGAAGGCCACCGCGCCCGCCAGATCGTCGGGCTCGCCGAGGCGCCCGAACGGCACCGCGCGCTTGAGGGCGTCCATCAGCTTCGGGTTGTTGCCGGCGATCTCCCGGAAGAGCGCGGTGTTGGTCGGCCCCGGGCAGACGACGTTGACGTTGATGTGGTAGCGCGCCAGCTCGCGGGCGAGCGTCTTGGAAAAGCCGATGACGCCGGCCTTCGCCGCCGAGTAGACGGCCTCTCCGCTCGAGCCGACCCGTCCGGCGTCGGAGGAGATGCTGACGATCTTCCCGGCACCGCGCTGGATCATGCCGTCGAGCACGGCTCGCGCGCAGAGGATCGGCCCCTTCAGGTTGATGGCGATGACCTTGTCCCAGGTCGATTCCTCGCTCTTCACGAACGGCTCGACCTTGTCCCAGCCGGCGTTGTTGACGAGCGCATGGATCGGCCCGAGGCGGCGCTCCGTCTCGGCGACCGCCGCCCGCACCGATGCGCCGTCGGTGACGTCGATGCGCACCGCGATCGCGCCCTTGCCGATCGCCGCGGCGGTCTCGCCCGCGGTCTTCTCGTCGATGTCGGCGATGGCGACCTTGGCGCTCTCGGCGGCGAGCCGGGTGGCGATGGCCCGGCCGATGCCGCGGCCCGCGCCGGTGACGAATACGACCTTGCTCTCGAGTCCTCTCATGGCGACCTCCTCGTGCGATCGGGTTGCGGTGGCTCAGGCGAATCGGATCGGCGTGCCGTCGGCGCGCCGCAGGGCGTAGGTGAGGACCGCCTTGGTGCACAGGCCCTTGTCGGTGAAGACCAGGATCTCCACGTCGACGAGCGCCCGGCCGTCCTCCTCGTAACGGCGCAGCACCCGGCCCTCGGTGCGCATGGTGTCGCCGACGCACACCGGCGCGACCATGTCCAGCCGACGCCGCGCGAGCCAGGCCTCGGGGCCCGCCCACTCCCCGCCCACGCGGTCGAAGAAGCCGTGGAAGAACATGGTGTTCAGGTAGACGTCGCGCACGTTCTGGCCGCGGGCGTAGTCGCGGTCGTGGTGCCCGGGGAAGAAGTCGCGCGTGGCCGCGGCGTCGAGCACGCAGCGGCGCAGCGTCACCTCCATCCGTACCTCGGGTAGCACGTCGCCGGCCTGCACTTCTTCCCACAGGCGGCGTACCGGCGTGGTGGCGGGCGGGCTCATGGGCGGGCCTCCTCGGGGGTCGAGCGGTAGCGGAACAGCACGTTGCGGTGGACGCCGACGACCTCGCCGCGGTGGTTGCGGTAGGTGATCTCGGTGGTGATGAAGTGACCCGCGCCGAGCTGCGTCTTCTTCTCGGCCGAGACGTCGATGACCCGCTCGACGAAGCTCAGCCGATCCCCGGCGAGGACCGGGCGCAGGAAGCGGCTGTCGGTCGAGACGTTGATCACGGTGTCGCCGGGAAGCGGGATCTGCGTGGCGATCGTCGGCGGGCGCATCTCGCCGCCCGGCCGCCAGAGCAGCGGCATCGACCACACGAACAGCAGGCCGGGCGGCGCGAGGATCCCGCCCCAGTGCGCGCGCGCCCACTCCTCGTCCCAGTAGCTCGGGTTGCCGTCCTCGACGAGCGAGCAGAAGTACTTGATCTGCGAGCGCTCGATCTCGTCCTCGCAGTCCCGCGGCGGCGTCTCGCTGCCGATCCAGGCGCGGGCCTCCTCGAAGCTGCCGTACTGCAGGTGGAGTCCGGTGTCGACGTACGCCATCGTCAATCCCTCGCGGGCTCGAATTGCGGTACGCAGAAGCCCCCGGATCGCCGCTCGAAGACCACGCGCACCGGCAGATCGACGCGCATCGCCGCCGGCTCGATGCCGAGCACGTTGGCCATCATCTGCGGCCCTTCGTCGAGCTTCACCACGGCGAGCACGTACGGGACGTCGCCCGCGTAGGCCTCGAAGGGCGGTTGGTGCACCACCGTGAAGGTGACCACCCGGCCGCGGCCGGCGGCCTCGACCCAGTCGAGATCCGTCGACCAGCAGGCGGAGCACCACGGGCGGGGGTAGTGGATCGCGGTCCGGCAGCGGCGGCAGCGCTGCAGCATGAGCTTGCCGAGCCGTGCGCCCTCCCAGTACGGGCGGGTCGTCTCGGTCACGTGCGGCAGCGGCTTCTCGCGGCTCACGGCTTCCTCCCGAGGATCACCGTGCAGTGATCCGCCATCATGCTTCCGTAGGTGTGCACGAGGACGACCTCCGCGTCGGCCACCTGACGCTCCCCCGCCAGGCCCATGGTCTGCAGCGCTCCTTCGATGAGCATCGACATGCCCGAGGAGTCGCCGGTGTGGCCGAACGAGAGCAGGCCGCCGTAGGTGTTGACCGGCAGGTCCCCCTCCGGCGCCCCGCGCCCCTCGGCGAAGAAGCGCCCGCCCCGGCCCGCCTCGACCAGGCCGAGATCCTCGAGGAACATGATCGGGTTGATCGTGAAGGCGTCGTAGATCTCCGCGACGCGGACGTCGGCGGGGCGCAGTTCCGCCGAGTCGAACGCTTGTCGACCGGCCTCGCGCGCGCCCATCGAGGTGACGTCGCGCGACTGGCTGACCGGCCCGTGGTCGTGGTACTCGCCGAAGCCGCGGACGTAGGCCGGCTGCGGCGTGATCGCGCGCGCGATGTCGCCGCGGGCGACCAGGAACACGGCGCCGCCCTCGGACGGCACCGAGCAGTCGAGCAGATGGAAGGGCTCGGCGATCGGCCGCGAGCGCAGCACGTCCTCGACCGTGATCGCGCCCTGCGCACGCATCAGGGCGTCGGGGTGCCGCAGCGCCCATTGCCGCGTCGACACCGCGACGGCGGCGAGCTGCTCGCGGGTGGTGCCCCGCTCGTGCATGTGCCGCGTGGCCGCCAGGGCGTAGAGCGCGGGAATGAACGAGCCGTAGATGAACTCGAAGTCGGGGTGGCTCACCATGCGCGCCATCACCTCGGCGCCGCCCGCGCCGACCTTCGGGAACTTGCCGGCGGCGGCGCACAAGACCGCCTGCGCGCGCCCCGAGGCGATCGCCAGCGCCGCCCGCGCGGCCATGACCGCGTAGGTGGCGCCGCCGACGTTCAGCGTCTCGGAGAAGCGCGGATGCAGGCCGAGCGCGTCGGCGAGCTGCTCGTGGACGAAGATGTCGCTGCCCGTGCCGCTCGCCATCCCGGCGGGTGCGGCGAGGAAGCCGTCGACGACCGAGGGGTCGAGCCGCCACGCGCCGAGGAACTCGGCGAGCACCTTCTCGTAGAGGTCGAGGCCGCCGAGGTCTGGGTAGCGCCCCGGACGGAGCTCTCTCGCCGCGGCGATCGCGGGCTCATTTCGCATGTGCGCTCCTGCGGTTGCTCCCCGGCGCGCGGACTCGCAGGCCGTCGAGGACGAGCGAGGAGAGGCTCTCGGCGATCTCTTCCGGGGTGGTCCCCGGCAGGCGATCGTGCCAGCGAGGCACGCCGTGCAGCGCCCCGAGAATGAGATAGGCGACCAGGCGAACGTTCACCTTGCGGAACGCCTTCTCGGCGAATCCCTGCGCGAGGATGGCTTCGAGGCTCCGCTCGTGACGCCGGCGCGCGGCGCGCATCGCCCGGGAGTGGGCGGCGCCGAGGACCACGTCCTGATGGCGGGCGAGCAGGACGCCGGTGCGATCGCCGCACACGACCTCCACGTGGGCGGCGAGGAAGCGGCGCAGGCGCTCTTCGGCCGAGGGGAGCGCCGGCAAGCCGCGCGTCGCGCGCCGGGCGATCTCCTCGATGACGCCGGAGAGGAGGCGGCCGAGCAGCTCCTCCTTTCCTCGCACGTAGTAGTAGAGGCTCGCCTTCGACAGCCCGACAGCCTCGCCGATCGTGTCGAGGGTGGCGCGTTCGTAGCCCACCTCGCCGAAGATGCGCGCCGCGGCGTCGAGAATGCCCTGGCGGCGCTGCGCGACCCGGCGTTCGCGGCGGGCGATGGGCGATGCGGCGGCGAGGGGCATGTCGACCGTCGGTCGAGAAATCGACGCATAGTCTGGCTTTCGGGCAGCGAAGTCAAGTCGGTCGAGGCGCGGAGGCGCGGCCGCTGCTCGGCGTTCCCACTCAGACGAACGAGGTCCCGGCGCTCAGCCCGAGATCCGGCCAAGCTCCGGTGACCAGCGACTCGAAGATCCCGTAACCCGCGGCGTCGCCTTCGCGCACGCGCACGATCGAGTCGCGGATCTGGTGGATGCGCCGCAGGGTCTGTGCGTCGCTGGTGTCGGCGATGCGCTCGCCGTCGACGTTCAGCTCGCCTCGCCACATGCCGTGCTTCCTGCCGTCGAAGCCCAAGTAGAGGGCGGTGCCGAGGTAGAAGCCCGACTCGCCGACCGCCTCGAGCTCGACGCTGCGGGTCTCGCCGGAGATCATGTCGAAGTGGATCGTGCCCCGCTTCGGGCGGCGGGTGCGGTCGTCGTACTGGAGCTTCGGGCGCACGCGGCCGACGCGCTCCTGCGTGCCGTCGGCGTGGTTCAGGTAGCCGGAGAAGTAGAACGGGCGGCCGTCGCGCACCTGCAGGTAGTAGTGGAATTCGTAGCGCGTGCCGTCCGGGCGCTCGAGCAGCAGCGGCGTCCAGTGGAGGAGGAACGACGAGTCGCCGAGCGAGCGATGGCCGAAGTCGCGCGCCGGCCGCAGGTCGGTGACCGCAGCGCCGACGTCGAGCCGCACGCCCCAGGAGTGGTCGCGGAACGCGAACCAGTCGTCGGGGCGGATGTCCTCCCGCCGGCCGTCGATCGCCACCCACCCCGAGACGGTGCCGCCCTGGTGGTAGCGGACGACGTCGGAGACGACGCGGAAGCCCTGCTCGTCGCGCTGCGCGTGGCGGTCCTCGAAGTAGGGAGGCAGCTTCTTCTCGAACGTGACGTCGAAGCTGAGCGGCAGGACGTCGTTCCGGTCGAGACGGACGCGGACCTTGCCGAGCGGCTCGACGACCTCGTAGCTGAGCGGGCCGACCGCGGTCCGGGTGGGATCGGAGGCGAGCTCGCGGCTCGCGCGCACGGTCCACTGCTCGTTGCCTCGCGAGATCCCGCCGAAGCCGTCCAGGACGCCGCGGTTATGGTAACGGCCGAGACCGAAGTCGATCTGCAGCGAGCCGTCCTTCCTGGGAATCGACAGCCAGATCTTCTCGGTCCACGAGAGATCGGACTCGGCCACGGTGGCGAAGGTGTCGACGATCTGGTGGTTCAGGCCTTCGTCGACGGCGAGGAGCTTGCCGATGTTGGGCGTCATGACCGTTACCTCCGCCCGCGGTCGTAGCTCCGGCGGGCGGTGGGCGGCAAGTGATCGAAAGGAGGAGAAGCGGGAACCGGAGGGGCCGGAGGCTCGGCCGGGGGCTTTTCCGTCTCAGCGTTTCGCTGTGCTACCGTCGCGAGCGGAGCGAAGGACGAGGAACCCCATGACCGACCGAAGGGAGGAGCATTCTCCGGCGAGCGGGTCGAGGATCCGGGCCGAGGGGAGGAGGCTCCGCAGGATCGTTCTCGCCGCGGCGCTCGCCGCGGCCTGGACCGAGGCGTGCATCGAGGTGCCGGTCTCGCGGCCGGTCCTGCGCGACGATCCGTACTACGATTCGCGGCGCTATCCGGAGGACTACGGGTGGTACCCCGAGGTCGAGCGGGAGCACGACCATTACCCCTGCTCGAAGCTCGACGAGCGCATCCGCTACGACCGGCAGAAGATCGCCACGATCGATCCGTCGCGGCACCACAAGGCGCTGCAGTGGTACAAGGACGATCTGCAAAACGCCTTGCGGGACAAGGAGCACTGCCGGGGCGAGGAGCGGGACCGGCAGCGGGATTGGGAGCGCGAGCGGCGGATCGATCGGCAGCGCGAGCGGGAGCGGGAGGCGGAGCGGGAGCGCGAACGGCACAGGGCGCAGGCGCGGGCGCAGGCGGAGTGCCAGAAGAACCGCGAGCGGATCCGCTTCGATCAGGCGAAGCTCGCCCAGATCCCGCCGGGGCAGCACCAGAAGGCGGCGCAGTGGTATCGGGACGACATCCGCAACGCGGAGCGCGACTTGCAGCGGGGCGGGTGTCGGTGAGGCCGCGCGGGGATCCCGCCCTCGCCGCCGCGGGCGATCGTCGGGACGCCACCCTGGAGGAACCTGGCGCGATGGGAGCGGGCCTCTTGCGCACGCTCGCCATCGTTCTTCGCTCGGTGGCGGCGACGCTGGCGATCACCATCCCGACCGTGGTCGAGGTCCACCGCGGGCGCTATCGCCGGGAGAACGCCGACCGGCGGCTGCGCTGGTGGGCGCAGCGGCTGCTCGCCCTCGTCGATCTGCGCGTGCGCGTGATCGATCCGCACGGGGTGGAGGTCTCCCCGGGGCGGCCGTGCATCCTGATGAGCAATCACTCGAGCCTCTACGACGTTCCGCTGCTGTTCGCGGCGCTCCCCGGCAGCATCCGCATGCTCACCAAGAAGGAGCTTTTCCGCGTGCCGATCTGGGGGCGGGGGCTGGCGGCGGGGGAGTTCGTGTCGATCGACCGCGACGACCGCGAGCGGGCGATTCGCGACCTGGCGGCGGCGCGCGACAAGCTGGCGAGCGGCATCGTCCTGTGGATCGCTCCCGAGGGCACGCGCTCGCGCGACGGGAGCATCGGCCCCTTCAAGAAGGGCGGCTTCGTGCTGGCGCTCGAGACCGGCGCCACGATCGTGCCGATCGGCATCCGCGGCGCGCGCGAGGTGCTGCCGGCGAAGAGCCTGCGCTTCGCGCTCGGCCGCACCGCCGAGGTGCACGTCGGGGCGCCGATCGACGCGGGCGCGTACGGGCCGGCGAATCGCGGCGCGCTGATGGCCGAGGTGAAGCGGCGGAT
>JACPRU010000082.1 GCA_016189835.1 Deltaproteobacteria bacterium | reverse complement strand
TCTTGGCGCGCTCCACCGGGCGATCGGGGTCGATGAAGCGGATCGAGCGGCGACGACCGATGACTTCCTTCAGTTCCATGCGCGGGCTCCTCTCCCGGGTGCGAACGTCGCTCCCGGCTCCGCTGCCAAGGAGCATTTTGCGTACCGCGCGGGAACCGGCGCGCGTCGGCCGGCACACGCGGACGCACCTGTCCCCGAAGGCGCCAGCCTGAATCGGACGGCGCCAGAGGCGGAACGGCACAGCGGCCGCCGTGGCCCGCGCCGGCGGCTAGACCGTGAGCACGTGCACCGCTGCGGCGCCGCCGAATCCCTGGCAGTGGGTCAGCCCAACGCGCGCGTTCGCGACCTGCCGCGCGCCGGACTCGCCGCGCAGCTGCTCCACCACCTCGACCACCTGCGCCACGCCCGTCGCGCCCAGCGGATGCCCCTTGGAAAGCAGCCCGCCCGAGGTGCTGACCGCGACTTTTCCGCCGATCCGCGACGCGCCCGCCGCCGCGAACTTCCCGCCCTCGCCGCGCGGGCACAGGCCGAGGTTCTCGTAGTGGATGACCTCGGCGATCGCGAAGCAGTCGTGCAGCTCGATCACGTCGAGGTCGTCCGGCCCGATCCCCGCTTGCTGGTAGGCGCGGGCCGCGGCGCGGGTATTGATGTCGACGATCATGTAGAGCGGGTCGTCGCCGGGTCCCGGGCGGTCCGAGCACAGCACCGAGGCGGCGACCGCGATCGGCTTGCACCGCTGCCGCGCCACGTCGGCGCTCACCACCACGGCCGCCGCCGCCCCCGAGCTGGTCGGACAGCACATGAGGACGGTCAGCGGGTCGGCCACCGGCCGCGCCCGGAGCACGTCCTCGACGGTGATCGGCGCGCGGAAGTGGGCCCGCGGATTCGCCACCGCGTGGCTCCGGTTCTTCACCGACACCATGGCGATCTGCTCGAGCGTCGTCCCGTAGCGGCGCGAATGCGCGCGGAAGACCTCCGCGAACATCCCGGGCATCAGCGGCACGCCGGCGCGCGCCGACAGGCGCACGTCGCCGGGGTCGGCGGGGATCGCGCCGCGCCCCATCTTCTCGAGGCCGAGCGCGAGCGCGATCTTGGCCGAGCCGCCGCGCACCGCCGCCACCGCCTGATGGAAGGCCGTCGAGCCGCTCGCGCACGCGTTCTCCACGTTGATCACCGGCGCGCCGGCGATGCCCGCGCGCGACAGCGCGCGCTGCCCGGCGGTGATTCCCTGGAACACGTGCCCGCAGAACGCCACCTCGACGTCGGCGGCGTCGATCCCGGCGTCGGCGAGCGCGGCACGCGCCGCCTCCTCGCCGAGCTCCTCCACCGCCCGGTCCTCGTGGCGTGCGAACGCGGTCATCGACACGCCCACGACCAACGCCTCACGGCCGTCGTTTCGAGATTCCATCGATCCTCCCGTGACGCGACGACGTTCGATCGCGACGCGCCGCCCCTGCCGCCGTCCGCGCCAACGACCCCCGAGCGATGGCTCCTTTGGACCGCGACGCGCGAGCGAATGGAAGCATTCCCGACCGGCGCCGCTCAGTGCGCCGTGCGGCAGGCGGCGGGAGCGGACGGCGACGTGTTGCCGCGGTGCGACAGGCTGCGCAACAGGCTCTCGAGCCGCTCCGCCTCGACCGGCTTCGAAGTGTACGACAGCACGCCGCCCTCGCGGGCCAAGCATTCCACCTCGCGGTTGTGCTCGCCGGCGACGTAGATGATCACGGCTTGCGGAAACCAGACGTGAATGTTGGAGATCAGCTCGCTGCGCTCGCCTTGCGGCACGACGTCGTCGTCGAACACCACGGCCGCCACGCCGAGACTGCCGACCAGCTTGCCGGCGCGGTGCCAATCAGTGCGCGCCTCCACGCTCCAGGGCGGCGAACAGGAGCGGCGGACCAGCGCGATGAGTTCCTTGTCGCGGCTGACGACCAAGCTGGTCGCTGCGGTCGGGGAAGGTCGCGGCGGGCCATTCGGGTAGGAGCTCATGACCGTCGGGCGGAGCATCGAGCGTGCCAAGTGTGCGAACGAACGAAGCAGCCGTGTCTTTCGATGCCGGAGACTGCCGGCGCCTGATCCCATTTGCGCCACTCGCGCCTTTCTGCACCATACGCGGCGCCGATTGCACCGGCCCGTGCGCCGGCCACATCCGCCGCCTCGGGCGGCACGTAAAATGCTCAATGGGCAACTCGAAGGGAGATATGCGCATGAGTTTCCGAAGTGCCTTGGGGTTGATCGCCGCCGCGCTGTTGGCGACCGGCGGCGCCGCCATCGCCGCCGATGACGGCGCCGCGCGCGACGCGGTGGACCGATCGTTCTTCCCCTACAACGGAGCCGACAAGCGAGCCGATTTGCCGCCCGTGATCTCCGCCGCCAACTGGCAAGCCGCCGGCGAGCTGCTGCCGGCCGAGCTGGCGGAGCGGGTGAAGAACGGAGACCTCGAGGTGCGCACGCGGCCGACGACCGATCTGCCGCCGTCGCCCGCCTACATCGAAGCGACGCGGCGGCACTCGGGCCATTGCCGGCTGCGCGAGGACGGCGGCCTCGAGGGCTACGTGAGCGGCCGGCCGTTTCCCGAGATCGACGCGGCGGACCCGCAGGCGGGCGCCAAGCTGGCGTGGAACTTCCGCTACCCCGACGCCAACGACTCCGCGCAGGCGTGGGGAGTGTTTCGCATTCTCGACGCCGGGCGGATGATCCGCGAGATCGAGTACTATTACGTGCTCGCCTACGGCATGCACCGCGAGGACACCCGCGCCGACCGCTGGGGGCCGGACGGGATCCTCTACAAGGAGTTCTATCAAGCGCTCGCCCCGTTCGACGTGCAGAACCTGATGCGGATCAGGTTCCGCCACGACGACGATCACGGCACCGACGTGGAGTTCGCCTACTCGCCCGAGACCCGCAAGGTCCGTCGGCTGCAAACCACCATGGAAGAAGCGGTGATGGGCAGCGAGCTGCTCAACGAGGATTTCTTCGGCTTCTCGGGATACGTGCGCGCGCACCAGTGGCGATTCCTCGGCCGCAAGACGGTGCTCGCGCCGCTCGGACTCCAGGCGGCGCGGGTGACGTTCGCGGCGAACACGGCGTATCCCACCGACGCTTGGGAGCCGCGACGGATGCTGCTGCTCGAGGCCACGCCGAAGAATTCCGCGCACCCCTACGCGAAGCGCGTCCTCTACGTCGACGAGCAGCAGGGAGTCGCGCCCTACGTGCTCGTCTACGACAAGCAGGGACGGCACTACAAGACGATCTTCACGTACTACGGGAATCCCGCCTACAACCCCGGCAACGAGCGGCTCCGCCGGCCGCTGTGGATCGGCGACTCCGTGGTCAATCACACGAGCGGCCAGTCCGCGCTCAACGCCCTGAACCGCATCGTCACCGAATCGCGAGTCTCCGACGAGCTGTTCTCCGTGGATCAGCTGGTGGAGCGCGGGCGATGATCCTGCCCGCCCGCCGCCATCGCCCGCGCACGGCCCTCGCGGCCGCGACTGTGCTGCTCGCGGCTTTCGCGCTGCGGCCGGCCGCGGCCGGCGCGGAGGACGGAGGAGCACGCCCCTTGACCGATGCCGACGCGCAAGCGGGCCGGCCGCTCTACCTGCGAGAATGCGCCGCCTGTCACGGCGAACGCGGCGACGGTGCCGGCCCGGCCGCGGAGTTTCTCTCGCCGCGCCCGCGCGACTTCACCGCGAGGGTCTTCAAGGTGCGCACCACCGACTCGGGCATCCCGCCGCGCACCGAAGACGTGCTGCGCACGATCGAGCGCGGCTTTCCCGGCACGGCCATGCCGCCCTTCGAGTTCCTCACGGAGCCGGAGCGCCGTCAGGTGGCGGCGCAGGTGCTCGCGCTCGCCGGTCTGCTGCACAATGCCGAGCCGCCGCGGCTGCCGGTGCCGGCGAGCCCGCCGCCGACGACGCGCGAGAGCGTCGCGCACGGCAAGCAGCTCTATCGCGACGCGGAGTGCTTCAGCTGTCACGGCAAGTCGGGCAAAGGCGACGGACCGTCCGCGGCCACGCTGAGGGACGTCGACGACCGGCCGATCCCGGCGCGCAACCTGACCGGCGGCCTGTTTCGCGGCGGCGCCGATCGCGTCGACCTCTACTACAGGATCTCCGGCGGCATGGACGGCTCGCCGATGCCGGAGTTCGGATCGTCGATCGACGAGGGCGATCGCTGGGCGCTGGTGGACTACGTGCTCTCGCTCGCCGCCGGGCCGCGGCGGCCGCCGCAGGGAGACCGCGCGGCGCTCGAGATCGCCGAGCGCGGCGGATGCCGCGGCTGCCACGTGCTCGGCGACGGCCGCGGCGGCGCGCTCGGCCCGGACCTGCGCGTCGCCGGGCAGAAGCTGCGCGCGGAGTGGCTCGAGGCGTTCCTGCGCCATCCGCGCCGGAACGGGCAGATCTATCCGTCGTCCACTTATCCCATGCCCGACATGCGCCTCGCCGACGACGAGGCCCGCCTGCTCACCGACTACGTGCTGCGGCTCGGCAAGCGACGCCGATCCGCGGCGGCGCCCGCCGACCTCGGCGCTCTCCCCGCGCCGGCGATCGAGCGGGGCCAGGCGCTGTTCGCCGCCCGCTGCGCCGCCTGCCATGCGCTCGGCGGCAGCCCCGCCGGCGGCGGCTCCTCACCGGGCCCCGACCTGACGCAAGCCGCCGCTCGGCTCGACTTCGCATGGGCGAAGGGCTGGATCCGCGAGCACGGCAAGGCGGTGGCCGGCTCCGACGCGCCCACCGACGCGGATCTCGAGGACGTGCGCGCCTTCGTCTGGAAGTCCTCCGGCGCGGCCGTCGCCAGCGCGGCCGCGGGCGGCTGAACGAATGGCAGATCCTCTGGTCGCCTGCGCGAGCCGTAGACGCTCCAGCCCTGCGACCGGCGCCTGCCTCTACCGCGCAAACGGGGGTGAAGCGCCCTGCCCCGGGTGAGTCTGCGGGAGGCAACCCGAGTGCCCCATTTCGATCCACCGGGGGTGCCGCACCCAGGGAGACCGCTCGTGGATGGCGCCGAGCGGCGCGGACTCGGCGGCCTGCGGCCGGTGGCCCACAAAGTGCATTGGACGATCGCCGAGATGAGCGACGTCCACAAGCCGGGTCTGATGTGGAGAACGAGCCACATGGCCCACGCGGCCACGTTCCTCGGGTTGCTCGCCACCGGCCTGTTGCTGTTCTCGCCGACGATTCGCTCGCGACTCATCGGCGGCTACGCGCTGCAGGTGCGCTCGATTCATTGCTGGGTGGGCGTCGCCTTCGCCGTCGCCACCGTGCCTTTCCTGCGCCCCGTGCTGCGGCCCTGGCGGTGCTCGGCGCGCGGCGGCGCGGCGGCGGTCGCGCCGTGGCGCTGGCGGTACGCGCACCTGCTGTTCACGGTCGCGGCGGGGGTGACGTTCACGGCCAGCGGCTTGCTGCTCTGGCAGCAGCACCGGTTCGGGCTGGCGCTGGCGGACGCGTCGGCCTGGGTCCACCTCTGGCTCACCTACCTGGCCGCGGGCGTTCTCACGGTGCACCTGGCGATCGCGACCATCGCCCCGCGCGTGCGCGTTGCGCGCGAGCGCGTGCGCATCGCGGTCGCGGCCTTCCAGACCCACGAACACGCGCAGTGAAGGGAGCTCCGTCATGCTGGTGAAGAAAGTGCAGGCGAGCCGAGACGCTCTGCTCGATCCCGAGGCGGGCGAATGGAAGGGAGCGGCGACCGAGGTCATCGCCCTCAAGGGCACTCCTCTGACGCTGCAGCCCTCGCCGTACGTCAAGGCGGCCTGGAAGGGGCGCGAGATCGGCAAGGTCAAGAGCGTTCGCGTCAGCAGCCTGCACAACGGAGAGGACGTATTCTTCCGCTTCGCCTGGGCCGACCCGAACGACAACGACAGGATCTCCGACCAGAACGTCTTTCCCGACGGGGCGGCGTTGCTGTTTCCGCTGAACGGCGACGCGCCGCTGCAGACGATGGGCAGCAAGACCCAGCCGGTCAACGCCTGGTACTGGCGGGCCGACTTCGGCGAGCAGGGCAAGAACAACGTCGCGGAGGGCCTGGGCACCACCCGTCTCACGGCGGGGAGCCACGTGGTGTGCCGCGCCTCGTGGCGAGGCGGAACCTGGCAGCTCGTCATCGCGCGCCCGCTCGCCGTTCCCGATCAGGCCTCCGAAGCCGTGCAGCTCCGGCCGGGGTCGGCCGTGAAGATGGCGATTGCGATCTGGGAAGGGTCCAACGGCGAGCGCGCCGGCGTCAAGGCGTTTTCGAAGCAGTGGCGCCGGGTCGAGATCGAGGCCTGAGGGCCGAGAGAGCCGAGAGGAGGTTTTCGCGATGGCGGAAGACAACGTCGGCAGAATCGTCGGCGGCAAGCTGGTGCGGCCCAAGCGGCAGCTGGCGATGGTGTTCGATCTCAACAAGTGCCTCGGCTGTCAGACCTGCACGATCGCCTGCAAGACCCTGTGGACGCGCGAAGAGGGCATGGAGCACATGTGGTGGGCCACGGTGAACACCATGCCCGGGCGGGGCACGCCGCGCGACTGGGAGAAGATGGGCGGAGGCTTCGTGAAGGGGGCCTCTCGCGCGGGCAAGCTGCCGACCAACGAGGAGTTCGGCGAAGCCTGGCAGTTCAACTACGACGAGGTCTTCTACGGCGGCAAGGGCAACGAGGCGCACCTCGCGCCGCAGGGCAAGCCGCCCACCTGGGGGCCGAACTGGGACGAGGACCAGGGCGGCGGCGAGTACCCGAACGCGTACTACTTCTACCTGCCGCGCATCTGTAACCACTGCACCCACCCGGCCTGTCTCGAGGCCTGCCCGCGCCGGGCGATCTACAAACGGGCCGAGGACGGCATCGTCTTGATCGACGAGAACCGCTGCAAGGGTTACCGCTTCTGCATGGAGGCCTGCCCCTACAAGAAGATCTACTTCAACCACGTGCGCGCGGTCAGCCAGAAGTGCATCTTCTGCTTCCCGCGCGTCGAGAAGGGCGTGGCCCCGGCGTGCTCCCGGCAGTGCCCCGGACGGCTGCGCTTCGTCGGCTACCTCGACGACGAGAAGGGGCCGATCCACAAGCTCGTCAAGCAGTGGAAGGTCGCCGTGCCGCTGCACGAGGAGTACGGCACCGACCCCAACGTCTACTACGTGCCGCCGCTGGCGCCGCCGCGGCTCGATGCCAACGGCAACGTCGACGAGACGAAGCCGCGCATCCCCGCCGACTACCTGCGCTCGCTGTTCGGCCCCGCGGTCGACCGCGCCCTCGACACGCTGAAGGCCGAGATGGCCAAGACCCGGGCCGGCGGCAAGTCCGAGATCCTCGACACGCTGATCGTCTACAGCTGGCCGAAGGACATCTTCCCCGACTTCGCCAAGGACCCGGCCACCCTCGAGTGGACCAGCGCCGAAACCGCCAAGAAAGCCTGAGCCCGATGCACGACTTCACGCGACGCGACTTCCTGAAGAGCAGCGGCGCCGCCGCCCTCGCCCTCTCGCTCGCCCACCTCCGCCTCGCGCCCGGCGCGGCCGCCGCGCAGGAGGCGGTCCTCGCGGAGGTTCCCTACCGCGGCTGGGAGGACCTCTACCGACGGAAGTGGCGGTGGGACAAGGTCGGCCGCACCACGCACTTCGTCAACTGCTGGTACCAGGCGCATTGCAACTGGAACGTCTATCTGAAGGACGGCATCGTCTGGCGCGAGGAGCAGGTCGGCGACTATCCGCAGACCAAGGAGGGCCTGCCCGACTTCAATCCCCGCGGCTGCCAGAAGGGAGCCTGCTACAGCCACCGCATGTACGACGCCTCGCGCCTCAAGTGGCCGCTCAAGCGCGTCGGCGAGCGCGGCGCGGGCAAGTGGCAGCGCATCTCCTGGGATCAGGCGCTCGGCGAGATTGCCGACATCGTCGTCGAAACGATCGAGAAGGAGGGCTCGGACAAGGTCGTGTGGAGCCTCGGGCCGCTGCTCACGCTCGGCACGATGGGTGCGGGCGTGTGCCGGCTCGGTGTGTCGATGGACAACGTGCTCCTCGATATGAACACCGAGATCGGCGACGGCCACCGCGGCGCGGCCGAGGCCTTCGGCAAGATCGTCGCGGAGCGCTCGGCCGACGACTACTTCCACTCCGATCTGATCCTGCTGTGGGGGTGCAACCCGCTCTACACGCAGATCCCGAACGCCCACTTCCTGACCGAGGCGCGCTACCACGGAAGCCGCATCGTCGCGATCAGCCCCGACTACAACGCCTCGGCGATCAAGGCCGACGCCTGGATCCCGGTCCGGGTCGGCACCGACGCGGCGCTGGCGCTGGCGATGGTGCAGACGATCCTCGCCGAGAATCTCCACGACGAGGCGTTCCTGCGCGAGCAGACCGACCTCGGCTTCCTGGTGCGCGACGACACGCACCGCTACCTGCGCGAGAGCGACCTCGAGAAGGGCGGCAGCGAGGAGACGCTCTACGTCTACGACGAGGCGGCGGACGCGATCGCGGCGCCGCCGATGAGCTCGCTGGCGCTCGGCAACGTCCGTCCGGCGCTGCGCGGCAGCTACGAGGCCAAGACGCTCGACGGCCCGGTCAAGGTGCGGCCAGTGTTCGAGCGGCTCCGCGAGCAGCTCGACCGCGACTACACGCCCGAGCAGGCCGCGAAGATCTGCGGCGTGGCACCGGAAACGATCCGCGCCCTCGCCCGGGACGTCGCCCGCGCCAAGGCTGCGGCCAACGTCACCAGCAGCAACTGGGGAAAGTTCTACCACGGGAATCTCGTCGAACGCGCGATGATCCTCTTGCTCGCCGTCTGCGGACACATGGGGCGCAAGGGCGCCGGCTACAGCGCGTTTCCGTTCCTGGTCAACGACGGCTTCGACCCGTTCCTGTTCGCCAAGCACGCCGGCCGCCTCGGCAAGCTGCGCCTGCGCGCCGAAATGCTCGGCAAGGTCCTGGCGCTCAAGATGCGCGGCTTCTCCGACGAGATGGTCACCTACGAGATCGCGCGCGACTGGTACGCGAAGGGCATCTGGACCAGCGGCACGCTGTTCTGGCAGGTGCACGGCGGCCTGCTCGAGCTGGCCGACGAGTCCCAGAAGTGGGACCCGTACATGAAGCGAAGCGCCAAGGAGCACCTCGCCGAGTCGCTCGAGAAGCGCTGGCAGTACGTCTACCCGCCGCCCGGGCAGCCGCCGCGGGTGGTCTTCGAGGTCGGCAGCAACGTGCTGCGCCGGCTGCGCGGCTACCAGCAGCTCTTCAAGCACTTCTTCCCGAACCTGCGTGCGTTCGTGACGCTGGATTCGCGCATGACCTCGAGCGCGATGCAGTCGGACTACGTGCTGCCGGTCACCGCCTGGTACGAGCGCACCGAGCACAAGTGGGTGACGCCGCTCGCGCCGTTCATCCACGGCGGCGAGAAGATCGCGCCGAGCTACCACGAGTCGAAGTCGGACTGGGAGATCAGCGCGCTGCTCGCCAAGAAGATCCAGGAGCGCGCCGCCGCGCGCGGCGTGAAGCCCTACACCAGCCGGCTCGGCGAGGAGCGCCGCCTCGATCGGCTGTGGGAGACCTTCAGCTACGGCGGGACCTACTCGGAGACCGACGACGACAAGGTCGCCGGCGACCTGCTGCGGCTGTCGACGAACCTCGAGGGGGTGGAGTGGGAGGCGGTCAAGAAGAAGGGCTGGGCGCGCTTCACGGGAGTCGGCGAAGGCGGCACCAGCATCGGCAACGCCTGCGAGATCAAGGCCGACGACACGGTGTCGCCGTTCACGTTCCACGTCGACAAGAAGATCCCCTACCCGACGCTCACCCGCCGCATCCAGTTCTACCTCGATCACGACCTCTACCTCGAGCTCGGCGAGGCGCTGCCCACGCACAAGGACCCGCCGAAGGCCGGCGGCGATCATCCGCTGATCCTCACCGGCGGGCACACGCGCTGGAGCATACACTCGTCGTGGCGCGACGACGCGCTGATGCTCCGCCAGCAGCGCGGCGAGCCCGTGATGTACATGAGCGTCGAGGACGCCCGGGCGCGCGGCGTCGCCGACGGCGACACGGTCGAGGTGCGCAACGACGTGGACGCGTTCCAGATCCACGCCAAGCTGTCGCCGAGCGTGCGGCCCGGCCAGGTGGTCATCTACCACGCCTGGGAGAACTTCCAGTTCCGCAACCAGAAGGGCTTCCAGAACCTGATGCCGACGCCGCTGAACCCGGTCGAGCTGGCCGGCGGGCAGTTCCATCTGCGGCCGAACTTCATCTGCATGCAGCCCTCGGTCACCGACCGCGACACCCGCGTCGAGGTCGTGAAGGTCGCCTGACGGCGGGAGGGAATCGCCGATGATCGAGATCGATCCCTCGCACAGCCCCGCGGCCCTCGACAGCGCGGCGCGATGCCGGCTTTACAGCCTGCTCGCCGGCTCCTTCCGCTTTCCGTCCCCGGACTTTCACGAGCTTCTGCACGGCGGCGGCTACCGGGATTCGCTGCGCGCGCTGGCGAGCGGCCTGCCCTATCGGCTGACGCTCGCCGACGACGGCCTGGCGGGGCCGGGGGGCTACGTCGACCTGCAAGCCGAGTATATCCGTTTGTTCGACGTCGGCTCGAAGGGCCGCCCGCCCGCTCCGCTCTACGAGGGCGAGTACCGCGCCGGGTCGCGCATGCAGGTCATGGAAGACCTGGTGCGCTTCTACGACCACTTCGGCCTGTCGCTGTCGACCGAGCAGCGCGAGCTGCCCGACCACCTGACCGTCGAGCTCGAGTTCCTCCACTACCTGACGTTCAAGGAGACCGCGGCGCTCGAGCGCGGTCTCGACCCCGGCGCGTACCGCCGGGCGCAGATCGACTTCCTCGCCCGCCACGCGAGCCGCTGGCCGAGGCTGCTGCGGGCGAAGGTCCGGGAGGAGCGCGGCGAGCCGCCGTTCGCGGCGCTGGTCGACGCCGCCGACGAGTTCCTGCGCGCCGATCTCGCCTACCTGCGCGGGCTGGCGAGCCCCGCGGCGCCCGGCTGATCCGCCGGGCGGCGGCGCCGCTCAGCGCTGCAAGCGGTACTTGGCGATCTTCGCGTAGAGCTTCTTGCGCGAGATGCGCAGCAGCTTGGCGGCCTGCACCTTGTTGCCGAACGTGGTCATCAGCGCGCGCTGCACCAGCTCGCGCTCCGCGTCGGCGAACGTCGGCAGGGCTCCGGGGGGCGCCATCGGCTCCGCCGGCGACTGGTGCGACAGCTCGGGCCACAGGTGGTGCAGGCGAATCGTCTCGCTGCGCCCGAACGTGAACGCGGCCTCGATCGTGTTGGCGAGCTCGCGGACGTTGCCCGGCCAGGGGTAGCGCTGCAGCGCGGCGAGCGCCTCGCGGTCGATGCCGAGCACCGGCACCGTGGGACGCAGCTTCTCGTTGAACAGCTCGACGAAATGCTCGGCGAGCAGTGGAACGTCCTCGCTGCGGTCGCGCAGCGGCGGCACCTTGAGCACGTTCACGTGCAGCCGGTAGTAGAGGTCGCGGCGCAGCTGGCCCTCGCTCACCGCCTGCTCGGGGTCGCGGTTCGTCGAGGCGATCAGCCGCACGTCCACCGCCACCTCGCTGGTCGAGCCGACCGGCCGCACCATGCGCTCCTGGATCATGCGCAGCAGCTTCGACTGCGTCTCGGCGCTCATCTCGGTGATCTCGTCGAGAAACAGCGTGCCGCCTTCCGCGGCGCGGAACAGCCCCAGGTACTCGGTGGCCGCGCCGCTGAAGGCGCCGCGCTTGTACCCGAACAGCTCGCTCTCGATCAGCTCGCGCGGGATCGCCGCGCAGTTGAGCGCGACGAACGGCGCCCGCGGCGAGGACGCGCACTCGTGGATCGCGCGCGCCACCAGCTCCTTGCCGGTGCCGCTCTCGCCGACGATCAGCACCGTGCCGCGGGTCGCCGCCGCCGCCTCGATGCGCTCGTAGAGCTGCCGCATCGGCGCGCTGGCGCCGACCAGACCGTGGAAGCGGGTGCGCGCCGCCGGGGAGAGCGCCGCCGCATCGCGCTCGAGCCCTTGGATGCGCGTCGCCGCGACTGCGCTGGTGCTGCGAAAGTACGCCTCGGCGAGCACGATCATCCGGCAGTGGCTGAGCTTGTCGAACACCACGTAGGTGTGCGGCGAGGTCCCCGACGGCGGGAAGACGCGCGAGGCCGCTTGCTCGAACAGGTGCATCGAGGCGATCACCTCGGCGAAGCGCACGCCGCGCGCGGCGAGCTGCTCGCCGACCTTGTGGACCTCGGCGGCGAAGCGGTGGAAGTCACCGCCCGCCAGGCCGGCGGTGGCGTCGAGGTCCGCGCCGTAGATGCGCAGGAACTCGGGCTCGGCGAGCGCGCGGGTCTCGCCGAAATAGAACCCGTAGAGCCGCCGCCACTCCTCGAGCACCTCGCCGCGGCGGCGCGCGATCTCCTGGAGGATGGGACGCAGCTCGAGCAGCTCCTCTTCGAACAGCAGATTGAAGTAGAGCGGCGGCTTCGCTGCTGCGGGTCGTAGGTCCGATTCGGGTTTCACTGGGAGAGCGCCGCACGGCGCCGCGGTGGCCATCGACGCGATGCAGACCGCAAGCGTCATGCCAGAAGACGAAGGAAAAAGCACGCGAAATCTTTTCCTCGCCGACGCCCGCCTGGCGCCTTTGGCGGCAGCTGTCCCCCGTCCGTGTGAGTTTTCGTGATGCCGAAGGTTACAGGCGGCGCGCGGCGATGCAGGATCCTCAGTCCCCAGGACGCGTCGCGACGACTCGGTCGCTGGCGTTTTTCTTGCAGCGCGACCGCGCATGCGCTGGCGCCGCCCCTCACCCAAACGACTGACGCTCACCGGCATTCTCACGCTGCTTCCCGCGCTCGCTATGGCGGGTAGCGCCCCGACTTCCCCCGAGGCTCTCGCGCTCGGCAAGCAGGTATTCGCCAAGCAGTGCGCGGCCTGCCACGGCGCGGAGGGTCGCGGCGACGGTGAAGCGGCGTACTTGCTCTATCCGCGACCGAGGAACTTTCGCCCCGGCAAGTTCCGGCTGGTCTCGACCTGGGACGGCGTGCCGACCGACGACGATCTCTTCCTGACGATCTCGCGCGGCATGCCCGGCTCGGCCATGCCCTCGTGGGCCCATCTCCCGGAGGCCACGCGCTGGGCGCTGGTCGCCCACGTCAAGTCTCTCGCCGACGCGCCGCTCGAGGTGAAGCCGGCGGCGGCGCCGCCGAGCGCGGGAAAGCCGGGCAGCGGCATCATCGCCGTCCCGCCCGAGCCCAAGTGGGACGAGCGCGCGCAGGCGCGCGCCGCCACCCTGTTCCGCGACGGCTGCGCCTCCTGCCACGGCCCCACGGCGCGCGGCGACGGCACCGCCTCTCAGATCGACGACAGCGGGCTGCCGATCCGCCCGCGCGATCTGACGACCGGCGTCTTCAAGGGCAACTCCGAGCCGGAGAGCATCTATCGCCGCGTCGTCGCCGGCATGCCGGGCAGCCCGATGCCGATGAGCGAGTGGGCCCACGGCGACGACGCCTGGCACCTCGTCCACTTCGTCCGCTCGCTGTCGAGTAGCGCGCAGCGCGCGCGCGCCGAGATGCATCGCTTCACGATCCCCGCCACACGGGTCGAGGCCCTGCCCGACCACCCCGACGCCGGGCTCTGGGCGCGCACGCCGGCGGTGAACCTGCACCTCATGCCGCTGTGGTGGCGCTACGACCGGCCCGAGGAGGTCAGCGTCCGCGCGCTCCACGACGGCAAGGAGCTGGCCCTGCTGCTGATGTGGACCGACGTGACGCACGACGCGACCGCCATGCGGCCCCAGGACTTCCGCGACGCGGCCGCCGTCGAGCTGTCGCGCACGCCCGATCCGCCGTTCTTCGCCATGGGCAGCACCGGCGAGATGGTCGACGTCTGGATGTGGAAGTCGGAGCGCCAGGCCGACCTCGAGCCCGCCTTCCAGGACCTCGAGAAGGTCTACCCGAACCTCGGCATCGACTCCTACCCGAACCTGCTCAAGTCGCCGCTCGAGCAGCCGCACCGCCACGCGCTGACGCTCGAGTCCAACCCCATCTTCGTCACCGCGTGGGGGGCCGGCAACATCGTCGCCGATCCGACCCGGCCGAGCGCCGCCGAGGAGCTGTTCGCGCAAGGCTTCGGCACGCTGCGGGCGCGGCCGGGGGCCGACCAGTCGGTCGCCGCCCGCGGCGTCTACGACCACGACTCCTACCGCGTGATCTTCCGCCGGCCGCTCGCCGGCAAAGGGGCCGGGGCGGTGACGCTCGCGCCGGGCACGACCGTGCCGGTGGCATTCGCGGTGTGGAACGGAGCGGCCGGCGACCGCGACGGCAAGAAGTCGGTGACGATCTGGCAGCAGCTCGAGATCGCCAAGTGATCGATTGACGAGGGCCTCTCATGGACGATTCCCGCTTCCTCGACCTCACGCGGCGTGACTTCCTGCGCTGGCTCGGCATCGGCACCGGCGCCGCGGTGGCCACGGCCGGGTTGCCGCTGCGGCTGTTCGCCGCCGCCGACCCGAACCAGAATCCGCTCGCCGGCTCGCCGACGCGCGACTGGGAGAAGATCTACCGCGACCAGTACCACTACGATTCCTCCTTCGACTGGGTGTGCTCGCCGAACGACACGCACGCCTGCCGCGTGCGAGCCCACGTGCGCAACGGCATCGTCGTGCGCCTCGGCGAGACCTACGACTACCAGACTTACGCCGACCTCTACGGCAACCACGCGAGCATCAACTGGAACCCCCGCCAGTGCGCCAAGGGCTACACGTTCCACCGTGTGCTCTACGGCCCCTACCGGCTGCGCCACCCGATCGTACGGCGGGGGTGGAAAGCCTGGGCCGACGCCGGCTTTCCTGAGCTCACGGCCGAGCTGCGCTCGAAGTACATGTTCGACGCGCGCGGCCAGGACGAGTTCGTGCAGATCTCCTGGGAGGACGCCTTCGACTCGATCGCCCGCGCGCTCTACGCGATCGCCCGCCGCTACAGCGGCGAGGAAGGCGCCAAGCGGCTGCTCGCCCAGGGCTACCAGCCCGAGATGGTGAAGGCGATGGGCGAAGCCGGCACGCGCACGATCAAGATGCGCGGCGGCATGGGGCTGCTCGGCGTGATCGGCAAGTACGGCATGTACCGGCTGAACAACTCGCTGGCGCTGCTCGACGCGCGCATCCGCGGCGTCGACCGCGAGGAAGCACGCGCCGGGCGCAACTGGTCGAACTACACCTGGCACGGCGACCAGGCCCCCGGGCACCCCTGGGTGCACGGTCTGCAAACGTCGGAATGCGACTTCAACGACCTGCGCTCGTCCAAGCTCATCATCATGGACGGCAAGAACCTGGTCGAGAACAAGCTCACCGACTCGCACTGGTTCATCGAG
>JACPRU010000080.1 GCA_016189835.1 Deltaproteobacteria bacterium | reverse complement strand
GTCGACGTCCTCTCCGTCGCCTTCCGGAACCTCCGCCCAGGCCTCGCCGGTCGCCGGATTGACCGAGGTGAGCACGCGACCCGACGCCGAATCCACCCACTCGTCGTCGACGAACATTCGGTAGCGTCTGCGAGGCGCATCCATGGGAGACCTCCCGTTTCGCTCGTTAGGGGTTGCTCGCCAGCCCGATCACGAGCCCTAGCACGGGCGCGGCCGGACGGTCGAGCCGCCGCCGCGCCGCACGCGCCGTCGCCCCCGCTCGGCAAAGGGAAGAGTCTCGGGTCAGAAGACGTGCAACGATTCGTTGCACCCGAGAACGCACGCGGCACACAGTGGGGGTCAGGCCGCTTCGACCCGAAGCCGTCCGCGTCCGCGCCGGCGCCGACCCGCGGCGCGCGCCGACACGATCACTCGCACGTCCCGGCCGAGGAGCGTGAGAAAGCGTAAGAGGCGCGCGATCGAGAAGCCGGCGAGCTTCCCGTTCACGAGCGCCGAGATCTTCGCCGGGTCGACGCCAAGCCGCTTCGCGGCCTTGGTTTGCGTGATGCCGAGTTCGTGGATCGCACGCACGAGCTGCAACACCAGCTCCGCGCGGAGCAGTTCCTCCTCGGGGTTCTGGAGCCCGAGATCGGCGAAGACGTTGCCGCTCCCCTCCTCGATCCGGACCCTTCCCTTGCGTTCCATCATGTCTCCCTTCGGCTCCGAGCCTCGTGCGCTGCGAGCTTCAGCCGCGAGCGGATGAGCGCCAGGTCGCGCGCCGGCGTCGCGGCGCCGCGCTTCGACTTCTTCTGGAAGACGTGCAGCACGTAGACCGCCCCCGCGAAACGCACGGTGTAGACCGCGCGGTAGGTGTCTCCGTCCCAGTCCTCGACGACCTCGAGCACGGCCGCGTCGCCGAAGCCCTTGAGGGCCGTCGCGGCCTCGTGCTTCTCGCCGCGCTGCGCGAAGTAGAGAGCGTATCCAACCTTCCGGCGAACCTCCTGCGGCAACTCTCCAAGGTCGGCCCTGCTGCTCGCGATCCAGCGCACCGGCTTAAGCGCCGCCGCCTTCGTGGTTGCCACGACGGGCGATCTTGCCAGAAATGGCAATAGGGGTCAAAACAGGACGGCCGCTCGTGCCTCGGCCGCCGCCGATTTCCTCGCGGTCCCGGGAGGGTGTCGCCGGCGGGCCTCCTCGGCCCGCTCTGCGGGCCGGGAGGCGTGACACAGGATTAGCAATGCGCCCGTGCGGCGCCTCGAGGCGTCGGGTGCCAATCGCGCGGTTCGTCGCGGCGTAACGGCCCGCCCAACCAGGCGCCGCACCCGACGCCGAGCAGCCAGCTTGATTCGTCGCCGGTGGTTCACGGTCGCCGCATCTCCGATCGTATCGCCTCGCGGTATGCGGGCGCCCGCCGGGCACGGAGGCGAGCGACGCCAGGCGGCGCGATCGCGCGAGAAGACGGCGCGCCTTGCGGTCCGACCGTGCTTTCGGCTAGGCGTGCGAGGAAGCGAAGCGCGCGGCGGACAGGAGGGCGCACGATGAAGCGCAGCGTGGACCGGATCCTGACGACTCACGTCGGCAGCCTGCCCCGCAGCCGAGCGCTGAGCGACCTGTTGATTCACCAGGAGCGCGGCGAAGCGATCGACCGGGCGGCGCTCGAGCGCGAATGTCGGACGGCGGTGCGGCACGTCGTCGGACAGCAGGTCGCCTGCGGGGTCGACGTGATCAACGACGGCGAGCAGCCGCGCGTCGGGTTTCAGACCTACGTGGGGCTGCGGCTGAAAGGCTTCGGCGGGCGGAGTCCGCGCCCGTTCTTCCGCGACTTCGTCGAGTTTCCCGACTACGCGGAGCTCTGGCAGAAGCGCGGCATGGCCACCTCGAAGGTCTTCGACGCGCCGCAGGCCGTGGCGGAGATCGACTACCCGGATTTGAGCGAAGCGGAGCGGGAGTGCGGCCTGCTGATCGAGGTGGCCGGGCCGCATGCGGGGCGCTACCGCGAGCTGTTCATGACCGCCGCCTCGCCGGGGATCGTGGCGACGACCCTGCTGAACGCCTACTACGATTCGCACGAGAGCTACGTGAACGCGGTCGCCCGCGAGATGCGCAAGGAGTACGAGCGGATCCATTCGAAAGGTCTGCTGCTGCAACTCGACTGTCCGGACCTGGCGATGGAGCGGGTCGGCCTCTTCCAGAAGGAACCGCTGTCGCGCTTTCTCGAGGTCGTCGAGGCTCACGTCGAGGCCATCAACCGGGCTCTCGAGAAGGTTCCGCGCGAGAGCGTGCGCCTCCACGTCTGCTGGGGGAACTGGGACGGACCGCACGTCTACGACGTGCCGCTCGAGGAGATTCTTCCGATCCTCTACCGCGCCCGCGTCGGTGCGCTCTCCCTCGAGCTCGCCAACCCGCGTCACGAGCACGAGATCGCCGTCGTGAGGCGGCACCCGCTGCCGGACTCCATGCTCTTCGTCCCCGGCGTGATCGACTCGAAGACGAACTTCGTCGAGCACCCGGAGCTGGTCTGCAACCGCATCCTGCGGGCCGTCGATGCGGTCGGCGACCGGAGCCGGGTCATCGCCAGCGCGGATTGCGGGTTCGGCACGTTCGCGGGCTGGGAGATGGTGGCGCCGAGCGTCGTTTGGGCCAAGCTCCGCGCGCTTCGCGAGGGCGCCGATCTCGCATCGAAGCGACTGTGGGGATGATCTGCGCGGGCCCGGCCCGCGCGAAGGCTCGTTCACGAGGAGGACGGCAATGACGCGCAAGAAACTCTCGTTCACGATCGGCGACGTTCGCGAGATGGCGAAGCGTTTCTCGAACTGGGGACGGTGGGGCGACGACGACGAGCTCGGCACCGTGAACTTCATCACTCCCGACAAGGTCGCGTCGGCCGCGCGGCTCGCGCGGACGGGGAAGATCTTGAGCCTGGCGATTCCCTTCGATTCCCGGGGTCCGCAGACGGGTGAGTTCGGGAGGACGAATCCCATTCACTACATGATGCAGGACGGAGGGGACGTCGTCTCGGGAGCGCAGGAATGGATCGCGGCCCTGCGTTACACGGACGATGCCGTGATCATGCCGCTGCAATGCGCGACCCAGTGGGATGCGCTCGCCCACATCTTCTTCGATGGGAAGATGTACAACGGCGGCCTGCCGGCGCTCGTCGACAGCAGCGGAGCGAGGCGGAACAGCATCGTGCCGCTGCGCAACAGAATCGCCACCCGCGGGGTGCTGCTCGACATCCCGCGGCTTCGCCAGCAGGCCTGGCTCGAGCCGGGGGAAGCGATCTACCCCGATGAGCTGGATGCGGCGGCGGCCCGGGCGGGCGTGACGGTCGGGCGCGGGGACGTCGTCCTGGTGCGGACGGGACAGGTGGCCATGTGCAGGAGCCGGGGAAGCTGGACCGGCTACAACGGAGGAGAAGCCCCCGGGCTCAGCCTCTCCTGCGCCGAGTGGATCTACCGCAAGGAGATCGCCGGCTACGCCACCGATACCTGGGGAACCGAGGTGATTCCCAACGAGACGCCGGACGTCTTTCAGCCGATCCACTGCGTCTCGCTGGTCCACACCGGCGTGCTCGTCGGAGAGATCTTCGACCTCGACGGGCTCGCCGAGGATTGCGCGGCCGACGGGGTCTACGAGTTCTTCTTCGTGGCGCCGCCGCTGCCGATCACGGGAGCCGTAGGTTCGCCGATCAACCCGCAAGCGATCAAGTAACGCCGTGAGACGACGGATCGGCCCCGGGAAAGGAGTGATCCCATGAGGCGACGAATGGACGTCAACAGTGACATGGGCGAGAGCTTCGGCAACTGGGTGATGGGCGACGATGCCGCGCTCTTGCCGCTGGTGACGACGGCGAACGTGGCTTGCGGGTTTCACGCCGGGGACCCGGTGACGCTGCTGCGCACGGTCCGCCTCGCGAAGCGCAGCGGCGTCGTCGTCGGAGCGCATCCCGGGCTTCCCGACCTGCTCGGCTTCGGCCGCCGGGCGATGAAGATCTCGCCGGAGGACGCGTACGCCTACGTCGTCTATCAGGTCGGCGCGCTCCAGGCGGCGCTCGCCGTGGAGGGCATGCGGCTGCACCACGTCAAGCCGCACGGGGCGTTCTACTCGGTGCTGAAGGCCGACGAGGAGCTGGCGCAGGCCGTGGCGGAGGCGATCGCCTCGCTCTCGCCGGAACCGATCCTCTACTGGCCCGCGCCCACCGACTCGGCGCTTCCCCGGGCGGTGCGCAAGCGGGGAGGCCGCGTCGTCGGGGAGATCTACGTGGACCTCGAGTACGCCGCGGACGGCTCGCTCATCATCCAACGCACCAAGCACGTGACGGACGTCGCGAAGGCGATCGCCCAGGTGCGCCGCTACGTCGACGCCGGAGAGGTGCTCGCGCAGGACGGCACGGCCGTGGCTCTCGACGCGGAGAGCATCTGCGTCCACGGGGACGGTCCGAACGCCCTCGACGTCGCGCGCGGCGTGCGCCGAACGCTCGAGGAAGCGGGCTGTCTCGCCGAGCCGGTCCTCGCGCGCGCCGCGTAGCCGGTCGAGAGGTCCGGCCGTCTCACCCCGAGAAGCTGCGAGGAGGTACGCGATGAAATTCGGTCTGCTGTTCGCCCACCAAGTCTCTCCCGAGAGCGGGATCCCGTGGCACGAGCCCTACCAGGACATGCTGCGCTGCCTGCCGCGCGCCGAGGAGCTCGGCTACGTCTCCGCGTTCCAGGTTTCTCACCACGTGCAGAAAGACGGTCTCTGTCCCGGGCCTCTGGTGGCGCTCGGCGCCGCCGCCGCCGTGACCCGGCGGATGCGGGTCGGGACCGCCGTGCTGCTCGTCCCCATGTATGCTCCGCTCAAGCTCGCCGAAGATGTCGCCGTCCTCGACAACGTCGCCAACGGCCGATTCGTCCTCGGCGTCGCTCCGGGCTATGTGAGCGAGGAGTTCGCGGCGCACGGCGTTCCCCGCAACCAGCGGGTGGGACGGCTCGAAGAGTGCCTCGACCTGATGACTCTCGCCTGGCGAGAGGAGCGCTTCTCGTTCGAGGGGCGCTACTACCGGGTCCCCGACGCGTGTCTCACCCCGAAGCCCGTGCAGAAGCCCCACCCGCCGATCTGGTACGGCGTCTCCGCCGCGGGCTCGATCCGCCGGGCGGCGCGCCGCCGCGCGGTCCTGGTCGCCTCGCCGCGGCACGGGATCGAGGAGCTGAAGGAGCACTTCCGCATCTACGAAGAGGCGGCGAGCGAGGTCGGCTTCCGGCCGCCGGAACGGCCGGTGATCCGGCAGGTGTTCGTGGCCGAGACCCGCCGGAAGGCCGAGGAGATCGCCGCTCCGGCGGTGAGCTACCTCTACCGCGAGCTTTACGGCGCCAAGTCCGCCCAGGGCGAGCGGGAGCTGCGCACCGACGACGGGCGGGTGATCACCGACCGCCAGCAGGCGACCTACGAAGCGCTCAAGGGGCGCTACGCGATCGGCGAACCGGACTCCGTCTACGAGTCGCTGCGCAACTGCGTGACGGAGCTCGGCGCCACGGAGATCATCTGCTGGATGCACATGCCGGGGATCCACGGCGAGGACGCGATGCGCTCCGTGGAGCTCTTCGCGAAGGAGATCCTGCCCCGCTTCTGACGCGGAGCGGGCACGGAGGAAGCTCATGAACGAACGCCTGTTCTCGGAACGAGAGCTCCGCGACATGGAGAAGCGCAGCGTCGATCGCCTGAAGGAGGCGATCGACGCCGGCGACCCGGAGAACGCGAAACAGATCGCCGAGCGCATGTACAACGAGTTCGTCTCGATGCACGATCTCTACCGCGACTGGAGCACGGCGATGCTGAGCGCGATCGGCCGCCGCTTCGGCGACGAGGTCCTCGAGGAGATCATGACCGACGGGGTGCGCGCCTGGTGGCTGCCGACCCGGCAGAAGTTTCCCGAGGGTGCCGAGCAGCTTCGCCATCGGATCAAGATGTTCGTCGCCGGTCTGCGCGGGCACCTTCAGCCGCTGCGCATCGAGGAGGACGAAGACAAGGTCGTCATCCAGATGCACCCCTGCGGCAGCGGCGGCCGCCTCGTGCTCGAGGGCAAGTACGACGGCCCGAACGGATTCCTGAAGATCGGGAAGCCGCAGACCATGACCTACGGCCGCTCCGACTTCCCCGTCTACTGCGCGCACGAGGCGCCGATGGAGCTGGTCGACATCGAGCGCTACGGGGCCCCGTTCGTGGTCGTCGAGCCGGCCGCCGAGCTGGGACGGCAGCCCTGCTCGTTCGTCATCTACAAGGACCCGAGCAAGATTCCGGCGCGCTACTGGGAGCGCCTGGGGAAGACGAAGCCGTCCTAGCCGCTTTCCGCCGACGATCGCCGGCAGTCGAATCGGCAGCCGTCACTCGCGGCCGTCAAATTGCCGCGGCGCCGCCGGGCGTGTTAGCGTCGCGGCCGCCGAACGAGACGGCACGAGATCTCGATGGAGGGCTCCGTGGCAGAGCCGTATCGGTACCTATTCAACCCGATCGACATCGGGCCGGTGCACGTCAAGAACCGTTTCTACCTCTCCTCCCACTACACCGTGTACGTGGATCGCGACACGGGGCTGCCGAACGATCAAATGGCGCCGTACTACGAGGAGCGCGCCAAGAGTGGAGTGGGACTGCTCTGTCAGTCGGTCGCCGACATCCATCCGACCGTCGAGTACGCGCCCGTGCCCACCATGCGTCTCTACGACAGACGCGCTCTGCCTCTCTTGAAGGACATCACCACCCGGGTTCACCGGCACGGCGCCAAGATGTTCATCCAGCTCTGGCACACGGGACAGGCCTCGAGTTGCTTCGACACCGGCCATCCCGCGATCGCGCCGTCTCCGGTCCCGAATGCGTCCACCATCCCCAAGGAGATGACCGGCGCGGAAATCGAGGAAATGATCCAAGCCTTCGCCGACGGCGCCGCGGTCGCCGAAGAAGCCGGTTACGACGGCATCGTCCTCCACGGCACGCACGGCTATTTGATCGAAAACTTTCTTTCTCCCTTCTTCAACAAGCGCGGCGACGAATACGGCGGATCCCTCGACAATCGGATGCGCTTCCTCGTGCAGGTCATCGAGCGGGTGCGCGGCGTCATCGGAAAAAGACTCGCACTGGGACTGCGGCTGGTGGGCGAAGAGCTGCTCCCCGGCGGGCTGGGCGTCGAAGAGACGACGACGATCGCCCAAAGACTGGAAGCGGCCGGCCAACTGGACTTCCTCGACGTCGACGTCGGCAGCTATCACAACTACCACATCGGCATCGGGCCGATGTACGTCGCTCCACATTACAATCTGCTCGCCGCCGCGCCGATCAAGGCCGCGCTCGAGAAACTGCCGCTCTTGTGCACGCCGGGCAGGCTCGCGACTCCCCAGGAGGCGGAGCGGGTTCTCGCCGACGGCCAGGCGGACATGGTCGGAGTCGCGCGAGCGCTGATCGCCGACCCGGAATGGCTGCTGAAGGCGCAGCAAGGCCGCGCCGAGGACATCCGAGCCTGTACCTATACGAATCAATATTGTCTCGGCCGGCTCTTCCGCGGCCGGCCGATCGGCTGCATCCAGAATCCGGCCACCGGCCGCGAAAGAGAGTGGGGCGTCGGCACCCTCACTCGAGCCACCACGAAGAAGCGCGTGATGGTCGTCGGCGGCGGTCCGAGCGGATTGGAAGCGGCTCGCGTCGCCGCGCTGCGCGGACACACGGTCGCGCTCTACGAGAAGGCCGACGAGCTCGGCGGCCAGGTGAACCTGGCGGCGAAGCTGCCGGGTCGCGACGAGATCGCGGAAGTGACGGGCTGGCTCAGCCGGCAGATCGCGAAAAGCGACGTCGAGATCCATCTCGGATGCGAGGTGACGCCCGAGCTGGTCGAGAAGACGGCTCCGGACGTGCTCGTGATCGCCACCGGGGCGGAATTCTCCCGCAGCGGATTCTCGGGGGTGGTTCCGGAGGCGCTCCCGGGATGGAACCAGCCTCACGTCTTGACGCCGGAACAAGTGCTGCGAGCAGAGAAACGACCGGGGCAGACGGTCCTCGTCGTCGACGAGGAATACAACCAGGTCGCCCCGGGGTTGGCCGAGCTGTTGGCCCGCCAGGGGAAGAAGGTGACGCTCGTGACCAGCCAGCCGTCGATCGGCAGGGATCTGCTGGTCACGATGGCGCTGCCGCACGTGCTCGCGCGGCTGGCGGAGAGCGGCGTGGAGATCATTCCCGGTCACTACGTCAAGACGATCGCCGGAGCCTCGGTGGAGCTGTTCAACGTGTGCGCGCCGCAGCTGGAGACTCGTCTCGCGGGAATCGAAACCGTCGTCCTGGTCGCGACCAGGGAGACCAGAGACGGCCTCTCGGCGCAAGCCAAGGGCAAGGTCGAGGAAGTGCACGTGATCGGCGACTGCGTCACCCCGCGCGACATCGGCGCGGCGATCTTCGAGGGACACCGCCTGGGGCGAAGCTTGTGAAGCGGGTGCCCCGCTCCCGGAGCGCAGGCGCCGTTCGGCTCACCCGCCGAGGTCGGCCTCGGCGAGGGAGCGGTGCGGCTCCGAGAACTTCATTGGGCGCTGATGTAGATTGCATCACCGGTGAAGCAAAGAGCCTCAGACCCCGGATGGCGCCCGTATCGGCGCTCTCCCCTGGCGGAGACCCGCCTTGGCACGTCGCGTGCTTGCGAGAGCGGAGGAGAATCCCCCGGCGGCTGTTGACGCCGGCCCGAGCGGTTACGCGCACCAAACCAGGAGGTCGGTTCACCATGAAGCTCGCACTCTACCTGCCAAACTTCAGGGACAAGGTCACCGTCAGCGAGATCGACGATCTGGCTCGCGTCGCCGAGGAGCTCGATTTCGATTCGGTTTGGACTCTGGACCGGATCGTCGTCCCGGAGGCTTCGGACCACGAAGGGCTGCGCAAGCCGTTCGGCTTCATGAAGGAGTTTCCCAAAGCTCTCCCGGTGGTCTCGAGAGGGGAGTTCCTGCACGGCTTACCGCTGATTCCCTATCTCGCTGCCAGGACGAAGAAGGTCAGGCTCGGCGTCAGCGTGATCGACACGCCGTATCGGGCCCCCGGGGTGCTGGCGGCGGAGATCGCGACCTGGGACCACCTTTCGGGTGGCAGGATCAACGTGGGACTCGGGACCGGTTGGATGCCGGAGGAGTTCGAGGCCGCCAGCGCCGCGCACCTCTACGACAAGCGGAACAAGCACCTCATGGAGACGATCGAGATCATGCAGGGCATCTGGACGAACGAGCTGTTCGAGTACCACGGCGACTTCGCCTCGTTCCAGAAGTGCGGCTTCGGGGTGAAGCCGGTCCAGAAGCCCCACCCGCCGATCTTCTTCGGCGGGCTCGGCGAGCCGAAGATCGCGGCCAAGCGGGTGTCCAAGTACGGACTGGAGGGCTGGATCGGAGTAGGGGACACGCCCGAGGACATCACGCGGTGGCGGTCGGCGATCAAGCAGGAGCTGGACAAGATCGGCAGCCCCCGCTCGATCGACGACCTCGAGATCGCCAGCATGCTCTTCTTCGACATCACCAGGGAAAAGACCGATCAGACTCCGCGCGGCAAGCTGACGCCGACGATGATGGGAACGCCTCAGCAGATCGCCGACAACCTCAAGCGATACCAGGAAGCCGGTCTGACGCTTCCGCTGCTCTGGCCGCCGTTCAAGGGCGTGCCGACGGCGAAGACCATGACCGACCTGAGGAGACTGAAAGAGGACATCCTGCCGAAAGTGCGGTGACGTCTGCCGCAGCCGGGAGGTGCCTCACCTCATGACGACGAGCCGCTGGCGATGAAACTAGGACTCTACCTGCCGAACTTCAGAGAGAAGGTGACGGTCGGCGAGATCGTCGATCTCACCCGTGCCGCCGAGGAGCTGGAGTTCGATTCGGTCTGGACTCTGGACCGGATCGTGGTCCCCGAAGCGTCCGACCGCGGCGAGCTGCGCAAGTCGTTCGGCTTCATGAAGGAGTTCCCCAGGGCCCTGCCGGTCGTCTCGCGAGGACAGTTCCTGCACGGCCTGCCGCTGATTCCCTATCTGGCCGCGCTCACCAAGAAGGTCCGGCTGGGCGTCAGCGTGATCATTACGCCGTACCGCGCCCCCGCGGTGCTGGCGGCGGAGATCGGCACCTGGGACCACTTGGCGGGCGGCCGGATCAACGTGGGGCTCGGCACCGGCTGGATGCCCGAGGAGTTCGAGGCCGCCAGCGCGGCGCACGTCTACGAACGGCGGAACAAGCACCTCATGGAGACGATCGAGATCATGCAGGGCATCTGGACGAACGAGCTGTTCGAGTACCAGGGCGAGTTCGCCTCGTTCCAGAAATGCGGCTTCGGCGTGAAGCCGGTCCAGAAGCCCCACCCGCCGATCTTCTTCGGTGGGATCGCCGAGCCCAAGATCGCGGCCAGGCGGGTGTCCAAGTACGGGCTGGAAGGCTGGATCGGCGGCCTGGACACCCCGGACGACGTCGCCCGGTGGCGATCGGCGATCAAGGAGGAGCTGGAGAAGATCGGTAGCCCGCGCTCGGTCGGCGATCTCGAGTTCGCGAGCATGCTCTCGTTCGACATCACCAGGGAGAAGACCGATCAGACCCCGAGAGGCAAGCTGACGCCGACGATGATGGGGACCGTCCAGCAGATCACCGACAACCTCAAGCGATACAGGGACGCCGGCTTGACCCTTCCGATCCTGTGGCCGCCGTTCCAGGGCGTACCGACGGCGAAAACCATAGGCGACTTGAGGCGGTTGAAGGAGGAGATCCTGCCGCGTGTGCAGTGACGCCTACCGGCGGGCGGTCATCCCTCATCCCGGATCCACTGGCATCGCAGAGGGCGAAATCGACGATGTTCGTCTCGCCGCCTTGACGGCGAGTGCGGCATCGTCGTAACGGCATTCGGCTCCGCTCGCTGCCGAGGCCGAAGCGGAGGGAGGTGCTTCATGCAGCAGACCCGTCCGCGCCACGTGCTCGACGGCTACCGCGTCCTCGACTTCACGCAGGTCCTCGCGGGCCCGGCGGCGACCCGGCTGCTCGTCGAGATGGGCGCCGAGGTCATCAAGGTCGAGTTGCCCCCGACGGGCGACTTCTCCCGCAATTTTCCCTTTCTGAAGGACGGACGGAGCGCCTATTACGTCCAGCAGAACCGGGGAAAGAAGAGTCTCTGCGTCGACGTGAAGCGGCCCGAAGGGCTCGCGCTCGTCCAGGAGCTGATTCCCAAGGTGGACGTGCTGGTCGAGAACTTCGCGCCGGGCGCGATCTCCCGCATGGGCCTTTCCTACGACGCCGTGCGCCGCATCCATCCGCGGATCGTGATGTGCTCGATCTCCGCGTTCGGGCAGACGGGCCCGCTGTCCGCCGAGCCCGGGTACGACTACATCGCCCAGGCCTACGCCGCGGTCACGCACATGATCGGCGACCCGGACGGAGCGCCCTCGATCCCGATGCTCGGCCTCGGCGACGTCGCCACCGGGGCCCACGCGGTGGCGGCCATCGTCGCCGCGCTGCTGCACCGCGAGCGGACCGGCGAGGGGCAGTACCTCGACGTGTCGATCCTCGACGCCTACTTCCACTGTCACGAGCTGAACGTGCAGATCTACAGCAACTCGAAGGGAGCGGTGAAGCCGAAGCGCTCCGGGACGCAGCATCCGCAGATCTGTCCGACCGGGGTCTACCGCGCCCCCGGCGGGTACCTGATCATCATGGCGTTCCTCGACCACCAGTGGCGGGCGCTCTGCGAGCTGATGGGCTGCCCCGAGCTGGTACAGGACCCGCGCTTTGCGACCAGCGCGGCGCGACTCGAGCGCCGCGACGAGGTGGTCGCCCGCATCGAAACATGGCTCGCCTCGATGCCGAGCATCGAGGCGGCGATGGAGAGCCTGCGCAAGATGCGGATCCCCAACGCCCCGGTGCTGTCGATCGAGCAGGCCGTGAACCACCCGCATCACCGGGCCCGCGGAACCGTACGGACGATCCAGGACCGGTTCCTCGGGGAGTTTGAGGTTCCCGGCTTCCCGCTGCGATTCTCCGCCTACCCGGACCGGCTTCCGCTCGACGCTCCCGTGCTCGGCGAGAACAACGCGGAGATCCTGTCGGCCCATCTCGGCTACGACGCCGGGCGGATCGCCGCGCTCGAGTCCTCGGGAGTCCTGGCGCGCGGCGAGCGCTGAGACGCGCGGGGCGCGCCGCATGCCGGCTGCGGCCGCCGTGGCAAGTGCCGGCTGGTACGAACTCTGCTATGGATCGTGTGCCAGGCAACCGCCTCCGCGCAAGAGGAGGAAGCTTTCCGTGAGCCGCTATCGCGTCGCCGTCGACGTCGGGGGAACGTTCACGGACATCTTCGTCTTCGAGGAGGAGAGTGGGCGGATCTCCCTGACCAAGGTGCCGTCGTCCCCCGACGACCCGGCGAAGGGAATCCTCGCCGCGATCGCCGCCGCCGGCGTCCCGGTCCGGGAAATCCAGCTGTTCAGCCACGGAACCACCGTCGGCACCAATGCCCTGATCACCCGCCGATTCGCCCGCGCCGGCCTGGTCGCCACCAAGGGCTTCCGCGACGTGCTCGAGATCCGGCGCGCGACCAAGCCGGACCTCTGGGACGCCTACAAGGACGTCGCTCCCCCGTACATTCCTCGTCGCGACCGGTTCGAGGTCGAGGAGCGCACGCTCTACGACGGGACGATCGCGCGCCCGCTCGACGAGCAGCAGGCGCGCGAGGTGGCCCGCATTCTCGGCCGGCGCGGCGTCGAGTCGGTGGCGGTGTGCTTCGTCAACGCCTACGTCGACGGCAGCAACGAGCGCAGGATGAAGCAGATCCTCGAGGAGCGGCTGCCCGGAGCGATGGTCACGATCTCGAGCGACATCCTGCCGGAGATCTTCGAGCCGGAGAGAACCAGCACGACCGTCGTGAACGCCGTGCTCGGGCCGGTGATCGGCCGGTACATGACGAGCTTGACGGGCCACCTCCGCCGGCTCGGCTACGAGAACGAAGTCCTGGTCCTGCACTCCGGCGGCGGGGTGATGACGGCCGAGACCGCCGGTCGCTACGCCGCCCGGGTGGCCGCCTCGGGCCTCGCCGGGGGAGCCGTGGCGATGGCGCACATCGCCAAGCTCGGCGGATTCGACAACGCGATCGGCCTCGACATGGGGGGAACCAGCACGGACATCTCCCTGATGCACGGCGGGGAGCTGAAGATTACCAAGGACTGGTACGTCGAGTACGGCTATCCGATCCGCTTCCCGGCCATCGAGCTGATCACGATCGGCGCCGGCGGCGGGTCGATCGCCTGGATCGACGACGGCGGCAGCCTGCGCAACGGCCCGCAGAGCGCCGGCGCCGTTCCCGGTCCCGCGGCGTACGGCAAGGGCGGCGCGGAGCCGACCAACACCGACGCCAACCTGCTGCTCGGCAGGCTCGGACCGAGCCTGCTCGGCGGCGAGATGCCGCTCGACGCGCGCGCCGCGCGCGACGCGGTCTCCCGGCTCGGGCAGCGCCTCGGAATGGACGCCGTGGAGACCGCGGCGGCGATCCTCAGCGTGGCGAACGCGAACATGTGCGACGCGCTGCGCCTGGTGTCGATCCAGAAGGGCTACGACCCCCGCGAGTTCGCGCTCGTCGTGTTCGGCGGCGCCGGTCCGCTGCACGGCGCGGATCTCGCCGCCGAGATGAGCATCCCGACCGTCATCGTTCCGCTCAGCCCGGGGATCACCTCGGCCGTGGGCTGCCTGCTCGTCGACATCCGCCACGACCTCACCAAGACCGTCCTCGTTCCCGCCAGCGAGGAGGGGCTCGGCCGCTTGGAGGGCGAGTTCCGGAGCCTCGAGACCGAGGCCGCCGAGCGCCTGCGGCGGGAGGGGACGCGCGACGAGGAGGTGCGCACCCTGCGTTACCTCGACATGCGCTACGTGGGACAGTGGCGCTCGCTCGCGGTCGCTTGCGGCGACGGCGAGCGAGCCGTCTCCTCGGTGCTGGCGTCCTTCCACGCCGAGCACCTGCGCGAATTCGCCTTCTCCAGGCCGGAGCAGTCCGTGGAAGTCTTCGGCCTGCGAGTGACCGCGGTCGGCAAGATCCCCAAGCCCGCCTTCCGGAAGTTCGCCAAGTCGTCGCGGCCGGCCGCGAGACCGTGCGGGGAGAGATCGGTGTGCTTCTCCGGCCGCTTCCTCGACACGCCGCTCTACCGCCGTGCCGACTTGCCGGCGGGCCTGCGGCTGACGGGGCCGGCGGTGGTCGAGCAGCTCGACTCGACGACGGCGATCCCTCCGGGAGTGGACGCGGAAGTCGACGAATATCTGAACATCGTCATGCATCTTTGACGTCTCGATCGAGGAGGTCGCAGCGCGATGCAAGGCCGGGAAGGACGACTCGATCCCGTCACCTTCGAGGTTCTCAAGAACGCGTTCGTGAACCTGGTGGACCAGATGTCGGAGCAGATCCTCAGGACCTGCTACTCCTTCGTCATCTACTGCCGGGACTTCTCGAACGCGCTGTGCGACGCCCGGGGGAACACCGTCATGCAGGGCAGCCAGGACATCGCGGTCCACGTCGGCACCCTGCACTTCACGGCGAAGGCCGTTCTCGACGCCTTCGCCGACGACCTCCATGCCGGCGACGTCTACCTGATCAACGACCCGTACCTCGGCGGCACGCACTTCTGCGACGTGCGGGTGATCCGCCCGGTGTTCGTCGACGGCGAGCTGATCGCGCTTCTCCAGTCGAACGGGCACTGGGCGGACGTCGGCGGCTCGGTTCCGGGCTCCTTCAACATCGTGGCCCGGGATCACTACGGCGAGGGCATGCGGATCCCGCCGGTGAAAGTGTGGGATCGCGGCGTCTACCGCAAGGACGTCGCCGGCCTGCTGGCCGCGAACATGCGGCTGCCCGAGGACCGGCTCGGCGACCTGCGGGCGCAAGCCGAAGCCACGAAGGTCGGCGAGCGGCGCCTGCTCGAGCTGATCCGCAAGTACGGCAAGGAGACCGTCCTGGAAGCCTTCCGCGAGTGTCAGGACTACGTCGAGAGAGTGGTCCGGGCGCAGCTCGCGGAGCTGCCGCGCGGGTCCTGGGAGACCGAGGACTACATCGACGCCGACCCCACGGCCGGAGAAGGGATGATCCCGATCAAGGTCAAGCTGTCGATCACGGAGGACGGGATTCACTACGACATGACGGGATCCCATCCGACGATCAACTGCTTCCTGAACTCGGGCTACGGGGCGACGTACTCGGCCGTCATCGCCGGCACGAAGACGTTCTTTCCGCAGGTGCCGTTGAACTCCGGATTCTATCGGGTGGTCACGGCCTACGCTCCCGAGGGATCGGTGGTGAACGCTCCCCACCCGGTGGCCGTCACCGGATTCTGCTCGGGGGCCTACGAGAAGGTCATGAACTCGATCTTCGAGCTGTGGTCGAACCTGATGCCCGAGCGCGCGCTCGCCTGCTCCTTCAACCTCGAGTACCTGCTGATCGGCGGCTGGGATCTACGTCCGGGCTACGGCGCGTTCTTCATGTGGTACGACTGGATGTCGGGCGGCTGGGGGGCGCGCTCGGCGAAAGACGGCTCGAACGCGACCGCGCCCGTGTTCGGCCTCGGCCTGTCGATCCAGCCGCTCGAGGGACAGGAGAGGCTCTGTCCGGTGGTGACCACGAAGCACGAGCTGGTCACCGACTCGGGCGGTCCCGGGCGCTTCCGGGGCGGCTGCGGCGTGGAGAAGGGCGGCGTTCTCATGCAAGCCGAGCGCGCGGTGATCTCCTACTGCTGCGATCGCGCGCGCTCGGTGACCTGGGGGATCCTCGGCGGGCTGCCGTCGATCCCTCACGGCGCATGGCTGAATCCCGGCCGGGAAACCGAGCGCTACCTGGGAGCCGTGTTCTCCGCAGTGCCGATCCAGCCGGGAGACGCCTTCACCCGGCCTTCGGCGGGTGGAGGCGGGCTCGGGGATCCGCTCGAGCGCGATCCGCAGCGGGTGCTCGAGGACGTGGTGGACGGCTACGTGAGCATCGAGCGGGCGAAGAAGGACTACGGCGTCGTCGTGCGCGCCGTCGATCCGGAGGTCTGCGAGTACGAGGTGGATCTCGGCGCGACGAAGCGGGAGCGCGAGTGGATCCGCGAGCGGCGCCTGGGCTGGCTCGCAGAGGATCCCGAGAGCGTCCGCCAGCGGTGGCTCCGCAACGAGATCGACGTCCTCGACGCGATCCGTCGCCACGGAGTGATCTTCGACTGGGGCGCCAAGACCGTGCTGCCGCGCACCACGGAGCAATTTCGCGCGATGTTGCGGCGTCGCGCGGCAGCCCACTGGGACGGCAACACTGCGAGCCGCGAGGCGGGAAGCACGCGGTAGCGAAGGGGGGTTCGGGATGGCCGACAGCCTCGAGGATATCGATCGCAGGACCCATCTGCATCCCTTCACCTCGATCGCCGAGCACGCCGCGGGCGGCCCGCTGGTCATGCGCGAGGGGCGCGGGATCCGACTGAAGGACGTGCGGGGACGCGAGTATCTCGACGCGATGGCGGGCCTGTGGTGCGTCAACGTCGGCTACGGCCGGGAGGAGCTGGTGGCGGCGATCGCCGCGCAGGCGAGACAGCTCGCCTATTATCATTCGTTCTTCTCGATGACGACGGAGCCGGCGGTGCGGCTCGCCGACCGGCTCCTGCGGCTGTCGCCCTGGCCGATGAGCCGGGTCTTCTTCGGGCTCTCCGGCTCCGACGCGAACGACACGCAGTTCAAGCTCGTCTGGCTCTATCAAGGGCTGCGCGGCAAGCCGGCGAAACGGAAGATCATCGCGCGCCATCGCGGCTACCACGGCGTCACGGTCGCGAGCGCGAGCGCCTCGGGCCTGCCGCTGGTGCACGCGCGCATGGGCCTGCCGATCCCCGGCTTCGTGCACGTGCGAGCCCCTCACGCCTACCGCGAGTGCGAGCCCGGCATCGACGAAGCGCAGTTCGCGAGCCAGCTGGCGGCGGAGCTCGACGAGACCATCCGGCGCGAGGGTCCGGACACCGTGGGGGCGTTCATCGCCGAGCCCGTCATGGGCGCGGGTGGTGTCCTGGTGCCGCCGAAGGCCTATTTCCCGGCCGTCCAGGAGGTGCTCCGCCGCCACGACGTGCTGTTCATCGCCGACGAGGTGATCTGCGGGTTCGGCCGCCTCGGGCGCACCTTCGGCGGCGAGGTCTTCGGCATCGAGCCCGACCTCGTCACCCTCGCCAAGGGATTGACGAGCGGCTACGTGCCGCTGTCGGCGTGCTTGATCTCGCCGCGTGTGTGGGCCGAGATCGAGGAGCAGGCCCCCGACATCGGCGTGTTCGGTCACGGCTTCACCTACAGCGCGCATCCCCTGGCGGCCGCCGCCGCGCTGGCGAATCTGGACGTCCTCGAACGCGACCGGCTCTTCGAGCGGGCGCGGCGGATCGGGGCGCACCTGCAAGAGCGCCTGCGGGGCGAGCTGGCGGACAAGCCGTGGGTCGGCGAAGTCCGCGGTCTGGGAATGATCGCCGCCGTGGAGCTGGTGGCCGATCCGAGCACGCGGCGCCCGTTCGACCCGGCGCTGCGGGTGGGCGTGCGCGTGTTCCGCAGGATGCTCGCGGACGGGATCATCGTCCGGGCGCTCGGGGATTCGATCGCGCTCTGCCCGCCGTACGTGATCGAGGTCTCCGAGGTCGACGAAATCGTCGGCGCTCTCGCTCGAGCCATCGACGGCATCGGCGCCGAGATCCGCGCGGCGCAGGTCAGCGCCGCGGGTTGACGGGAACGATGACCGCCGCGGCCGCGCAATCCCCGTCGCACCTTCCATCGGACCGGCGTCCTCGGTCAGTGAGGCATTTCGCATCGCGCCGCCGGAGCCCGCTGTGGCGGAGCGCCACAGGGCCGGTTGCGGAGCGCGGCGCGCCGGGCTTCGCCATCGCGCCGGGGCTCGTGGTACGGCATTCGCAGTAGGGATCCGACCGATGCGCATCGCCTACATGCCCGATACCCACTTCGGGACCTACGACCAACGGATCCCCGGCTCCGCCGAGGTGGCGCGGGCGGGGGAGCACCTGCTCGACGAAGCCGAGCTCGCGGAGGATGTCGGCTTCGACGGCATCTGGCTCCCCGAGCGACACGCGAGGCCGGAGACCTTCTTTCCGTCCGTCGTCGTGCTGCTCGGGGCCCTCGCCGCCCGCACCCGCAGCGTCGATCTCGCGACCACGGTGATGCAGCCCACCTACCACCACCCGGTGCATCTCGCCGAGCAGCTCGCCCAGATCGATCAGCTCTCGAAAGGGCGCCTCATCTTCGGTGCCGGGGTCGGCTACCACGCGGACTACTTCCGTCTCTTCGGCGTCCCCGTGAAGGCTCGCGGCGCGCGCTTCGAGGAATGCCTGGAGGTCATTTCCGGCCTCTGGACTCACGAGCGGTTCTCCTTCAAGGGGCGCTTCTTCGAGCTGGACGACGTGCTGCTCACCCCGAAGCCCTACCAGCGGCCGCGCCCGCCGATCTGGATCGGCGCCTTCGAGCCCAAGGCCATCGAGCGCGCGCTCGCCTGGGACGGCTGGGTGTTGTGGTTTCCGCCCTCCGTCGAGGAGACCCTGCGGCGCGTCGAGCCATGGCGGGAAAAGGCCGAGAAGCTCGGCAAGAAGAACTGGAAGTTCGCCGTCGCCTACGAAGGCTGGATCGGCGACGACGAGGCCGCCGTGCGCCGGCTGCACGGCCACCGCTGGGTTCGCGAGATGTCCTTCTATCGCAGCCGCGGCCTGTCCTCGGACGTACCCGAGGTGCCGGTCGAGGAGCTGGAAGACCAGTTCCTCATCCTCGGCGGCCCGCAGCAGTGGATCGATCGCCTCGGCGAGGTCGCCGAGCGCCTGCGGCCCGACTACGTCTGCATCCGGACGCGAAATCCGCGGTCCGACCAGGGCCATTACCCGAGCCCGGAGGAGAGCCTCGAGTGCATCCAGCGACTCGGCGAGGAGGTCGTGCGGGTCCTGCACAAGCAGTGGTGAAGAGCCGGCGGCGGCCCGGAAGGAGACACCGACTGTGCCGAACGGTGCCATGAGACCGGCCGACGGAGGAGGATCCATGCGTGCGGGCGGCTTGGTGGGCCTGGCGCGTTTCTTGCCTTGAATCCGAATCGGACAACCGGATCCCTTCACCGACTCCCAGGCCCAGGCTCCGAGCGGCAGCCCGGCTGAAAGGAGAGCGCCATGCGTAGCTTTCTGGAGCGCCCCCCCCTAGCGCAGAAGAGCAAGGTGGCCATCGCCCGCGGCGAGAGCTACGGCGAGGCGGAGCGGGCCGTACGGCGGGCCGTCGAGCTGCTCGGCGGCATCGGCAAGATCTGCAAGCGCGGCGACAAGGTCATGATCAAGCCGAACATGATCTACGCCTCCAAGCCCGAGGACGCCGAGACCACGCACCCGGCGGTCGTCAAGGCGGTGGTCAAGCTGTGCAGGGAGGCCGGAGCCTCCTCGGTGAAGCTCGGCGAGCAGACCGGGTGGCATTGCGATCCGGAGCTGTCCTTCACCGTTACGGGGCTCAAGGAAGCCGCCCTGGCGGCCGGTGCGGACGAGGTGGTCAACTGGGACAACGACGAGTACGTCACGGTCGACGTGCCGAATCCCCGGTCGTTCGCCCGCGTGATGCTGCCGAAGTCGCTGATGGATGCCGACGTCATCATTCACCTGCCGAAGATGAAGACCAACGCGGTGCAGGTCGCCACCCTCGGCATCAAGGGGTGGATCGGCGCGCTGCACAACCGCATGCGCACCTTCATTCACAAGAACGCGCTCGACAACGGGTTTTCGACCACCGACGTCGTCAAGGCGCTGGGGTCGAAGCTCAAGCTGACGCTGATCGACGGCATCGAGGGGATGGAGGGCTCCGGGCCGCACGCCGGCCTGGTCTGCCACCCCAAGGTCATCATCGCCTCGCAGGACGTCGTCGCCTGCAACGCGGTCACCTGCAAGGTCATGGGCTTCCATCCGCTGGAGATCCCCGCCACGCAGGTGGCGATGAAGGACGGGGTGGGGACGGCCGACCTGGACGAGATCGAGGTTCTCGGCGAGCGGATCGAGGACGTGATCTATCCGTTCAAGCGGGCCGTCAACCAGTACGTCAGCCGCTACCCGAACGTCCGGGAGTTCGTGGGCGGGGCCTGCCAGGGCTGCTTCTGGACCTTCCCCAGCCTGCCCCCGCACGTCGACCCCCAGAAGAAGTACGCGCTTGTCGCCGGTGCCCGCGCGCTGATCGGAGACGACCTCGGCTCCTACGACGAGGTACATCTGATCGGCATCTGCGCCTGCGCTCCGAGCCATCAGCTGCCGGGCTTCAAGGAGCGCGTCGGGCGCGCGAAGAGGATCGTCACGCATCCCTACTGTCCGGGCTACAATACCGCGGTGCACCATCACGAGAAGGCCGAGGCCAAGGGCGACGTCTTCGAGGTCCCCGACCTGCTGCTCGGCGACATGTGCGCGCTGTGGGCGGTGCCGGACGTCACCAACCAGGACAAGATGGACGCCGCGCTGAGCCGCAAGGAGAACCGCCAGTCGCTCGAGGACGTGCGTCACGCCGCCGAGCAGTACTACGGCCCCGAGCTGCTCGCGTCCTCGCGGCCCGCGCTCTGGCCGATGACGCCGCTGAAGGAGATGGCGAAGTGGCAGGATGCGGTCGAGGGGCCCGAGCCTGCGCCGACCAAAATCACCTTCGTGGAGAACAGCGACGGCGCCGGCCTGCGCACGGCGACTCGCGCTCTCAACGGGCGGGCCCCGTCGCCCGGGGAGACGGCCGACTGAACCGAGCGGCGTGGAGGACATCGCGATGGCCGGCAAGAACACGATCGATTGGAAGTACATCGACGAGTGGAAGAAGAAGGAAGAGTTCAAGACCATCTGGATCCCCTACGGGCTCCCCGAGATCGTCGACCCCTTCAGCTCGCGTTACGGCGACATCGAGGTCCAGCCCAAGTGGAACATCCCGGAGAAGGTGGTCATCTCCCAGACCGTGAACGGCGCCTTCTACAGCAAGCGGGCGAACCCGAACCTGCCGATCACCCCGGAGGAGATCTACGCTTCGGCGCGCGAGTGCGCCGCGGCGGGCGCCACCACGGTGCACGTGCACGTGCGCAACAAGGAAGGCTACAACGTCCTCGACCCCGAGCTGTTCCACCGCGTGATCGACCCCCTCCGTAAGGAGATGCCGGAACCGGTGTACGACGGCTGCATGGTGCCGTTCTTCGAAGGGGAGTGGGACAACATGGTCTCGGTGTTGAGCGATCGGCTGCTGGAAGTGACGCCGATCAACACCACGGCGTCGTTCTGCGGCGACACGCTGTTCGCCAAGCCGCCACACGTGATCATCGAGAAGACGCGCCTCTGCCAGGAGCTCGGCGTGAAGACGCAGATCGCGGTGTACGACGACGGCGACGTCGACAACGCCTACCGCTACCTGATCAAGACGGGCCTGCTGGAGAAGCCCTATTACTGGATCATCCTGCCGACGCTCCCGGGCGGCAGCCCGATGCACAACCCGCGGCAGATGGTGAGCGGCATGATGCGGCTCACCGAGCTGATCTACGACATCGATCGGGAGTCCATCATCATCGTCTGCGCGGCCGGACGCGCCTCGAGCTATCTCGCGATCTTCGCGATGCTGCTCGGCCTCCACGTCCGTGTCGGGATGGAGGACACGGTCTGGCGCTACCCGCACAAGGACGACCTCATCCGCTCGAACGCGGATCACTTCCGCATGTTCAAGGGGATCGCCGAGCTGATGGGCCGCACCGTCGCCACGGGCGACGAGTATCGCGAGCTGATCGGCCTGCCGCGCCGCGGAAAGAGCGGTCCGGCGAACGCGTGAGCGGGGAGACGGACTTGCCGATCGGGCCCGAACGCCCGGCCCCGCAGGAGCTCCATTCCCGCGTCGTTCGTCATTTCGTCGGCCGGCGCGACGAGACCCGGATGCTGCTGGCCGCGTTGTTGAGCGGCCGCCACGTCCTGCTCGAGGGGCCTCCCGGGACCTCGAAGTCGACGGTCCTGAAGGGCATCGTTCGCGAGATGGGGGTGCCGTTCATCTCGCTGACCGGCCACGGCGATCTCACCGCGGCCAAGCTGCTCGGCCACTTCGACCCGGCGCAGGTTCTGGCCAGCGGCTACCGTCGCGAGCACTTCCAGCACGGTCCGCTCACCCAGGCCATGATCGACGGCGCCATCCTCTACGTCGAGGAGTTCAACCGGCTCCCGGACGACACCACGAACGTGTTCATCACCGCCATCTCGGAGCGCGAGCTGACGATCCCGCGCCTCGGCGCGGTGGCGGCGAAGCCCGAGTTCCGCGTCGTCGCCGCCCTGAACCCGCATGACGACATCGCCACGACGCGCGTCAGCCGCGCGCTGCGGGATCGCTTCTGCTCGATGCGCATGGACTACCAGACGAGGGAGGAGGAGATCGAGATCGTCGAGCGTCACGCGGGCAACGGCGATCGCGGCGCGGTCGGCGCCGCCGTGGAGATGGTGCGGCGCACCCGCCGCCACAAGGACGTCCGGCTCGGGGCGTCGGTACGGGGCGCCATCGACATGGTGCTGATCGCGCGCCAGCTGCTCGGCTTCGACGGCGGGGTGCGCGGCGAGGAGCTGCTGTTCGACGCGGCGGTGATGGCCCTGCGCGACAAGGTGTGGCTCAACGAGACCAGCAGCCGCACGGTGGACGAGGTGCTGCACGAGATCTGGCAGGGGGTCGTCGAGGAGCTGCGCCCGTGCGACGCGGATCCCGCCGGTCCGTCCGATGCCGAGGTAAAAAAAAAGTTCGGCGGGGGGGAGACCTCCTAGCGCCCGACCTGCCGCACGTCGACGACGACGTCGAGCAGGGGATGATCGAGCGCCCGGCCCCGCGGCGCATTCTCAGCGAGGCCGAGCACCGTCTGCTGGCGCATCATCCCGGCACGCCGCAGGACCACCACCACCATCTCGACGCCCCGCTCGACCGTGAGGCGAACGAGCTGCTCGGCCGCGGCGCGCTCGACGAAGTCGTCTCGCTGGCCGAGATCGCCCCGACGCGCGTGGCCGAGGCCATGGGCCGGCATCGGCTGGTGCTCCGGCGCAACGCGCACCGCGTCTCCCACGAGAAGCTGTTGCTGCTCACCTGGGACAGCCTGGATGCCGAGACGCGCCGCCAGCACCTCGAGGGAATGATCCGGCTGGTGCTGCGCATGGCACGCTGCGGCGCGCCCCGCGTCGAGCGCCGCGACGGCGCGCCGGCGCCCGCGCCGTACCGCTTCCAGTCGGACGAGATCGACATCGAGGCGACCGTCGAGAAGCGGCTCGGGTCGGCGCCCGGATCCCCCTGGAGCGCGATCGCCGACTACGCCGACCTGATCGTGGCGGAGCGCCTGCCGCGCCGCCGCGCCTACGTGGTCATGATCGACCGCAGCCGCTCCATGCGCGGCTCGAAGGCCGTGTCGGCCGCGCTGGCCTCGGCGACGTTGCTGCTCGATCTGCCCGCCGAGGACGAATGGGGCGTGATCGCCTTCGCGGAAGAGGCGCAAGTGATGCGCGGAATCGGCCGGCGCGCGCTGCGCGACGACATCCTGCGCGAGCTTCTCGAGATGCGCTCGCAGGGCTGCACGGACATCGCCGCGGGACTGGAGGCCGGGTTCGCCGCGCTGGCGAGGGCGCGCGGGCAGGATCGCATCGGCATCCTGGTCAGCGACGGCTGGCTGAACACGGGGCCGCCGCCGTTCTCGCTGGTCCGCCAGTTCCGCCGGCTGCACGTCATCGAGCTGCCCGGCGGCGACCCGGCGCTGTGCGCGCGGATGGCCGCGGCGGGAAGCGGGACCGTGTCGCGGGTACGCTCGCTGGCGGAGATCCCGCGCGCGGTGCGGCGCTGCCTGTCGGCGCCGTAGCCAGAATCCGGCCGCCGGGCTTCCCCGCGTCTCGGCTCTCAGCTCAGGCGATCGCCCCGCAGTCGCGCAGCCCGCGGATCTCTGCGTCGTCGCAGCCGAGAAGCCGGCGGAGCACGGCATCGGTGTCGGCGTAGAGCAGCGGCGCCGGCCGCCGCACGCGGACGTCCGACTCGCTGAAGCGCCAGGGCGCGCCGACGTGGCGCCGCACGCCCACTTCCGGATGGTCGAGGTCGGCGAACGCGCCCCACGTGCCGAGCTGCACGTCCTCGGCGAGCCCGCGATTGCTGAGCACGGGATAGCTCGGCACGCCCCGGGCTTGCAGGATCTGCGCTACCTCCTCGGCCGAGCGCGAGTCCGTCCACTCGGAGATCGCCGCCTCGAGCATCTGCTCGCTGCGCTTCCGTCCGGCCGCCGTCGACAGGTAGGCGTCGGCGGCCAGGTCCGGGCGGCCCATGGCGCGGGCGAGCTGCCGCCACTGCTCGTCGCTCCAGCAGGCGAGCGCGACCCATTCGTCGTCGCCGGCGCAGCGAAAGACGCCCTGGGGAGCCTCGATGGCGTCGCGGTTCCCCTGCCGCGCCGGCTGGGTCCCGCCGATCGCGTATTCCATGAGCGCTTCCGCCGTGAGACCTACGGCCGCCTCCCACTGCGACATGTCGACGTACTGGCCCTCGCCGGTGCGCCGCTGGTGGCGCAGCGCCGCCAGCACGGCGAACGCGGCGTGCAGGCCGGCGTTGGGATCGCCGTACGAGATCCCGACCTCGCTCGGCTCTCCGCGCGGGTAGCCGGACAGCGACGCGAGGCCGATCATCGGCACCAGCACCGGCCCGTAGGCGACGTAGTCCCGCGCCGGGCCCGTCGCGCCGAAGCCCGAGAGCGAGATCATGACGATGCCCGGCTTGATCCGGCGCAGCTCCTCGTAGCCGAGCCCGATGCGGTCCATGACCCCCGCGGCGAAGTTCTCGGTGACCACGTCCGACGCGCCGACCAGGCGCTTGGCGAGCGCCAGGCCGTCGGCATGCTTCAGGTTCAGGCCGATGCTCTGCTTGCCCTGGTTGTACTGGTTGAAGTAGCCGGCGCGGTTCACGCCTCGCCGGTGGTCGGCAAACGGCGGGATCAGCCGGGTGATGTCGGGAAGCCCCGCCGCCTCGACGCGAACGACCTCGGCACCGAGGTGGGCGAGCTGCAGCGTACAGGCGGCTCCTGCCCAGACCCAGCAGAAATCGGCCACGCGCACGCCGCGCAGCGGCGCCTCGTCCGCGGCGGGCCGGGGAGCGGCCGGCGTCGTCTTGCCCGCGCGCCGGCCGCCCCACTCGCGGAGCACCTCGGCGGTGTGCTCGCCGAGGCGCGGCGCGGCCGCGGCCGCGCGCCAGGGAGTCCGCGAGAAGCGAAACGGCGCTCCCGGATAGGTCAGGCGGCCCGCGTCGGGATGGTCGAGCTCCACGAAGAAGCCGCGCGCCCGCAGGTGCTCCGAGCGAAGCAGCATCGCCATGTCGAAGATCGGCGAGCAGGGGATGCGCCGCTTCTGCAGCTCGACGTGGGCGCGCGCGCACGTGAGGTGCGAGAGCGCCTTCTCCAGCAGCGGCATGAGCACGAGCGCGTTGCGGGCGCGCATCAGACGATCGGAGAAGATCTCCCATCGCGACCACTCCGGCCGTCCCAGATAGTCGACGAGCCGCTGCCAGTGGTCCTCCGCGACGCAGACCACGAAGAAGGGGCCGTCGGCGAGCCGGATGATGCCCCAGGGACCGATCGCGCGCTGGCCGAGACGCGACACGACGTGCCGCGCGTACGTCCAGTGCACGAAGCCCATCTCGAGGTTGGAGGCGATCGCCGCCTGGACGTTGACGTCCACGTGCTGGCCGCGGCCGGTGCGCTCGCGTGCGAGCAGCGCGCCGAGCGTGACGATCGCCGCGTGCACGCCGGCCTGGAAATCGGCTTGCTGGCCGAACGCCTTGAGCGGGGGCAGAGCCGGGTCGCGCAGCCCCCCGGGGCTCGCGTGGAGCCAGCCGCCGGCCGCGGCCTCGACGATCTCGGTCGCCGCCCAGTCGCGCCGCGGTCCGCTCAGGCCGAACGGCGCGATGGTGGTGACGACGATGCGTGGGTTTATCTCGCGCAGTCCGGCGTAGCCGAGGCCGCGCTCCTCGAGCGCGCGGGGGGAGCCGCCGGCGATCACCACGTCGGCGGCCGCGACCAGCCTGCGCAGGCGCCGGCGGTCGGCGGATCGCGACGGGTCGATCACCACGCCGCGCTTCGCCTGGTCGAGATAGAGATGGAGCCCGCCGCGCTCCGGGTGCGGCTGCCGCGCGAGGAACGGGCCCCGCCGCCGCAGCGGGTCGCCGGCCGGCGGCTCGACCTTGACGACGTCCGCGCCGAGGTGGCCGAAGAGCTTGGCCGCGTACGGAGCCGCGACCAGCTCTCCGCACTCCAGCACGCGGATGCCGTCCAATGCTCCCCGAGAGCTCATGTGCTCCTCGGCCCCTTCGATGCTGCCGACACGACGAAGCACGGCCCATGCCACGGGGAAAAGCGGCGGATCGCCGTTCTTCCCGCCCTCGACTGTGGCATCTCACCACGCCGTTGCGGTCTGCGACGCGGGTAGTGGTGGGGCGCCGGGATGTGGGCGACGGGTACGGCGGATTTCCCGGCGGAGCAGGGCGAGGAGACGCGAGGGGCGCAGCGTCCGGATTCAGCGCCGCCGTCCCTGCGGCGTCATTTCTTTTCGCCGAGACTGCGGAAGTACCCCGCGGCTCGCGACACGTTGGCGGGATCGAACAGCGCGCGGGCCGCGTTCTCCGCCTCGAACTGGATCCCCTCGAGGCGGTCGAGCGTGGCGATCCGCCGGGCGGCGGCCTTGACCGCTTGCAGCGTCTGCGGCGGCTTCGCCGCCAGCTCGCGCGCGAGCTCCATCGCCTCGTCGATCAGGCGCGCGGCGGGAACCAGGCGGTCGATCAGCCCGATGGCGAGCGCCTCGCTGGCCTCGACCGTCCTGCCGCGCATGACCAGATCGGTGGCGCGGGCGAGGCCGATGCGGGTCCACAGCGGGGCCAGGGTCGGCGCGGCGCCGAAGTTGACCTCGGGGTGTGCGAAGCGCGCCGTCTCCGAGGCGAGCAGGAAGTCGCCGGCGAGCGCCAGGTCGAAGCCGCCGGCCATCGCGGCGCCGCTCACCGCGACCACCAGCGGCTTGGTGAACCCGAACACCGCCCGGTTGAACTCGCGGACGCGGTGGCGGAACGCTTCGAAGCGCGTCGCGACCACTTCTTCGAGGTCGAAGCCGGCGCAGAAGACGCGCTCGCCGCCGGTCAAGACGACGACCGCAACGCTCGCGTCGCGCTCGGCGTCGGTGAAGCAGGCCTCGAGCTCGTCGCGCATCGCGATCGACAGCGCGTTTCGCTTCTCTTCGCGCGCGAGCCGCACCAGGCGCACGCCGTCCTGCGTGGTGATCGCCAGCAGCCTTCCGCTGGTCATCGTAGGTACCTCCTTGGCGACGGACCGGATCCGCCCGGCACCGGCGGCTCCCGGCCCGCCGGGAGCGGGAGCCCGGCCGCGCGAGCCGCTCGACGGGCCGCTGCGCTCAGCCGCTACAGCAGCTGCACCCCGAGGCCGGCTCGGCGACGGCCTCGATTCTGCGAAACGCCTCGGCCAGCTCGTCGGCGCCGATGAGCATGTCGATCGACGGGTAGAGGATGCCTTCCTCCTTGCCGTCGTGCTCGGACAGCAGCTGCATGAGCTGGCTGTCGGTGCCTCCGCCGTCGGTTTCCCCGCGGGCGACCCTCTCCTCGAGAGCGCTCAGGTAGCCGCGGATGTCGACGTGCTCGAGCCGCATCACGTGCGTCGGGCCGCCGTTCTTCATGCCCGTCTTGGCCTCGAACAGCGGGAAGAGGATCTCCTCTTCCCAGACGATGTGTCGTCGCAGGCCGACCGCGAAACCCTGGAACGCCCGCCTCGCGGCGGGGAAATCCGTCATCTTCCGCTCCTGAAACTCGGCGAAGAGCCCGCGCAGCCGCTCGTGGTCGGCGCGGAAGAAGGAGTGGATGCTTTGCTTCGTCATATGGCGATGCCTCCGCCACCGGGATTCGCAAGCCGCATGCCGCTCGGAATTGCCCCGTCGCGCACGGTTCTTGCCGCGCCGGGTGCCTCGGCGTGTGTCCTTCCGATCCAGTATTGCGGCCCGAGTGCTCCCTGACGGAACGCGGACCGCCGGTCGTCGAGGCCCGCGAGCAAGACCCTCACGTGGTCGGCCCGCCAACCGGCAAGTCGACGTGAAATACGGTCCCCCGGGGCTCCACTCGGCTGAACTCGATCCCGCCGCCGTGCGCCAGCACGATCTCGCGCGAGACCACCAGGCCGAGGCCGGTACCGTCCGGCTTGGTCGTTTCGAACAACCGGAAGATCTGCACCTCCTGCGGGATCCCCGCCCCGGTATCGGCAACCGATAGGCGGACGCTCCCCGGCTCGACGAACCGCACCTCGATGCTCACCTCGCCGCCGGGACCGTCGATCGCCTCGATGGCGTTCTTCACCAGGTTGTCGAGCACGCGCCGCAGCTTGGCACGGTCGGCCCGCAGCGACGGAACTCCCGCGACCACGCTACGGCGCAGCGCCACGCCCTTGGAAGCCGCCTGCGGCTCCCAGGCGCGGGCCAGCTCCTCGACGAAGGCCCCGAGGTCGATCGTGTCGAGCTCCAGCTTCTGGTGGCCGCGCGCGAACTCGCGGAACTGGCGGATCAACGAGTCCACGTAGCGCACGGTCGACATCATCTCGGTGAGCGTCTTGAGGATTCCTTCTCCGTTGTCACCGCGAAAAACCTGGCGCTGGAGCAGCTGCGCCTGCATGGACAGCCCGCCGAGCGGGTTGCCGAGGTCATGGACGATCTTCGCCGACAGCGCGCCGATCTCGGCGAGGCGAGCGTTCTTCTCCGCCTCCCGGTGAAGCTGCTCGCGTTCCTGCTCGCTGCGCTTGCGCTCGGAGAGGTCGCGCACGATCGCGGTGAGCAAGCGGCGCTTGGCTACCGGCGCCTCGCTCACGGTGATCTCGACGGGACACGACGCTCCGTCCTTGCGGCGGCCGACCACCTCGCGACCGATGCTCACGACCCCGGCCTCGCCGAAGCGCTGCGCCCGCGGCCCGTCGTCGCCGTTCGCAGATCCCGCCGGAAGCAACAGGCTCACCGCCCGGCCGATCACCTCGAGCGGATGGTAGCCGAAGATGCGGGCGGCGGCCGGATTCAGCGCCTCGACGAGGCCCTGCTCGTCGATCGCGATGATCCCCTCGGCGGCGTTCTCGACGATCGCCTGGTTGCGCGCCTCGCTTTCCTCCAGAGATCCGATCAGCGGATTCGCGAAGCGAACGAGCAGCCAAGCGCTGAGCGAGATGGCGAGCACGGCGAAGACGCCGCCGATCCCCGCGGCGGCGAGAAAGGGCGCGCGGACCTCCGCCAGATCGATCTTGGCGACCGCGCCCATGCCGAGCGCGGGAAGCGGCGCGTAAACCGCCAGCACGGTTTCGCCCTGATAGTCGGGACACGTGCAGGAACCGGACTCGCCGCGGACGGCGCGGCGCATCGGCTCGCCGAGCGGCCCCGAGATCGGCAGCGGCGGCAGGCTGCCGCTCCGCTGGCTGAGCGCGAAGCTCACCTCGTCGCCGTCGCGCCGCGCCAGCACGAATTCGCCGGTCCGGCCGAAGCCCCTGGAGCGGCGATGAGCGTCGAGGACCTGGCGCAGCGTTGCCTCCCGAGCCGAATCCGCGTTCCGGCCGATCTCGGCGGCCTCGGAGCGGGCGATCGCTTCGATCAGCCTCACCTGGCCGTCGAGCGCCTCCGCGAGCCGCAGGCGCTGCTCATCGAGCGCCGAACGGTAGAGGACGGAAAGCGCCAGACCGGCCGACGCCAGGCACACCAAAACCATCGCCCCGACGAGCGCGGCGAGTCTTCGCTGATTGTGCATGGC
>JACPRU010000081.1 GCA_016189835.1 Deltaproteobacteria bacterium | reverse complement strand
TCACGCTATGAAGATCGAAGCCATCCGAGAAGTGAAGGCGAAGCTCAGCGAGATCGTCTCGAACCTTCCGAGCGAAGGCTCGGTCATCATCACGAAGAACGGTCGCCCGTGCGCCGTGCTCATGCCGATCACCGAGGACACGGACCTCGAGGTCGTCGCGCTCTCGCAGAACAAGCGCTTCTGGAGTCTCTACGACCGGGCGCTCGAGCGAGCGAAGCGAGAGGGCTGGACGGCGCTCGAGGACCTCAAGACCTGATGATCCACCCGGACAACCAAACGATAGAGCCCCGAAGCTCACCCCCTGCGCCGACTGCGGCCGCAAGCTCTCGCGGCGCGCCCTCTTCTGCCCGGGCTGCGGTCGCGTGCTCGTCCAGGACTTCGAGGTTCGCCTCGACGTCATCGAGCTCCCCAAGCAGATCCGCGCGGCGCTTGCGAAGGTGGCCGCGGAGCGACGTGCGGCAGAGACGCGCCGGCGGGTGGTGTGGCGCCTGATCGTACCGCCGCCGGCCGTCGGGGCTACAATCGCGCTCCTCGCGTTGATCGGCGTGACCGCGCGCTGAAAGGCCGTCGTCGCTCAAACCCCCGGCGGAACCCTCGGCGCCGCGCCAGCGGCGCAGGGAGAGTGTTGGGAAACATGTTGGGACTCGGGCGGCAAAACCCGGGGAATCGTGGGGAAGTATGGGGGAGGCGGCGACTACGCGGAAGGCCTTGTCAGGAGCGGATTTCCGCGCGGTCTCGCGGGTTCTTCGACGGCCGGCCGAAGTGTTTTCAAGACCGGTGCCTTCAACCGCTCGGCCACCCCTCCGGCACGTTCATTCCAAGTAGTCAGGCCTTCCCGCCATCCGCTGCGACGCACGGTTGTCGGCATCGCATCGGGAGATGAGCCGCCGGTCTCCCACCAACGATTGCTGGACCTGAAGCGCGTCCTGCCCTATGGGGCGCAGCCATGGCACTCGAAGCCGAGCGGCGAGGCACCCCCCCCATGAAGATCGGCCTCTTTTCCATCCTTCCGGATGCGGCGGCGGATCCGGCCATCGTGGCGAAGCACGCGGAGGATCTGGGCTTCGCGTCTTACTGGGTGCCGGACCACACCATCTTGCCGCTGCACTACGGCGCGCGTTATCCGGGCAATCTCGGCGACGGCCCGGATCCGGACTACCTCTGGCAGATGCCCGACCCGCTCATCGCGCTCATGCGCGCCGCCACCGCCACCACCACGCTCGAAGTGGGCACCGCCGTGCTGCTGGTGCCGGAGCGTCATCCGCTGCATCTCGCCAAGGAGGTCGCCTCGCTCGATGCCTACAGCGGGGGGCGATTTCACTTCGGCATCGGCGCGGGCTGGAACAAGGAGGAATCCGAGATCCTCGGCGGCGACTTCGCACACCGCTGGTCGCAGGTGAAGGAAGCGATCGCCGTGATGAAAGCCTGCTGGACGCAAGACGCGCCCGAACATCACGGCCGCTACTACGACTTCCCGCCCGTGCGCTGCTATCCCAAGCCCGCGCAGCGGCCGCACCCGCCGGTCTATCTCGGCGGCATCATGTTCGGCGACCAGTGGGCGCGGCGGGTGTTCCAACGAATCGTCGAGTGGGGCGACGGCTGGCTGCCGGTGATCCGCGAAGTCCGGCAATTGGCCGACGGCCGCGATCAGCTCCACGCGCTGTGCGCCGAAGCCGGCCGGGATCCGGCTTCCCTCCGCATCACGATCCTCGGCGCAGGAGAACAGTGGCGCAAGCGTCGCGAGGTCGAGGCGCTGGCCGCCGCCGGCGCCGACCAGGTGACGATCTGGCTGCTCGGCCGCACCAGCGACGACATGCGGCGTGAGATCGATGCGCTCGCCCGGGAGCTGCTGTCCGACTGAAGGGCCGTTTCGAGGGCAAGACGTTCCTGCTCCGCCGTCCCTTCGTGCGGGGACTCTGAGCCACTCGCTTGGCTAGCGGCCGGCGGCGCGCATCGGCGCGCGGCTCGCCGCCTGCAAGCCGGCTTGCAGCGAGCGGAACAGACCGTCGAGGACGTCGACCATCGCGGCGGCGGCGGTCCCGGCCCCCGCGGCGATCTCGCCTTCGAGCTCGAGACAGGCTCCGGCCATGCTCTTCGCGCCGAGCACCGCGGCGCTACCCTTGAGGTCGTGAGTCAGGAGCTTCGCCGTGCCGCCGTCGCCGCGGGCCAGCGCGTCGCGCAGCGCGGCGATCTTCTCGGCGGTATGGCGGACGAAGCCCGCGACCAGATCGTCGACCCACTCGTCTCCCGCCTCCGCGCGCAGGGTGGAGAGGGTGGCGAGCAGATCCGCGTCGGCGCCGCCCGAGGGCGCGGCCGCGGTCCCCGCCGCGCCGCCCTCGGCGGGCTGCCGGACCCAGCGCCGCAGCGCCCCGTGCACCGCCTCCCGGCGCATGGGCTTGCTCACGTAGTCGTCCATGCCCGCGGCCAGGCACTTCCGGCGATCGCCGTCCATCGCGTGGGCGGTGAGCGCGACGATGGGGATGCGCCGGCCCGCGCCTTCGCGGCGGCGAATCTCTCGCGTCGCTTCGTAGCCGTCCATCTCGGGCATCTGGCAGTCCATGAAGACGACGTCGTACGGAAGGCTCTCGAGCATCTCGACCGCCTCCTTGCCGTTGGCGGCGGTGTCGACGCGGCATCCCAATCTCTCGAGCGTCAGCCGGGCGACGCGCTGGTTGGTCGGGTTGTCCTCGGCGAGCAGCACGCGCGCGCGCGGCTCGCCGGCGTCCGTGCTCGGCGGCTTCGCGCCCGCGCCCGGATGCTGCGGCAGGCTGTGGCGAGTGATCAGCACGGCCTCGTCGCCGAGCGCGCGCCCCGCCCAGGCGGTGGCGATCGCGTCGAGCAGCACGGAGCCGACCACCGGCTTGGTCAGGTAGGCGGCGAATCCGGCTTCGGCCATGCGCTTGGCGTCTCCCCGCTGGCCCCCCGAGGTCATCAGCAGGAGCACGGTATCGGCCAGCGCGCGGTCGGCCTTGATCGCGCGGCCGAGCATCTCCCCGTCCATCTCCGGCATGTGGAAATCGAGCAGCGCCATGTGGAACGGCTCGCCGCCCACGTAGGCTTCCCGCAAGGCGCGCAGCGCCTCCTTGCCGGAGGCCACGGCGCTGCCGCGCATGTTCCAGCGCAGGAGCTGTTCGGCGAGGATCCGGCGATTGAGATCGTTGTCGTCGACGATCAGCAGGCGCAGCGTCTGCAGCTCCTCGGGCGCAGCCGGCGCGACGTCGGGGCTGGCATCGACCGGCAGCGGCAGCGTGAACCAGAACGTCGAGCCCCGCCCCGGCTCGCTGCTGAGCCCGATCTCGCCGCCCATCACCTCGACCAGCTGCTTGGAGATCGCCAGGCCGAGGCCGGTGCCGCCGTACCGCCGCGTCGTCGAGGCGTCGGCCTGCATGAACTTCTCGAACATGCGCGCTTGCTGCTCGGGCGCGATGCCGATCCCGGTGTCGGCCACGCGGAAGCGGAACAGCGCGGCGCCGTCACCGCGTGGCGTGGCCTCGATGTCGATCGACACCTGCCCGCGGTCGGTGAACTTGAGCGCGTTTCCGACCAGGTTGGTGAGCACCTGGCGGATGCGGCCGGGATCGCCGACGACCTTGCGGGGGGTGCCGGGCGCGTAGCGGGCCGCGAGGTCGACGCCCTTGTCGTGGGCCTTGCCGCTGAACAGGTCCAGCACCTCGGCGGCGGCCATCTCGAGATCGAACGAGATCGGCTCGATCGCCAGCCTGCCGGCCTCGATCTTCGAGAAGTCGAGGATGTCGTTGATCAGGCCGAGCAGCGCTTCGGCGCTCGAGCGCACGGTCTCGACGAACTCCCGCTGTTCGGGGTCGAGCTGGCCGTCCGCCAAGAGACCGGTCATGCCGATGATGGCGTTCATCGGCGTGCGGATCTCGTGGCTCAGGTTGGCGAGGACCGAAGCCTTCAGGCGCGCCGACTCGAGCGCCTCGTCGCGCGCGGCGGCGAGCTGCCGGGCGGCCCGCTCGCGCTCGACCATGCGCCCGAGCTGCGTGCCGAGGTTGCTGAGGACGTCGAGCAGCAGCGGATCGGGAGCGAGATCCTCCTCCGAGTAGAACTCCAGCACCGCCACTACTTCCTCTCCGACCAGCACCGGGAACGCGAGCCCGGCCTTCAAACCGACCTCCGCCGCCACCCCGGCGCGGGCGACGCTTTCGTCCCGGGTGACGTCGGCGACCCACACGGGCTTCGCGCCGGCGAAGCTTCTTCCCGGCAGGCCGGCGCCGCGGCGAAGGCGCGTCGCGTCGGTGCGGCGGCGGAAGGCCTCGAAGCGCTCGCCGAGGGCGAGGTTCCAGATCGGCGTCGGAGACAGCTCTTCGCCGCTCTCGTCCACCACGTAGACGTGGCCGACCTGCCATCGCGTCGCCGCGCAGACGCTCTCCACCGCGGCCTGCAGCGCTTCTTCGGTGCTCGACGCCTGGTTGGCCGCCACCGCGACGTCCTTCAGCAGCCGCACGAACGAGCTCTCGCGCGCGAGCGCCTGCTCCGCCCGCCTCCGCGCGGTGACGTCGCGGGCGATGTTCATGACGCCGACCGGGACGCCGCAGTCGTGCACGGCGAACGCGTTCAGCGAGATCACCTTCGGGCCGGTCGGCGTGCGGATCTCGAGCTCGTAGGGACCGTATCGGCCGTCGCGGATGATTTGCTCGAGGCGCTGCAGCGACTCGGCGAACTTGCCGGGCAGCAGCACCTCGGTGGTCATGCCGATGATCTCGGCGCGGGGGATGCCGACGATCTCGGCGAGGGCCTGGTTGGCGGCCACGAAGCGCCCCTCGCGCGAGAGCAGGAAGATACCGTCCCGGGCGTGCTCGAACAGCTCTGCCGCGAGATCCGCCGAGAAGGTGAGCTTCGGCTCGAGCGCTGGGACTCCAGGGGCCTGCCGAGCGCCGCGGGGGGACATGGATGGATCGAAAAGCAATGTCGGTGCCATCCATCATCGCAAGAAGATTCTGCTTTGCGAAAGATGGCTTGCTTCCTCCCAAGGGCTTCGCCAGGCCGCAAAAGCGCGCAATCGACGTTCCCGTCGGCGAGATCTTGCCGCTCGACCGGTGAGCCTCGCGTTCAGCGTGCGCCGGCCAGCGCCAGCACCAGGCCGTGGAAGAACTCGATCGCCGGCCGCAGGCTCGCCAGCGGAATGCGCTCGTCGATGCCGTGCGCACGGCGCGCTTCGGATTCCGTCATGGCGATCGGGTTCAGGCCGTAGGCGGCGATGCCGCGAGCGCGCAGGAAGCGCGAATCGGTCGCGCCGAGCGCGAGCAGCGGCACCACCGGCGCCCCCGGCCAGGCGGCGGCCGCGACCTCGCGCACCGCCCGCGGGCCCTGCCCGTCGAGCGCCGACGGCGGTCCGAAGCCGAAGCTCTCGAGCGGCTCGATCGCCAAGCCGGGATCGGCGATCGCCCGCGCCAGCTCGCGCGCGACGTCCGCGGGATTCTCGTCGGGCAGAATCCGGCAGTTGACGTTGGCGCGCGCCTCGGCGGGCAGCGCGTTGACGCGCGTGCCACCGCCGAGCGTGGTCGCCACGCAGGTCGTGCGCAGCGTGGCGGCGAGCCTCGGATTCGCCTCCAGCACCTCCAGCGCGGGGGCCGCAATCGCCGCCGGCGACGACGCCGCGGCGCGTAGCGCGTCGGCGAGCGCGCCCGATTCCACCGCGGCTCGCGCGCGGAAGTACTCGCGGGTGACCGGCAGCAGCCGTACCGGGAAACTGTGGCGGCCGAGGCGCTCGAGCGCGCGCGCCAGGCGGTAGATCGCGTTGTCGGCCAGCGGCACCGAGGAGTGCCCGGTCGATCCGCGGGCGACCAGCGCGAAGTCCTGATAGGTCTTCTCCGCCGCCTGCAGCTCGACGGAGCGCACTTGCCCGCGCTCGTCGAGTCGCACGCCGCCGCCCTCGTTCAGCGCGAGCTCCGCGGCCACCGTCTCGGGCCGATGCTCGAGCAGCCAGCGGATGCCGGCGCCGCCCGACTCCTCGTCGCCGGTGAGCGCGAGGATCACGTCGCGGCGAAGCTTCGCCGCCGAGCGTCGCAGCAGGATCACGCTCTCGAGCTCGACGAGCGCCATGCCGAGGTCGTCGGAAACGCCGCGTCCGACCAGGAACCCGTCGCGCTCCGTCACCCGGTGCGGCGGGCTCGTCCACGGCTGCCCCTCGGCGCCGACCACGTCGAGGTGGGCGAGCAGCAGGAGCGGCTTCTCGCTGCCGTCGCCCGCGAGGCGCGCCACCACGTTCTGCCGGCCGGGCGCGAACTCGGTCACCTCGTGTGGGATGCCCTCGGCGGCGAGGCGCGCGGCGACGATCGCCACGGCCCGCGCCTCGTTGCCCGGTGGATTGGTGGTGTCGGCCTCGACGAGCTTCTCGAGCGTCGCGCGAAAGTCCTCGAGCGCGCGCTCGAAGTCGGCGGCCGGGGGCTGCGCGGAGGCGACCCCGGCCAACAGCAGCAAGCCCAGAACGGCGCGACGGCACGTGGCGGTCATTCCTCCTCCTACCGAACTAGCGGCCCTCGAGAAACAGTGGCGCCGGCGGAAGCGGAGAGGGTCGGCACCGTCGCTTCGCTCCTGGTGGACGGCGGCGAGTCCGGACCGAGCCGACACTCTCCGCCTCCACCGGCGCCACGCTCGCCCGCTACCCGCCGAGCGCGAGATGCGCGAGCGCGAGCAGCACGCCGATCAGCCCGCCGACCACGGCGCCGTTCAGCCGGATGAACTGCAGGTCGGCGCCGACCCGGCTCTCGATCTGCTCGACCAGCTGATCGTCGGTCAGCGTCTCGAGGTTCTCGCGCACCGTGACGCCGATCTGGTGATGGTGGCGGCGCACGAGATCGACCGCCGTCTCGCGCACCCAGGCGTCGAACGAATCGCGGTGCGCGGCGTCCTCCAGGTAGCCGAGGACCGCGGCGTGGAGCTTCTCGTCGATCAGCCGCGACAGGCGGCTGTCGCGGTCTTCGAGGTCCTCCTCGAGCTGGCGGCGCAGCCGCTCGAGCACCCGGCGAACCAGCGGCCCGGTCTCCAGGCTCTCGAGGATCGCGGCGCGCACGCGCTCGACCTGGGCGACGGCCTCGGCGTCGCCGGCAGCGAGGCGATCGGCGAAGCCCCGCAAGCCGTCGACCGCGAAGCGGCGCAGCGGATGCTCCGCGTCCTCGGCGGCGCCGGCCAGCTCGGCCGAGGCGTAGCGCAGCGCCGCCTCGACGATCGTCCGTTGCACGACCTTGCGCCGCAGCAGGAACGGCACGAAGCGCTGGCCGCTCGCGCGCAGCGCCCGCGCCGAGCGCAGCAGCCACCAGTGGAGCTCCTGGGCGGTGCGCGGCCGCTCGGCGAGGTTCTTGAGCGAGAGCACGAGCGAGCGCAGCGCGTCGCCCGCGGCGGGGCTCTCGGCGGCGCGCGTGAGCCAGCGGCCGGCCGAGGGGTCGAGCGGCAGCTCGCGGAGCTGGCGGGAGAGCGTGCGCTCGGCGAAATCGACCAGCTCCGGCTGCGTCAGCGAGCGTGCCAGGCCGCGCACCAGGTCGCGCAGCGGATCGCCGATTCGCGCCACGTGCTCGGGATCCCGCAGCCACTCGATCAGCCACCGGCTCGGCGCCACGCGATCGAGCCGGCGGGCGATCACCGCCGGCGACAGCCACTGGCTCTCGACGGTCGAGACGATGCCCTGGATCAGGCGCGCCCGGCGGGTGGGAATGATCGCCGTGTGGGGAAACGGCAGGCCGAGCGGATGGCGAAACAGCGCCGTCACCGCGAACCAGTCGGCCAGGCCGCCGACCACGCCGGCCTCGAAGCCGGCGGCCACCACGCCGAGCCACGTCCGGCCGGCGAACGGCCCGACCGCCAGCGCGAGCCGCGCGGCGGCGGCGCCGCCGAGCGCGACCAGCAGCGAGACCGTGCCGACGTGGCTTCGGCGCGGGGGCTCGGCGAGCCCGGAACGCATCGTCGTCGCGGTCTGCACGGGGCGCCCCCGGGCCCGTGCCTACGGGAAGGCCGGCGGCGACGCAAGCCGCGCGGCGGGGCGGAGCGGACGAAGGGGGTGTCGTCTCTACCCCCCGCGGCCGATGCGCGCCGCTTCCCCTGCGCGCGGCGGCGTCGTAAGAATCGAGGCGGGGATGAAGATCAAGATCGGCTTCGGCCTCGGCACCACCGCCGGCGCGCACCTCGACGGCGGCGGCTTCTGGTCGATCATCGACGCCTGCGAGTCGCTGGGATGGGACTCGATCTGGTTCTCCGAGCGGGCGAGCGACGGCACGCTCGGGCCGCTCGCGGCGCTCGGCGCCGCCGCCGGGCGCACACGGCGGCTCAAGTTCGGCACCAGCGTGATGGTGCTGCCGGGACGGAACCCCGTGCTGCTCGCCAAGGAGCTCGCCAGCATCGACGTGCTGTCGGGCGGCCGGCTGATCGCCGCTTTCGGCCTCGGCGTGGACGGGGACCCTGGCGAGCAGCAGGCGTTCGCCGTCGACCGCGCCGAGGCGGCGGGCCGCACCCGCGAGGCGACCGAGCTGATCCGGCGCCTATGGACGGAGCCCGAGGTCACCCACGAGGGCCGCTACTTCCGCCTGCACCGCTTCCGCCTCGAGCCCAAGCCGGTGCAGAAGCCCCATCCCGACATCTGGTTCGGCGGCCACTCCGGGGCGGCGCTGCGGCGCACCGCCGAGATCGGCACCGGCTGGCTGCCGTCGTTCCTGAGCCCGGCGGAGTACCGCGAGCGGGCCGACACGATCCGCGCGCTCGCCGCCGCGGCCGGGCGGCGGATCGACGAGGAGCACTACGGAGCGCTGGTCGCCTACCTGGGCCCGGGAGAACCGGCCGACGCGCAGCGGCTGCTCGACGTGCTCGCCGCGCGCCGCCCGGGCATCGATCCGCGCAGCCTGCTCGCCGCCGACGGCGACGGCGGTCTGCGCGAGCGGATCGAGGGCTTCATCGCCGCCGGGGCGAGCAAGTTCGTGATCGTGCCGCTGACCCCACCCCGCGACTGGCGCGAGGAGCTCTCTCGCCTTCACGAGGCCGTGGTGCGGCCGCTGGAAGGCCGGCGATGATCGAGGACTGCGATTTCCTGCGCCCCGAGCTGATCGACGATCCCCACCCCTACCTGCACCGGCTGCGCCGCGAGGATCCCGTGCACTGGAGCGCCGTCCACCGCGCCTGGGTGCTGACGCGCTACGACGACGTCGCCGCCGCCTTCCTCGACGAGCGCTTGTCCTCGGAGCGCACCGCGTCGCTGCTGCCCGCCGAGCCCACCGCCGAGGAGCGCGAGCTGTTCGACCCGATCTACCGCCTGCTCGGCAACTGGATGGTGTTCCGCGACCCGCCGGCGCACGCGCGGCTGCGCCGCCTGGCGCGCGCGGCGTTCGGGCCGCGCACCGTCGCGGGGCTGCGGCCGTCGATCGAGTCGCTGGTCGAGGAGCGCATCGCCGCGCTCGAGCGGGCCGGCGGCGGCGACTTCGTGAGCGCGTTCGCCTACCCGCTGCCCTCGACGGTCATCGCCACGCTGCTCGGCGTGCCGCAGCGCGACCTCGACGCGTTCCGCGGCTGGTCCGAGGACGTGGTGCCGCTGGTGTTCGGCGCCGCCGGCCGCGCCGAGCGCCGCGACCGCGCGCTGCGCGGGCTCGCCGCGCTCGAGGCGCTCTTCCGCGATCTCCTCGAGCGCTACCGGCGCGATCCCGCCGACAATCTGCTGACCGCGCTCGCGCGCGCCGAGGACCAGGGCGAGGTGCTGTCGGCCGACGAGGTCACCGCCACCTGCGTGCTCTTGCTGTTCGCCGGTCACGAGACCACCGCCGCGCTGCTGGCCACGGGCGTGCTGCACCTCGACCGCCATGCGGCCGAGCGGGCGAAGCTCGCGGCGAATCCGGCGCTGGCCGCCTCCGCCGTCGAGGAGCTGCTGCGCTTCGACGGGCCGACCAAGACCCAGGTGCGCCTGGCGCGCGAGGATCTCGAGCTGCGCGGCCGGCGGATTCGCGCCGGCCAGCGGCTGATGCTCTGCCAGGCGGCCGCCAACCGCGACCCCGAGCGCTTCGCCGATCCCGACCGGCTCGACCTCGCGCGGCGCGAGAACGATCACCTCGGCTTCGGCCTGGGCATCCACCATTGCCTCGGCGCGCCGCTCGCCCGCCTCGAGGCGGAGGTCGCGTTCGCCGCGCTGCCGCGGCGACTGCCGAGCCTGCGGGTCGCCGCCGAGCATCCCGAGTGGCAGCCGAACGCCTTGAACCGCAGCTTGAAGTCGCTGCCGGTCGTGCTCGGGTGACGCCCGCCGGCCGGACCACCGCCGTCGCACTCGACGCTCGCCGGGCACCCGCCATGCCGCGGCCCGGCACGCCGCGGCCGCGGTTTCGGCGGCGCCGGACGCGCACGCGATGAACGCGGCCCGCGCCCCGATCCTCGCCCTGCTCCTGCTCGCTCCCGGCCTCGCCTCCGTCGCCCGCGCCGACGCGCTCGCCGACTTGCGCGCCCGCGGCGCGCTGGTGTGGGGAGCCGACCAGGAGGGCGGCGGCCCGTACGTCTACCCGCGCGACGACGATCCCGCGCGGGTGACCGGCTTCGAGGTCGAGATCGCCGCGCGCCTGGCGGGCCGGCTCGGCGTCGAGCCGGTCTTCTTCCAGGGTCCCTGGGACCGCATGCCGGAGCTCTTGCGCACGCGCAAGATCGACGTCGTGCTGAACGGCTACGAGTGGGCCCCGGCGCGCCTCGAGGCCATGGAGGCGACGCTCCCCTACTACGTCTACGGCCTGCAGCTCCTCGCCCGCGCCGACGACGCGAGCCTCGCGAGCTGGTCCGACCTCGGCCGCGCGGCGCCGGGCGGTCGCCGGCGGAAGATCGGCGTGCTCACCGGCTCGGCCGCCGAGACCTACCTGCGCGAGCGGCCCGAGCTCGCCGTCGAGGTCGTCTCCTACGACGGCAACACGGACGCCCTGCGCGAGACCGAGACCGCCAAGCTCGACGCCACGCTGCAGGACACGCCGATCGTCACGTTCTACGCGCCGCGCTTTCCGCGCTTGAGAACCGTCGGCGCTCCGGTCGGGCGCGGCTACTACGTGATCTACACGCGGAAGGGCGAGCGCGAGCTGGTCTCGGCGCTGAACGCGGCGCTGATCGCGCTCGTCCACAGCGGTGATCTCGAGCGCATCTACCGGCGCTGGGGGCTGTGGAGCGAAGCGCAGCGGGAGCTCGAGGCGGTCGCCGCCGCCGGGCGGTTCTACGGTTACGAGCGCGCGGCCGACGGGCGTCCGCGCGGCGAGCTCGCCTCCGGCGGCGAAGCGCCGCCCGCCTCCGCCGCCGCGCCGTGGCAGCGCGCGCGCGGCTGGCAGGTGGCGCGGCGCTACGGGGCCATCCTCCTCCGGTCGGCGGGCCTCACGGTGGTGCTGTCGGTGCTGTCGTTCCCGCTGGCGATCGCCGCCGGCCTGCTGATCGCGCTCGGCCGCCTGCACGGGCCGGCTTGGCTCCGCCCGCCGCTCGCGCTCTACGTGGAGTTCCTGCGCGGCACGCCGCTCATGCTGCAGCTCTACTTCATCTTCTTCTTCCTGCCCGAGATCGGCGTCGCCGTGCCGGCGTTCTGGACGGCGATCCTCGGGCTGGCGATCAACTACTCGGCCTACGAGTCGGAGATCTACCGCGCCGGCCTGCAGGCGATCCCGGCGGGGCAGATGGAGGCCGCGCTGTCGCTCGGCATGTCGCGCGCGCTGGCCTTGCGGCGGATCATCGTGCCGCAGGCCGTGCGCATCGTCGTACCGCCGGTGGTGAACGACTTCATCGCGCTGTTCAAGGACACCAGCGTCTGCTCGGTGGTCACGCTGGTGGAGCTGACCAAGCGCTTCTCGGTGCTGTCGCAGAGCACGCAGGCGACGGTCGAGCTGATGGCGCTGACCGCGGCGCTCTATCTCCTGATGAGCACCCCGCTCGCGCTGCTGTCGCGGCACCTCGAGCGCCGTCTCGCCCGCGAGGCGCCGGCGTGATCTCGGTCCGCGATCTCGTCAAGCGCTTCGGCCGGAGCGAGGTGCTGAGCGGGGTGTCGCTCGACGTCGCGCCCGGCGAGGTGCGGGCGATCATGGGCCCGTCGGGCGGCGGCAAGAGCACGCTGCTGCGTTGCCTGAACGGCCTCGAGCGCTTCGAGGGCGGCGCGATCGCGGTCGGCGGGGACCGCCTCACGCCCGAGGTCCACACCCGGCGCGACGCGGCGCTCCTGCGCCGGATCCGCCGCCGGGTCGGCTTCGTCTTCCAGCAGTTCCACCTGTTCCCGCACCTCACGGTGCTCGAGAACCTGATCGAGGCCCCCGTGCACGTGCTCGGGCTCGAGCGCGAGCGCGCCGTGGCGCGGGCGCGGCAGCTGCTCGAGCGCGTCGGCCTGCCGCACAAGCTCGAGGCGCTGCCGCGCCAGCTCTCCGGCGGCCAGCAGCAGCGGGTGGCGATCGCGCGGGCGCTGGCGATGGAGCCCGAAGTGATGCTGTTCGACGAGCCGACCAGCGCGCTCGATCCGGCCGCCGCCGCCGGCGTCCAGGCGGTCATCGCCGAGCTGGCGCGCGGCGGACAGACGATGGTGGTCGTCACCCACTCCGTGGCGTTCGCCACCGCGACGGCGGCGCAGGTGACGGTGCTGAGCGAGGGCCGCGTCGTGGAGAGCGGGCCGGCGGCGCAGACGCTCCGCGCCCCGCGGCATCCGAGCACCCGCGCCTTCCTCGCCGCCGCCCGCTGATCCACGACGTCGGAGCTGCGCGCTTGCGCGACCCGCCGCGGCGTGCCCGAAGCCGGCGGGCGGCCCCGGGCGCCGGGATCACGACGAGTAGGTGGAATTGAAGCGCACGTAATCGACGCCGAGATCGCAGGTGAGCACGCTCGCCGCGTGGGCGCCGGCGCCGAGGTCGATCTCGATCGCAAACTCCCGGCCGAGCATGGCGCGCCGCGCACGCCGCTCGGCGGCCTTGCCGGCCGCCTGCGCGGCGCGCGACACCTCCACCCCGGCGATGCGGATCACCGTCTTGTCGGGGCGAAAGACCGCCCCCGAGTAGCCGAGCGCGCAGGCGATGCGGCCCCAGTTCGGGTCGGCGCCGTGGATCGCGGTCTTGACCAGCAGCGAGTTCGCCACCGCGCGCGCCGCCGCGTCGGCCTCGGCGCGCGAGCGGGCGCCGCGCACGGCGACGCGGACGACCTTCGAGGCGCCCTCGCCGTCGGCGACGATCAGGCGCGCGAGCTCGCCGAGCACCTCGCCGACCGCCGCCCCGAGCGTGCGCGCCGCGCGCGAGCCCGCCGCCGCGCTCGCCCCCGAGGCGCCGCTCGCCAGCAACAGCGCCGTGTCGTTGGTGCTGGTATCGCCGTCGACGGAGATCGCGTTGAACGAGCCGGCGAGGCCGTCGCGCAGGAGCGCCCGCAGCAGCGCCGGCTCGCAGGCCGCGTCGGTCAGCACGTAGCAGAGCGTGGTCGCCATGCGGGGTTCGATCATGCCGGCGCCCTTGGCGAGGCCCGCGACCGTCACGCACCGGCCGCCGATCGAGATCTCGCGGGCGGCGACCTTCGGAAAGGCGTCCGTGGTGCGGATCGCCTCCGCCGCGTCCCAGAGCCCGCGCGGCGACAGCTCCGCCACCGCCAGGCGGATGCCGCGGGCCATCTTCGACCACGAGAGCGGCAGGCCGATCTTCCCCGTCGAGCAGGGCACCACGCGGCGCTCGGCGATGCCGAGCAGGCGCGCGGCGAGCGCGCAGCAGGCCCGCGCGCGCGCCAGGCCCGGCGCGCCGGTGCCGGCGTTCGCCGACTTGGTGTTGACCAGCACCGCCCGCAGCCGTCCGCCGCGCAGCCGCTCCCGCGCGACCCGCACCGGCGGCGCGGCGAAGCGGTTGGTGGTGAACGCCCCGGCGGCCGCCGCCGGCTCCTCGGCGAAGATCAGCGCCACGTCCTTGCGGCCGTCGTCCTTCAAGCCGCAGGCCACGCCGGAAAAGAGAAAACCCGCAACGCGGATGTCTCGACGCCGCACGGGAAGCTTCATACGCGCGCGAGTTATCAGGGATCCACGGCGCGAGGAAGTCCAGCGGGGCCTCCGGCACCCTGGCGAGCGGAACGGGCGTAGCGCAGCCTTTCCAAAGCGTGACGCAAGAGAGTAGTCAAAGTGGGTGATGAACAAGTACTTCCTCACGGACGTGCAGCGCGAGTTCCACGCGACGGTGCGGCGCTTCGCCGACGAGCGGATCGCGCCGCTCGCGGCCGACATCGACGAGCGTGACGAGTTCCCGGCGGAACTGTTCCGCGACATGGCCGGCCTCGGGCTTCTCGGGGCGCCGTACCCGCCGGAGTACGGCGGCGGGGGCGCCGACTGCGTCATGGTGGCCATGCTCCTCGAGGAGGTGTCGCGCGCCTCCGGCGCCGTCGGCAGCTCGCTGAACGCGCACATCAGCCTCGCCTCGTCGGTCCTCGCCGGGCACGGCACGGAGCGGCAGAAGCGGAGCTATCTCGTCCCCCTCACGACCGGCGCCAAGATCGGCGCCTTCGGTCTCACCGAGCCGAGCGGCGGCTCCGATGCCGCGGCCTGCCGGACGCGGGCGGTGAGGATCGGCGATCACTACCGGATCACCGGGACCAAGGCGTTCATCACCAACGCCACGGTGGCGGGCATCTTCGTGATCACGGCCCGCACCGGCGACGATCCCGGCTCGCGGGGTGTGTCGGCCTTCGTGCTGGAGCGGGAGACCCCCGGGTTCACGGTGGGCGCGGCCGACCGCAAGCACGGCGTGCACGGCTCGCCCACCGCGATGCTGTACTTCGACGACGCTCGGGTGCCCGCCGAGAACCTCATCGGGCGGGAGGGCGAGGGATTCCGTCAGTTCGCGCGCACCCTGGACCGCGGCCGCGTCAACGTCGCTGCGCTGTCGGTGGGGCTCGGCCAGGCGGCGCTCGACGCGGCGACCACGTACGCCCGGCAGCGGCAGCAGTTCGGAAAGCCGATCGCCGCTTTCCAGGGCGTACAGTGGCCGATCGCGGAGGCGGCGACCGAGATCGAGGCCGCCCGCCTGCTCACCCTCAACGCCGCGCGCATGGCCGACGCGGGCCTGCCCATCAAGCGCGAAGCGGCGATGGCGAAGTTCTTCGCGGCCGAGGCCGCCCTGCGCGCCTGCAGCTCCGCCGTGGAGATCTTCGGCGGCTACGGCTACATGCGCGACTACCCGGTCGAGCGCTACCTGCGTGACGCGAAGCTCTACCAGATCGGCGAGGGGACGAGCCAGATCCAGCGGATGATCATCGCCCGCGAGATCCTCGGGCGCTTCTAAGTTCCTCCTTCCCGGCCTCGAGGTTTGGGAGAAGCGGCGGCGGGCACGAAGGAGCGGAACGTCGGACGAAGAGCGCGATTCCCGTCGCTCACCTCGTCCGTCGGATGATCTCCTTGGCGAAAGTCTCGATCGTCTCCTTCGGGTCGGTGATGGCTTGGATCGCTACCTGCCGGATCCCCGCCTTCCTCATGGCGTGAATCGACTCGGTGATCTCGTCACGCGTTCCCGTCAGCGTGGTCGCACGGATCATCTTTTCGGTCACCAGCGGCTCGTGCTCTTTCTTGAAGCCGCGCAGGTAGTCGGTGTAGAGCTTGAGGTGCCGGGTCTCGATCGGCTCTTGCGGCGCGCGATAGGCGTTCTTGAACGCCACCAGATCGTCGCGGAGATCGGCCGGCAGGTCGCCTGGGTTCGGACACGAGAAGGCGAAGATGTTGCTGGACGAGGCGACGAACGGACCCACGGCCCTGCGCACGCGCCGGGATTCGAGCTTCTCGCCCGGCTTGGTCATGTGGAACGCCGTCATGCAAAGCGTGTAGATCTTCTTGGGATTGCGTCCCGCGCGCGCGGCGCCGGCCCGCACGTGGTCCAGGCAATAGTGGATGAGACTCGGGCTGACCGCGCCGAAGAGAATGACGCCGTCGGCCATCTCTCCCGCCAGCTCGAGCGTCTTCGGACCACTGGCGGAAACGTAGATCGGAACCCCCTTCCGGATGTTGATGGCGTGGCTTTTCGGGTTGAGGAACTTGATCATGCGCCGGCGCTCGCCTTCTTGATACGGCGTCGTTTTCCCCTCGAGCAGGTCGCGACACACGCGTACGTGTTCCCGCAGCACCTCGAGCCGCGCCGCGGGCATGCCCAGCGTTCGGCGAGCCGTGTTGCCCGTGCCGATCCCCAGGATCACCCGCCCCGGCGCCAGGGCGTTGATCGAAGCGATGGAGCACGCCGTCATCGGCGCGATGCGCGACGCCGGATTGGTGACGCCCGGGCCGAGGAAGATCTTCTTGGTGTTGACGGCGCACAACGCGAGCGAGGCGTACACGTCGCTGGCGAGCATCTGCGAGTCGTACAACCAGGCATGCGTGAATCCGCGCCTCTCCGCCAACACGACCGCCGGATGAATCTGCACGCTGCCGAAGAACACGAAGCCGAAATCCATTGCCGTCTCCTTCCCATGGGGGCCGTCTCACAACCGGCCGGAAAAGTCACGCCGACTCGCGTCACGAGGCGTGCGCGAGAGGAGCGGAGGACGCCCGGCAAGGAAGGCCGGAAGGCCTATGCGGGCACCGGTTTGCCGTGCGGGAGCGCCGGCATCGGGTCCGGGCCGTCGTCCGCCCGAGCCGGTGCGCGCTCTGCCGCGGGCGGCTCGGCGTCGGGCGAACGCCGTTCCCCCAGCGGCTGTCCGGCGATCAGCATCTTGATCGCGGCGGCATCGAGCGATTCGTTCTTGAGCAGCGCTTCGGCGATGCGAACGAGCGCATCCTTGTTCTCGGTGAGAATCTGCTTGGCACGCTCGCAGGCCCGCATGACGAAAGCATGGACCTGCTTGTCGATCGCGCGCGCGGTGGCTTCGCTGTAGTCGCGATGCTGGCTGATTTCGCGTCCGAGGAAGATCAGCTCCTCCTGGCTACCGAACGTCAGCGGCCCGAGCGGCGACATTCCGAACTGGCAGACCATCTTTCGCGCCAACTCGGTCGCCTGTTCGATGTCGTTGCCGGCGCCGGTCGTCATCGTGTCGAGGCACAGCTCCTCGGCCTGCCTCCCCCCCATCATGATCGTCAGCTGCCCCTCCAGGTAGCTGAGCGGGTAGGTGTGGCGGTCGTCGACGGGCAACTGCTGCGTCACGCCCAGGGCCATTCCCCGCGGGATGATCGTCACCTTGTGCAGCGGGTCGGCGCCGGGGGTCATCGCGGCGACCAGCGCGTGGCCGGCTTCGTGGTACGCGGTCACGCGCTTCTCGTGATCGCTGATGATGAGCGACTTGCGCGCCGCGCCCATCAGCACCTTGTCCTTGGCCGCTTCGAAGTCCTCCATCGAGACGACCTTCTGGTTCATGCGCGCGGCGTTCAACGCGGCCTCGTTGACCAGGTTGGCCAGATCCGCGCCGGAGAAGCCCGGCGTGCTGCGCGCGGCGATGGCGATGTCGACGTCCGCTCCCAGCGGGATCTTCCGGGCATGGATGGCCAAGATGCCTTCACGCCCCTTGACGTCGGGCCGCGGAACGACGACCCGTCGGTCGAAGCGCCCGGGTCGCAGCAGAGCCGGGTCGAGCACGTCCGGGCGGTTGGTCGCGGCCACCAGGACGACGCCTTCGTTGGACTCGAATCCGTCCATCTCCACCAGCAGCTGGTTGAGCGTCTGCTCGCGTTCGTCATGGCCGCCGCCCAGGCCGGCGCCGCGATGGCGGCCGACGGCGTCGATCTCGTCCATGAAGATGATGCACGGGGCGTTCTTCTTGCCCTGCTCGAAGAGATCGCGCACCCGCGAGGCGCCTACCCCGACGAACATCTCGACGAAATCCGAGCCGCTGATCGAAAAGAAGGGGACGTTCGCCTCGCCTGCGATCGCCCGTGCCAGCAGGGTCTTGCCGGTGCCCGGCGGCCCGACCAGCAAGACGCCTTTGGGAATGCGGCCGCCGAGCTTCTGGAATTTCTGGGGCTCCTTCAGGAACTCGATGACCTCGCGGAGCTCTTCCCTCGCCTCCTCGACGCCCGCCACGTCCTTGAACGTGACCTTCTTCTGGTTGGGCATCAGCAGGCGCGCGCGGCTCTTGCCGAACGACGTGGCTCGGTTGCCGGCACCGGGCATTTGGCGCATGTAGAACACCCAAAAACCGATCAGTAACAGGAACGGCAGCCAGCCGATCAGGGCGGTCATCCACCCGCTCGGTCTTCCCGACTCGCCGCGGACGATGACCCTTTGCCTGCGGAGGATATCGAGGAGCTCCGGGTACTCCATGGGGATGTACGTTCTGAAGCGCTCGCCGGTCGTGAGAAACCCGGTGACGTAATAAGAGTCGGCGATCGTCACCTCTCGGACCGAGCCCCCCTCCACCTCCTGCACGAACCGGGTGAAGTCGAACTCCTTGGAAGGACTCATGCTCGCGCGCTGAAAGCCGACGTACACGATCAACAACACCAACAGCGCCCCGATCCAGAGAAAGATGGCTTTTGTCGTCGAAGTCATCGAAAACCCCTAGCTCAGCGCGGGCTGACGCCCGCAACCCAAGTGCCGAAATTTGTCACCGCTTCCACAAATTCTTTGCGTGGCGCGACGATTCTCGGAACTAGTAGCACAGGGTCCCGCATCTCGGACCGCTTGGCAAATGGGATCCGCTTGGAAGCGGAGGGCTGCTCGGTCTGTCAGAGGACGAGATCCGCGGTCTCGAGGAGGCGCGGGTGATCTACTGAGGACACCCGTCCCCGTCCCGTGGCGTGGGCGCCTCCACGAGAGGGCGCCGCTCCGTCTCGCCCCGGGCGACGGTCACGACCCCTCCCCGCCTCTCGACTCGCCGTCACTTGCCCGTGAATCGCGGCGCGCGCTTCTCCTGGAACGCGCGCACGGCTTCGCGGTGATCTTCCGTCTGCATCGTCAGCTGCTCGTATCTCAGGCAGATCGGCATGACCATGCTGGACACCGAGCGCAGGTAGGCGTTGACCGCCATCTTCGATGCCGCGACGGCCTGCGGCGCGCCCGCCGCGAGCCGCTCCGCGATTTCGAACGCCTTCGGCATCAACTGCGCATCGTCCTCCACGTAGAAGTTGACGAGCCCGATCTCGTGCGCCTCCTTGCCCTTGATGCGATCTCCGGTCATCAGGAAGTACTTGGCCTTGTTCACGCCGATCAGGAACGGCCAGATCAGCTGTCCGCCGTCGCCGGCGCCGATGCCCATGTTGACGTGGGTGTCGGCGAAAACAGCGGACGGGCCGGCGACCACCACGTCGCAGAGCAGCGCCACGCTGGCGCCGAGGCCCATCGCATATCCGTTCACGGCCGAGACGATCGGCTTCTCGCACTCCAGGATGTGATCGACGATCTGGCGCGCCTCGGTCCACAGGTCGGGGCCGGTCGTGTTGGAGCCGACGCGGTCGCCCGGCCCGAAGTCGCCGCCCGCCGAGAACGCCCGACCCATTCCGGTCAGCACCAGCACGCGCAGCTCCCGGTCGTCGGCGAAGTCGCGACTGAAGCGCGCAAGCTCGGCGTGCATCCGGGCGTTGACGGCGTTGAGGCGTTCGGGCCGGTTCAGCGTCACGACCGCGATCCCGCGGTCGCGGCGCTCGATCTTCATGGTCTCGTAGTTGTCCTGCAGGAGCATCGTTCCTTCCTCCCTTCTTCTCGTGGAGGTAGAGACAACCACTTCACCGCCAAGAAATCGAGACGGGGCAGGATGCCGCGGCCCTCCCGGGGAGTCGCTACGCCGGGATGGTCCTCAGCCTCGTGAAGCGAATCATCGCTTCCACTGAGATCGGCGCAGGTCCGTGGAAACCGCGACAGTCACCTCGTTTGCGAGACGGCGATCCGCGCTCGCCAACAGGCGGACTCCCTGGTGGATCATGGTGGCGACGGAGCAGAGAGTCGTTGGTGAGGAAGCCGTAGCGCTTCCGAAGACGTAGTCCCCTGGACGACGGTGGTGGCCGTCACCGGCGCATGTCGCATGCGCCGCACATGCGCGAGAGACTCACCTCTTCGACCCTTGTCGTGCGCCGGCCGCGGGCAACAGCTTCAGCTGGAAGCGGAGCGCGCGCGCCAGCTTCTCGAAGTGGCGGTCGGCCGCGATCAAGATCGCCCCATTGTGCCTGGCGGTCAGCGCCAGCAGGCAATCGTTCTGCAGGCGCGAGATGCCGACCTCGTCGTGATCCGGAAAGACCTTGGGAAGCACCCGACCGGCCTCCAGCCAGGATCGTCGCCAGGAGGGAGGCTCGATCGGCAAGAGGCTCGCGATCAAGTCCTCCACCCGGCGTCGAGACTCGGGGTTCGCGGCTCGCAGCAGCTCGCTCGCCACGATCGGCGAGAGGCGCAGGACGTAGCCTTCCGCGGCGCCGAGCGGCTCCTCTTTGTGGACCAGCCCACGGAAGAGCGGGACGTAGACGCTGGTATCAAAGAAGGCGATCATCGAACTCGACTCGCCGCCCCGAGCCGAAGATTCTCTGGTGGGCCTGATGAGAACGAATGCGCTCGTCCTCTTCATCGATGAGCGTCTTGATCAGCTCCGAGCGGCTCTTCATTCGTCTCTGGCGCATGACTCTGCGGAGCTTGGCCTCGGGGATGCGCACGCTCACCGCCTTAGTGGCCATGGAAGCTTCTCCTGTCCGACGTTTCGCTGCCTCTGTCATACGGTCTCGGACGTTGGTAGCGAAGTCAAGCGACCGCACGGTCTTGCTCTTGCGCGCTCTTTGCATAGGGAGGAGTCGGCACGGCGCGCCGGCGCGGGCGATCCGCAACCTCCCGAGGCTCCACGAGAATCGCGTCCACGGGCTCGCGGGTCTGTCAATGCCGGGCCCATCGAGGGAGCACCGCCAAGCCGCCGGGTTGAGCTGCACGCAGCAGCTCCAAGCCGGCTCGATCCGGGTTGAGCTGCGGGCGAGGAGGAGCCCGGCTTCAGCCGCTCGCCCCCCGCCCGTCAGCTCCAACCCGCGGCGCGGTGAGTCAGGACGTCACGCTCCGTGACACTTCTTGTACTTCTTGCCGCTCCCGCACGGACACGGATCGTTCCGCCCCACCTTCTCCCCCTCCCGCTTCACCGTCTCGGTCTTCAGCGCCTGCCCGCCCGGCGACATGTGCGCCTGACGCTGCTGCTGCTCGGCGCGTCGGCGCGCCTCGAGCCGCTGCATCATCGCCAGGGTCTCGGGCGAGGGGCGGTCCTCGGCGGGGGGCTCGCCGGCGGCCTCCGCCGCGGCACCCGTGGGCGCCGCCTGGGGCGGCCGCCCGCGCACCGCCGGCGCTTGCTGCTGGGCGACCTGCACGGTGGCGAGCCGCGTGACGATCTCCGACTCGAAACGCGCCATCATCGCGCCGAACAGATCGAAGCCTTCCCTCTGGTACTCCTGAAGCGGGTTCTTCTGCCCGTAGCCCCGCAGGCCGATCCCCTCCTTCAGGTGATCCATGTTCAGCAGGTGGTCCTTCCACTGCGCGTCGAGCGTCTGCAGCATGACGATCTTCTCGATCTGCCGCATGACGCCCGGCGTGAACTCGCGCTCCTTGGCCTCGTAGAGCTTGCCGAAGCCGGCGAAGACGCGCTCGGCGATCTCCGCGCGGGCGGCGTGCTCGCGGTCCTCGTCGCCGAACGGGATGCGGATCGCGAACTGCCGGGCGATCGCGTCCTCGAGCGCCTTCCAGTCCCATTCGCTCGGCGCCGTCTCGGCGTCGACGACCGACTCGACGGCTTCCCGCGCGAGCCCCTCGGCGAGCTCCAGGATCTCCTCGCGCAGCTCCTCGCCCGAGAGCAGCGCGCGGCGGCGGGCGTAGACGACCTCGCGCTGCTTGTTCATGACGTCGTCGTACTCGAGCAGGTGCTTGCGGATGTCGAAGTTGTGGGCCTCGACCTTCGACTGCGCGTTGGAGATCGCGCGGGTGATCAGGCGGTGCTCGATCGGCACGCCCTCTTCCATGCCGAGGCGCTGCATCAGCCCCTGGATGCGGTCGGCGCCGAAGATGCGCAGCAGGTCGTCCTCGAGCGACAGGAAGAAACGCGACGATCCGGGATCGCCCTGGCGCCCCGCGCGCCCGCGCAGCTGGTTGTCGATGCGCCGGCTCTCGTGGCGCTCGGTGCCGACGATGTGCAGGCCGCCGGCGCCGACCACCTGCTCGCGCTCCTCGGCGCACACCTGCCGGTACTTGGCGAGAATCTCCTCGAAGCGCCCCTGGAATTCCTGCGGCGCCTGGTCGAGCTGCTCGCGGATCTCGTCGATCGCCCGCACGTAGTCCTGGCGCTGGGATTCGTAGCGCCCGTGCGCGTCGGCGAGCGCCTTGTCGAACGGCTTCTCGACGGCGACGTGCTCCTCCTCGGCCGCGTGCCGCGCGGCGACCGCGCTCTGGTAGTCCGCCGCCAGCCCGCCGCCGTCGGCGCCGTCGCCGTGCAACAGGAGCTGCATCTCGAGATCGCCGAGCACGCGGTCGTAGAGCACGCGCGCCGAGTTCAGGTGGTCGGCCAGGGTCTTGCGCTCGCTCTTCTCGACGTTGGCGAACGACCAGGTGTCGACCAGCCGCTGGAACGCCTCGAGCGAATGGCCGTTCGACGCGCCGAGACGGCCGCTGGCGCGCCGCAGCACCTCGCGCACCTCGGCGTCGACGTTGCCCGCCGCCGAGCGCTTCTGCGGATCGGCCCATTCCTCGAGCAGCGCGTCGAGCGCGGCGCAGGCCGCGGTGAATTCCGCGGCGGCCTCGCCCAGCTCCGGGCGGTTCACGACCGCCATCTCGTCCTCGATCTCGCGCTTGGCCCGGAAGTACGTGTCCGCCACCGCGCGGCCGTCGCCGAGCGCGGGGATCAGGTCCGACGACGCGTAGCGCTCGTAGCGCTCGCGGGCCGCGCGGTACGGCGACTCCTCGAAGAGCTTCTGGCGGGTCTCTGTCTCGCGCCGCAGCGCCTCCTTGCGCTTCTCGTCGAGCGTCTTGAGCTGCGGCTCGTACTGATGCCGGATGCGCTCGACTTCCTCGTCGTACTTCTCGCGCAGCTCGCGCAGCGTTTCCTCGTAGCGCTTGGCCGGCGCGCCGTCCGGGCTCGCCAGCTTCGACACGCGCTGGATCCACTCGTTCTCCATCTCGGCGCGCGCCAGGAACTCGGGATTGCCGCCGAGCAGGATGTCGGTGCCGCGGCCGGCCATGTTGGTGGCGATCGTCACGGCGTTCCGCCGCCCGGCCTGGGCGATGACGCTGGCCTCGAGCTCGTGGTTCACGGCGTTCAGCACGTTGTGCTTGATGCCGTCCTTCTTGAGCATCTTGGAGAGCCGCTCGGACTTCTCCACCGACACCGTGCCGACCAGCACCGGCTGGCCGCGCTCGCTGCATTCCTTGATCTCCTCGATCACCGCGGCGAACTTCTCCCGCTCGGTCCGGTAGACCACGTCGGGAAGGTCGTCGCGGACCATCTTGCGGTTCGGCGGGATGACCACCACGTCGAGCTTGTAGGTCGACTTGAACTCGACGGCCTCGGTGTCGGCGGTGCCGGTCATGCCCGCGAGCTTCTTGTACATCCGGAAGTAGTTCTGGATGGTGATCGTGGCGAGCGTCTGGTTCTCGCGCTCGATCCGCACGGCTTCCTTCGCCTCGACGGCTTGGTGGAGCCCGTCCGACCAGCGCCGGCCCGGCATCAGCCGGCCGGTGAACTCGTCGACGATGATCACCTGGCCGTCCTTCACCACGTAGTCGACGTCCTTCTTGTAGAGGCTGTGGGCGCGCAGCGCCTGGGTCACGTGGTGGAGCGTGTCGATCTCGGTCGGGTCGTAGAGGTTGGGGATGCCGAGGATGCGCTCGACCTTGGCGACGCCTTGGTCGTTGAGCATCACCTGGCGGAGCTTCTCGTCGATCGTGTAGTCGGCCTCGGCGCGCAGCTTGGGGATCACCCGGTCGATCTTGTAGTACTTGTCTGTCGACTCCTCGGCCGGACCGGAGATGATCAGCGGCGTGCGCGCCTCGTCGATCAGGATGTTGTCGACCTCGTCGACGATCGCGTAGTGGAGGTCGCGCTGGACGTACTCCTCGAGCGCGAACTTCATGTTGTCGCGCAGGTAGTCGAAGCCGAACTCGTTGTTCGTGCCGTAGGTGATGTCGGCGAGGTAGGCCTCGCGCCGGCCGATCGGCCGCAGGCTCTGGAAGCGGTAGTCCTTGACGATGTGGTGGGGGTCGTAGAGGAAGCTCGCTTCGTGGATGATCGACGCCACGCTCAAGCCGAGCGCGTGGTAGATCGGTCCCATCCACTGCACGTCGCGCCGCGCCAGGTAGTCGTTGACGGTGACGAGGTGCGCTCCCCGGCCCTCGAGCGCGTTCAAGTAGAGCGCCGCGGTGGCGACCAGCGTCTTGCCCTCGCCGGTCTTCATCTCGGCGATCTTGCCGTGGTGCAGCACCATGCCGCCGATCAGCTGCACGTCGAAATGCCGCATGCCGGTCGTGCGCCGCGACGCTTCGCGCACCGCCGCGAACGCCTCCGCCAGCACTTCGTCGAGCGCCTCGCCGTCGCCCAGGCGCTTCTTGAACTCGTCGGTCTTGGCGCGCAGCGCCTCGGCCGACAGCGCCTGGAACCCGGGCTCGAGCTCGGCGATCTGCGCCACGACGGGGCGGAGCTTCTTCAACGTCCGCTCGTTGGCGGTGCCAAAGATCTTTTTGACGAGCGAGATCATCTTCGATTGGGCCTCGGTGCGGATCGAGCTGGCGGGCTTGCGGCGATGCGTTTCGTCCGCTGCGTCCTGGGCCCGCAGCTCATCCGCCCTGGCGCGGATGGAGCGGCCCGCCGGCCGCTCATCCGCCGAACGGCCGTCGCGGCTCCGCCCCGAGCATCATTACGAGGAAGCGGCTTCACGATCCTGCGGCGCGCTGGGCGAACGGCGGTTCGGCGAGCGGACCGCCGAGCGTCCCCCGCGAACGGTAGCGCTCGAACAGCTGGCCCCACTCGGTCTTGCGAAACTCGCGGATCCGCTGGCGCCCGATCGTCGGGTACCACAGGAAGTCGTGGTACACGTTCGAGGCCATCGGCGCCCAGACGACGAGCGGCGAGTGCAGCGCGACCCTCTCGAGGAACCGGAGCGGCCCCTGGCGCAGCATCTGGTCGCCCCAGATCACGAAGCTCTTCTTGGTCTGGAAGCCGAAGTCGACGTTCGAGACGTCCTCGCCGACGACCTCGATCTCGCGCGGGTCGGCAACGCCGAGGCCGCGCTCGTGGCACAGCCGCAGGTACGGGATCTCGAGCGGCGCAAAGCCCATCATCTGGGCGGCGATGGCGTCGATCGCCACGCTGTCGGCGCTCGCCAGAACGTAGTTCTTGACCCGCGGATACATGGTGCGCGGACCGGCGCCGTCGCCGCAGACCGTGCCGTCCATCACCGCGAACACGCCGGGGTGGATCTCCTTCTGCATCATCACCAGGTCGACCATCACCTCGTGGATGTACTTGTGCGCGTAGTGGCGCACTTCCTTCAGCAGGCCGCCGAACGCGTTCTTGATCGCCCCGGTGGTGATCGAGTGGCCGTGGGTCTTCACGGTCGGGAAGTGGATGACGCTCTTGCCGACGTACATCTTCGGGATCTCGATGCCCTCGGGGAAGATGTCGTTCAGCTTGAGCAGCGGCGAGCGGAACTCGTGGACCGTCCACTCGACCTCGGGGAGCGCCTGGAACGCGAGTCCGTAGCGCTCGAGGATCGGCTCCCACAGGTTGTTCTTGCAGCCCCGGCGCGGGTGGGTGACCACGGTCTTGTTCTCGACCGGGAACAGCCGCTCGCGGGCGTAGCCGCTCTCGAGCAGCCCCCGCACCACGCCCTCGAGCTGCCAGGGCTCGGTCGAGCAGGCTGGGAAATACTGCGTCCAGGAGAGGTTCAGCTTGAGCAGCGTGTCGCCCGCCGGCGAGATCGCCTCCTCGACCCTCGCCAGGCGCATGACCCGGCCGTAGTCCTCGAGCACGGACTCCGGCCGCGTCTTCACGACCGCGACTAACGAGCGTACAGCAGCCATATCGCCGTTCCGATCCAGAGCGCCACGTTCACCCACAGCGGACGGTCGGTCAGAAGCTCCCGAGTGGGGTTGCCGCCGCCTTCGCGCTGGTGAACTAGGTATAGGTAACGGAAAATTCCGTACAAGACAAAGGGGATCGTCAGGTGGAGCGCGTCGGTGTGGAGCTTCTCGCGCACCTCCGGCGAGACCGTGTAGACCGCGTAGGCGAGCACGGTGGAGGCCGTCACCACCGAGATCATCTGGTCGAGGAAGTAGGGGCTGTACTCGCGCAGGCTCGCGCGATGCTCCGCCGCGTTCCCCTCGAGCAGCAATACCTCGTGGCGCCGCTTGCTGAAGCCGAGGAAGAGCGCCAGCAAGAACGTGCAGATCATCAGCCACGGCGAGACCTCGACGGCGATCGCCACGCCGCCGGCGGCGGCGCGCAGCACGAAGCCCGCGGCGATCGCCATCACGTCGAGGATCACCAGGTCCTTCAGCGCGAAGGAGTAGGCGACCTGCAGCGCGACGTAGGCGAGCGCGACCTCCGTGAAATCGCGTCCCAGAGCGGCGGCGAGCGCCAGCGCGACCGTCGCCAGCCCGGCGCCCAACGCGCCGGCGGTCCCGGCCGCGATCCGGCCCGAGGCGACCGGGCGCAGCCGCTTCGCCGGATGGCGCCGGTCCCTCTCCGCGTCCTGCAGATCGTTCAGCACGTAGCCGGCGCTCGCCAGCAGGCAGAAGGCCGCGAACGCGACCGCGGCGCGGCCGGCCGACTCGGCGACGAACAGATGCTTCGAGAAGATCAGCGCCGCGAACACCAGGAGATTCTTCACCCACTGCGCGGGCCGCAGGAGCCGCAGCACGTCGGCGGCCGTCGCCGAGGCTGCGCGCCCCGTCCCCTTGTCCTCGACCGGTCCCACGCGGATCTCGGGCCTCGTCACGACCGGCGAAGAACGCGCGAGGCGCTGCCGGCGCTCACCGCTCGATCCTCACCGCCGACTCGACGCGCTCGCCGAGGAAGCGGCGCCCGACCTTGACGAATCGGTCCGGCACGTCGGTCACGAAGAAGCTGGTCGTGCCGCGCCCCCGCCGGCGGCGCACCCCGGTCTGCCGCAGCGTCTCCCGCACCTCGCCCGCGGTCTCCTCGGCGGAGTCCACCAGCGCGACGGACTTGCCGAGGAACTCGCCGATCGCCGCCTTGAGCAGCGGATAGTGCGTGCAGCCGAGGATCAGCGTATCGATGCCGCTTCTCGCCAGACTGCCGAGATAGAGCGCGATCGCCGCCCTGGTCACCTCGTTGTCGGTCCAGCCCTCCTCGGCGAGCGGCACGAACAGCGGGCAGGCGCGCGTGTAGATCTCGAGGTCGGGACGCAGCCGGCGCAGCGACCGCGTGTAGGCGCCGCTGGCGATCGTCACCTCGGTGCCGATCACGCCGACGCGGCCGGACCGCGTGTGCGCCGCCGCCGCCTTCGCTCCCGGATCGATGACGCCGACGACCGGCACCGCGCACTCGGCGCGCAGCGCGCCGAGCGCGACCGAGGAGGCGGCGTTGCAGGCGACGACCAGCAGCTTGATGCCCTTCTCGACCAGGAACGCCGCGTTCTCCAGCGAGTAGCGGGTGACGGTCTCCGGGGACTTGTTGCCGTAGGGATAGCGCCCGGTGTCGCCGAGGTAGACGAAGTCTTCCGCCGGCAGCGCCCGCACCAGCTCGTGCAGGACGGTGAGGCCACCGACTCCGGAGTCGAAGATGCCGATCGCGTCGCGATCCACGGTACCGAGCCCGTACTACACCCGCCGGCGGTTTTCCATTTGCCCCACCTCGCTCGAGGATCCGTGAGAATCAGGAGGAACGATACTGACTCGGCGAGATCGCTCGAACCTCGTCGATGGTGAGCAGGTGAGGATCGGTCGTGATCAGCAGGCTCGCGTTCTCGGCGAGCGCCGTCGCGAGATAGAGACCGTCGTTGTACGAGAAGGCGTTCCGCTTCGAGTAATATTTTCTCCGCAGCTCTGCGCCGTGGATGGCGAGGGGCGCCGTGATCGTGACCGTCCGCAGGTTCGGCTCGGCCTCGAGCGCCGCACGGGCGATCTCGAATCCAGGTTTGTCTTCGCGAAGGTACACATAGCGGATCTCGCCGAAAACGATCGCAGTCGAGACGGCGCGCAGCCGTCCCTCTTCGACCGCCCGCAGTACCCGTTCCGCCGCTACGACCTCCTCTCGAACCGCCTTGCTCGCCTCGGGAATCAAGACGGCGAGGAATACGTTGGCGTCGAGGCAGGCGAGCGGCGCCGCGTCACTCCGAGCCATGCTCCCACCCCTCCTCGAATTCGCGGTGTACGCGCCGAAAATCGCCGCGCGCGAGCCGCTTGCCGGCGAGTCGCAGTGCCTGGGTCAAACGTGGTGGAACCGCCTGCACCCGAAAGGAACCGTCGGCCTGCTGGACGAAGACGAGCAGATCCCCCACCCGAGCCTTCAGCGCGTGACGTACCGCCCGAGGCAGAGTCACCTGATACTTGGCTGTGATCTTGGTGACGGACGACATGCCTTTCTCCTTACGAATATTGGTCTATCAGACGACACTAAGGTCTGACAGACACATTCGGATCCGTCAAGGCGTGGTCGCTTCGGGTCGTCGGCTCAGAGGTCGAGCGGAAATCCCCGGACCCAGCTCGGCGCCACCATCCACCTGCCACTGTGGCTGCCGATGTTCGGGGTCGCCGCCTGCGGCCACGAGACGACTCTGGAGGCACGCGTGTGGGAAGTGCCGTCCGGCACATACGTCGGCAGCGTTTCCGCGGCGGCGGCCGGCGAGTTCGTGGTCTTGAGTTACCTGGTCAACGTCCTCTTCGTGCCCTCGACGCAGGATCGGGCCACGTCGCAGCTCGTCGACGAGCTGCGACGGAAGCTCGCGGCGGCGGCGCCCCAAGCAGCAAGCGGCGAGTCGTCGTCCTGAGGCCGATGCGCCTCCGCCCTGCCAGCCCCGCAAGAGCGCCGGGCCGGTCGATCGCCCTTCGCCTCGAAACGTTCGTGCCTGCCTTCGCTACTGCTCAATCGTCATCGTCGCCGCCGGGCCCGTCGTCGTCATCGCCGTCGCCGCTCGGCCCGCAGGCGTCATCGCCGTCGTCGTCATCGCCGTCGTCGTCATCGCCGTCATCGTCGCCACCAGGCCCGCTGTCGTCATCGTCGCCGTTGTCGTCATCGTCGTCGCCGTCCTGGCCGCTCGAGTCGTTTTCCACCTCTGCGTCGACGGCGCCGATCGTTCCGTCGCGATTCACCACGCCCGTCACCCGCACGTTCTCGCCGGCGCGGAGATCGCCGCAGGAGAGCGGC
>JACPRU010000085.1 GCA_016189835.1 Deltaproteobacteria bacterium | reverse complement strand
GCCCCGTCTACCAGAGAAACGGGACCAGCCGGTAGCGGGTTCTTTCCGTGTAAGCGCCGTAGCCCTCGAGCTCGCGCCTGAGGAAGCGCTCCTCCGCCATGATCCGCGCGGCCAGCGTGGCGATCGGGACGCTCGCCAGGAGCAGAGCGGCGTACGATTCCAGCCACAGCGGCAGCCCGATCGCCAGCAACGCGCCGCCGGCGTACATCGGATGCCGCACCACGCCGTAGACGCCGCTGGAGACGACGGCGTGGGCTCTCTCCCGCTGATGCTTCACGACCGGCGCCGCGAACGCGTTCTCGCGCAGGGCGAGGCCGATGAGCCCCCAACCGGCGGCGAACAGCGCCAGGCCGAAGCCGGAGACGAGCGGCCCGGGACGGCTCATCAGGTGGAAGCGGAAGACGTCGAGCGGAACGAAAACCGTCTGCACGAGGAACGCGGCGAGGAACGAGAGCGCCATGACCTTGTCGGCGAGCGGCTGTCCCTCCTGGATCGGCGGCTGGAAGCGCTCGCTCAGCAGCCCCGGGCGGTCGCGGAGGACGACGAGCAGCGTCGCCGCCGCCGCGACGAGAACCACGCCGAGCAGCAGCCACGCTCGCCACCAGATCAGCGTGCGAGCCGGTGGAAACAACAGCAGGCCGAAGACCGCGACGTTGAGGAGAACGCCGAGAGCCGGCTTGTGGACGGGCATCGTGGCCGCTCGATTCCTGGTGGAAACGCAGGCGTCCGGAGGCCCGGCGCGGGAACGCGAAGCCGCGGCCGCCGGCCCCGGACCCCACCGCCGCCGCGGCGATCGGCGCCGCTCCCCCTAGGCCTTGATCGGCTCCCAGCCGGTGACGATCAGGCCGTTCTCGTAGAGAAAGACCGGCGACTCCTTGAGGATCGTGGCGAGCGCGGCGAGCTCGGCGGCCGTCTCGACCTTCACCGCGTGGTGGCTGCCGTCCTCGAGCTGGAGGCTCGCCACCGCCCGGCTGCGGCCGGGCTCCCAGCCGATCACGTAGCTCTTGATCCCTCGTCGGGTCATGAGGACCCCCTTTCGTGAACGGTAGCTCGCCTGATGAGGCTACCCGTGATGGCCGGAGCGACGAGCTGGCCCGGTCATCGAACCGACGTTCCCCGTGCGGCGCGCGACCCTACCGCGCGAGTGTGAGCGGAGACCGCGCGAGCGTCAAGCAAGGATCGACGACGCGGGTCCGATCATCGCCGGCACCCTCAGCGGGACCGGGCGAGGTACTGGCGCCAGGGCGTCCAGTAGTACTTCTCCCAGCCCTGACTCACCCCGGCGAAGTCCTGGTCGGAGACGTTCACCTGCACGACCTCCACGCGACCGCCGTCCTTCTCCGGCCAGAACGTCAGGACGAGAGTCGAGTCGAGGTCGGACGGGGCGAAATTCACCGAACGCCAGGACTGGACGATCAGACGCTTGGGGACGACCTCGAGGATCGTGCCGGAGAGCAGATCGCCGAACGCGCGGAAGCGAGCGCCGGACCGAGCGGTGATCTCCACCGCGGAGCCGGTGAACGCGGCGTGCTCGGCGGGATCGAGGTACATGTCGAACAGCCGCTCGGGCGGTGCGGGTAGGAAGGCGGCGAGTTGGATCGTGCGAGGCATGTCGGACTCCCGAAGCGCGGCGAACGCAGTGATCGATCAGCGAATCTCCTGCCGGGAGATCGCGCGCAGCAGCTCGCCGGTCTCCGCCAGGCGCCCGAGCGAGATGCGGGCCTGCGCCGGTTCGCGGTCCCGCAGAGCTTCAAGCACTCCCTCGAGCGGCGTGTTGCCCGCGCCCTCGCCCACGCCGCTCACGGTGCACTCGACCTGGCCGATTCCCTGTTCGACGGCGGCGAGACAGTTGGCGACCGCGAGCCCGCGCTGGTTGTGGCAGTGGACGCTCCAGGTGACGCCTTCGCCCGTCGCCACGCGCGCGCGGAGCTCGCGGCAGAGCGCGCCGAACTGGGCGGGCGCCGCGTGGCTCACCGTGTCGGTGATGCAGAGCACCGTGGCCCCGGCGCAGGCCACGGCGGCGAGCAGCTCGGCGAGATACCCGGTGTCGCTGCGCGAGGCATCCTGCGCCGAGAACTGCACGTGGTCGACGTGGCGCTTGGCGTGGGCCACCGCCCGCACGCTCGCCTCGAGCGCCCGCTCGCGGCACGTTCCCGCCTTGGCGAGAAACGCTTCGGAGGTCGGTTGGAAGACGTTGACCCCGGGGCGCCTCGCGCGCTCCACCCCGCGCAGCACGCGGTCGACGTCCTTGCGGTTCACGCGCGAGAGGCCGATCACGATCGGCTCGCCGACCGCCGCGGCGATCGCGTGCATCGAGTCGATCTCGTGCGGCCCACCGAATCCGATCTCGATGGCGTCCACGCCGAGACGCTCGAGCTGGCGCGCGAAGCGCACTTTCTCGGCGAGGCCGAGGACGATCCCGGAGTTCCGTAGGCCGTCGCGCAGCGTCGTGTCGAAGATCCTCACGGGTTCTCGCGCCATGTCTTCCTCCGCCGGCAGCCTCTTCGATGAAGCTCCCGGCGAGCCAATGCAAGCGCGCGCCGGCTCGATGCGGCGCGGACCGCCGCGGCCGGCCGTTGATCCTCGGCGCGCGACCCGGGATGCTGGGAGCGAGAAGGCCGGCTGCCAGGCGATGGAAGACGACTCGACGACCCCGTTACGCTTCGAGGTGACCGCCGGCGGCGGAGTCGACGAACGCACCCTGGCGGAGCTTCTCGCTCTGTTCCGTGCATCGTACCGAGCGCCCCGGGACGCCTATCTGATCGAGTCGCTGGCGCGGCTGCGCTTCGTCGCCACCGCGCGCGCGGCCGGCGCGCGGGCCGGCTTCGCGCTCGGTGAGGCGCGGATCATGGACTTGCCGCGCCTGTCGGCGCAGCCCGTCGCGCTCGCCGGCATCTGCTGCGTCGATCCGCGGTTTCGCCGCCGCGGCCTCTTTCGAGAGCTGGAGCGGCGGGCGTTCGCGGCCAGCGGCGTGCGGGCCGCGCCGCGCTTGCTCTCCTGCGGGCGCGTCGCCCATCCCGCGAGCTTCCGCACCATGACCGGGAACCCGACCCACGTGCCGAGGCGGAGCGTCCGCCCGACCGCGTGGCAGCGGGAGGTCGGTGCCGCGATCGCCGCCGTCTACGGCGTGGAGCGCTTCGATCCCGAGACGTTCGTCTGCATCGGCGGCGGCAGCCCGATGCATGCGATCATCGACGTCGAGGTGCGGCCGGAGGAATGGGACGTGTTCGCCGCCGTCGACCGCGACCGCGGCGACGCCCTGCTCGGCCTCTGCTGGACGCCGGACGCGCCGGCGGGCTGGTGAGCGCGGCGGGCGTCGCCGGCGGCGCGGCGCCTTCGCGGCGCAGCCCCGGGCTCGTGCGCGAGGCGGGATCGATTGGACTCGGCCGGGCCGGCTGGCCTAGAGTGCGCGGCCGCCAGCAGAGGAGGAGCGCATCATGGCCAGCAGCCGGGAGATCGTTCAGCGGTGGTTCGATCTGATCGCCAAGGGCGACGCCCAGGCGGCGTTCGCCCTGTTCAGCGACGACGTCACCTACGACCTGAAGGGCACGACCCCCGTGTCCGGGGTGTACCGCGGCCTGAAGCAGATCGTCGAGGATTTCTTCACGCCGTGGCGAAAACAGATCGTCGGCGACATCGCGCTCACCGTCGACGAGCTGATCGGCGACGGCGACCGCGTGGTCGCGCTGGCGCGCGGCAAGGCCAAGACCATCCACGGCCTGCCCTACGACAACGACTACGTGTTCGTCTTCGGGCTGCGCGACGGCAAGATCCGGGAGGTGATCGAGTACCTGGACACCGCGCTGGTCGAGACCGCGGCGTACGGCAAGAAGCTCGTCTGAGGCCGCTTCGCCGCGGCGCCGACCGCCCTCCCCGCCGGCGCCGGGAGCGTGACGCGCCGGCGCGGCGCGCTCAGAACATGCTGCTCGGATCGAGCTTCTGCGCGTCGGGCTTCACCACCTGGCGCGCCGGGATGTGGGCGCCGGTGATCATCTCCGTGTAGCCGAGGCCGGGGCCGACCATGGGGTAGACGTGCGCGTTCTGGTCGACCATCGCCTCGACGAACGCCGGGCCCCGATAGCCGACGAACTCCTCGAGCGTGCCCCGCAGCTCCGTGCGCCCGGAGATCCGCCGCGCGAAGCCGAAACCGTCGGCCTGAGCCGCCTTGACGAAATCCTTGCGGTGCAGCGACTTGTCGGTGCCCGAGTAGCGGTTCTGGAAGAACAGGTCCTGCCACTGGCGCACCATGCCGTCGCCCAGGTTGTTGATCAGCAGCACCTTCACCGGGATCTCGTAGTTGGTCAGCGACTCGAGCTCGCCCAGGTTCATGCGAATCGAGCCGTCGCCGTCGATGTCGATGACGAGCTTCCCGGGGTTGGCGATCTGCGCGCCGATCGCCGCAGGCAGCCCGAAGCCCATCGTTCCCATGCTGCCCGAGGTGAGGAAGTGGCGCGCGTGCTTGACGTCGAGATACTGCGCGGCCCACATCTGGTGCTGGCCGACGCCGGTCGTGTAGATCGCCTCGCCGCGCACGATGTCGTTCAGCACTTCGAGCAGCTCCTGCGGCTGGAGCAGCGGCGACTCGCGGTTGTAGTCGTAGGCGTGCCGCTTGCGCAGCGCGCGCACGTGCTCGAGCCAGGGCGTGAAATCCCTGTGGAAGTCCTTCCCGGCGCGCAGCAGCTCGGTGAGGCAGCGCCGGGCGTCGGAGACGTGGAACCAGTCGATCGACTTCTTGACCTTGCGGATCTCCGAGCCGTCGATGTCGAGGTGCGCGACCTTCGCGTGCGGCGCCCACTCGAGCGGCTTGCCACACACGCGGTCGTCGAAGCGCGCGCCGATCGCGAACACGAAGTCGCAGTCCTCGACGGCGTAGTTCGCGTAGGCCGCGCCGTGCATGCCGAGCATGTCGAGCGACAGGTCGGAGGTCGTGTCGATCGCGCCGAGCCCCATCACCGTCGTCACCGCCGGGATGCGGAAGCGCTCCGCGAAGGCGCGCAGCGCGTCGGCCGCGTTGCTGTTGATGACGCCACCGCCGACGTAGAGCAGCGGCCGCTCGGCGCGCGAGAGCAGGCGGAAGAACGCCTTGGTTTCCGCCTCGCTGACCGCGGCTTGCTTGAGGACCTCGAGCCGCTCGTCATAGCCGCGCAGCTTCAAGAGCCCCGAGCCCTGGAACACGGCGGCCGCGTTCTGCACGTCCTTCGGGATGTCCACCACCACCGGGCCGGGCCGGCCGGTGCGGGCGATCTCGAAGGCGGTGCGCATCGTCGCCTCGAGCTTGGTCTCGTCGGTGACCAGGAACACGTGCTTGGCGCAGGCCGCCATGATGTTGTAGACGGGCGCCTCCTGGAACGCGTCGGTGCCGATCGCCGCGCGCGGCACCTGACCGCAGATCAGCACCACCGGCACCGAGTCGGCGAAGCAGTCGCGGATCGGCGTGACCGAATTCGTCGCGCCGGGGCCGGAGGTGACGAGAAACACGCCGACCTTGCCGCTGGAGCGCGCGTAGCCAGCCGCCATGAACCCCGCGCCCTGCTCGTTGGCGGGAACGATCAGGCGGATCTCCTCGGACTTCTCGTGCTCGGCGTTGTAGCGGAAGATCGCGTCGTAGGTCGGCAGGATGGCGCCGCCGCTGTAACCGAAGATCGTGTCGACGCCCTCGTCGGCCAGGACCTGGAGGATCACCTCGGCACCGGTCATCGACTTGCCGGCCAGCGGGTGATGCGGGGCGGGGGCGGGCTTCACGATCGCCGTCATCGGGGACTCCTCTGGAAACATTTCATTCGAGCCTCGTAGACTAGCAGCAATCGCCGAGGAAAGGCGAGGGGTGCGGCTAGCGGCGGCGCAGCGCGCAGCCGCCGCGGGACCGGGTGGAGCGGTCGCGATCCCTCGCGGGCCCCACGGTCGTCTCGGCCGTCACGATCCACTGGTTTCGCGGCCGGAACCCCGCTAGACGTTCGGGGATGCCCTCGGCGAGCGTGCAAGATCTCCGCGACGCTTTTCGCGGCAGCCTGCTCGGCACGGCCGTCGGCGACGCGATCGGCCGCCCCGTGCAGGGCTGGAGCGCGGCGCGCATCGCCCGCGAACACGGGGAGCTGCGCGACCCGGTCGGCCACCCCCGCGGCCGCACCACCGGGGACACCCAGATGACGATCGCGCTCGCCGAGTGGCTGCTCGAGCACGAGATCCTCGACGGCGGCGAGCTCGCGCGGGGCATCCAGCGGCGTTACGATCCCGACCGCAACTACGGGCGGACCACCGCCGATTTCCTGCGGCGGCTGAAGGGCGGGGAGCGCTGGGACACGGCGGCGAGCCATGCGTTCGCGCGCGGCTCGTTCGGCGGCGGTGCGGCGGCGCGCATCGCGCCCTGCGCGCTTCTCTTCCACTCCGACCGCGCGACGCTCGAGCGCGTCGCCGAGACCTCTGCGCTGGTCACCCATTGCCACCCGCTCGGCGTCGCCGGCGCCGTGCTGCAGGCGCGCCAGATCGCGCTCGCGCTCGAGAACCACGGCGGCGTGCTCGACGCGATCGCGTTCGTGGTCGAGCTGCGCTCCACCACGGCCACGATCGAGTTTCGCCAGAAACTCCGCGCCGTCGAGGAGTGCCTCGAGCGGCGAGCTTCGGCCAAGACCGTGCGCGACCGGCTCGGCTGCAACGCCACCGCTCTCGGCTCGGTGTCGACCGCGCTGTACTGCTTTCTGTCGCGCGGGCAGAGCCTCGAGGAGGCGATCGCGTTCGCCGTCAACCTCGGCGGCGAGGCCCACTCGATCGGCGCCATGACCGGCGCGATCGCCGGCGCGTTTCACGGCGCGAGCGCGATTCCGCCGCGCTGGCTCGACGCCCTCGAGCGGGGCGAGGAGGGGCGGGAAGCCCTCGAGCGGCTCGCCGACCGCCTGCTCGATCGATGGCTCAGCCGAAAAGCTTCCGCCGCCAGCTCGATCGGTAGAGCAGGTTCATGACGCGCTTCAGCTCGGCGAGCTTGCGCGCCGTGTTCGGGAACCAGTTGATCTCGCTCGTGAGACCGAGCCGGTCGACGACCACGCTCTCCTGGTGGCAGAACTTGCGGATGCCCTCGGCGCCGTGTCGCCGGGGGGATCGAAACTTCCCGCCCCGATGGTTCCGTTCGCGCTCAGTCGACCGGCTGCGCGTACTCGACGAGCACTCCGGCGGTGCCCTTGGGATGGAGGAAGCAGATCCTGCCGGCGAGCCCCCGGCGCGGCTTCTCGTCGATCAGCGGGATCCCCTTCGCGCGGGCGGCGGCGAGCTCGCGCTCGACGTCGTCGGTCTCGAAGCAGATGTGGTGCATGCCCTCGCCGCGCTTCTCGAGAAAGCGGGCGACCGTTCCCCGCGGGTCGATCGGCTCGAGCAGCTCGATCTCGCTGTGGCCGACCCTCAGCAGAGCCGCCTTCACCCCCTGGTCGCGCACCTCGGCCGTCTTGTGCACGTGCAGGCCGAGCGCGTCGCGATAGAAGCGATAGGCTTCGTCGAGATTGCGAACCACGATGCCGACGTGGTGGATCCTCTTCAGCATGATCGAGCTCCTACCGGGCGATGCGCCGGGCGCGGGCCTTGAGCAGCGCCGAGACGTCGCGAGGCTGAGAATACACCCACTTCTTGTAGATCCGGTGCCAGTTGGCAACGGTGCCGGCGAGCTTCAGGTACCCGTCGATGCCGAGCAGCACGCGGTCGAGGAACACGCGGTGCGGCGGCGCCTTCCAGTATCCGGCCTGGAGTCCGCGCTGCACGGCGACCGACAGCTCCTCCATCGACTTGTACTCGCGTGGATCCACCTTGCGATCGACGAGCAACGGCGCGAACAGCCGGCGCAGGATCTCGCGCATCGGCCGGGGGTCGTCGTCGGGGTTCAGGAAGTCGAGCCGCAGCAGCGAGTCGCGCATCAGGCGCCGGTCGTCCTCGAGCAGCGCGCGGTTCAGGTCGCGGTAGGCGTCGCGCAGGTCGGGCGGCAGCACGCGGACGCAGCCGAAGTCGAGGATGCCGAGCTTCGGGTGGTGGGTGACGAGGTAGTTGCCCGGGTGCGGATCGACGTGCACCACGCCGAAGCAGAGGAGCTGCTGCCAGGTGATCTCGTAGAGCTTGAGCACCGCCCAGTCCTTGAGCGACGGATCCACGCCCGGGGCGAGCACGTCGCGGATCTTGTAGCCCTCGATGAAGCCGAGCGTGATCACCCGCCGGGTGGTGCGCTCGGCGACCACCCGCGGGATGACGATTTCGGGATCGTCGGCATAGAGCTGCTGGAAGAGCTCGATGTTGGCGGCCTCGAGCTGGTAGTCGAGCTCCTCTTCCATGCGGCTCTTCAGCTCCTCGTAGATGCCGCGATAGTCCATGTCGCGGTTGCGCATGACGTCGCGCGCGACGAGCTTGAGCGCCTGGATCAGCGCTTTGGCGTTCTGCAGGTCGCTCTTCACCGTCCTCTCGACGCCCGGGTACTGGATCTTGACGACCACCTCCTCGCCGGAACGGAGCGTGGCGCGGTGCACCTGGCCGAGCGAGGCGGCGGCGAAGGCCTCGGGCTCGAAGCGGGCGAACAGCTTCTCGGGCGCGGCGCCGAGCTCCTTCTCGATGCGCCGGCGAATCAGGTCGTGGTCCATCGGCGGCACGCTCGACTGCACCACCGAGAGCACGTCGATCGCCTCGGCGGGGAACAGATCGTCGCGCATCGACAGGATCTGCGTCATCTTCATGAACGCGCCGCGCAGCTGCTTCGAGCTCTCGACGATGCGCAGCGCGTTCCTGAGGTGGGTGTCGAGCCGCGCGGCCTCGCGCGTCGACTCGCTCTGGAACGGGCGTTTGAGCGCCGACCAGAGATAGGAAGCGCCGACGCGGCCGGTGACCGAGCCGACGCTCGCCAGACGTTCGAGACGGCCGGTCCTCAGGCTGCGAGCGGGAGACTTCTTCGACACCGGACGGGAAGGCTATCCTCCCCGGCCGGGGCCTTCAATCGGCCCGGGCGGGCGCCGCGGCGACGCTGCGCCGAGATGTTCCGCCGGGTGCTCGAACGCGGGCGCGCGCGGGGAGAGGTTCGCGAAGGCCTCGACGCCGCGGCAGCGATCCACGCGCTGATCAGTTCGATCTACGCCCGCTACATCAGCGGCGCACGGGTGCCGAAGTCGTGGCCGCGGCGGGTGGTGGCCGCGGTTCTGGGCTACGGCGGCCGGGGACGGCCGGGGCGCCGGCGCCGAGCGCTCAACCGAGGCCGTTCGACTCCCGCACGACGTCGACGATCTCGTCGAGGATCGCCGCCAGGTCGAAGTCCTTCGGCGTGTAGACGCGCCGGACGCCCGCGGCCAGCAATCGCTCGCGGTCCTCGCCGGGAATGATGCCGCCGACCACCACCGGCACGTCGCCGCCGCGGCGTTCGCGCAGCAGCCGAAGCGTCTCGGGCACCAGCTCGAGATGCGAGCCGGAGAGGATCGACAGGCCGACGACGCTGACGTCCTCGTCGGCGGCGGTGCGGGCGATCTGCTCGGGCGTCGAGCGGATTCCCTCGTAGAGGACCTCGAAGCCGACGTCTCGCGCCATCAGCGCGATCTGCTCGGCGCCGTTGGAATGGCCGTCGAGGCCGGGCTTGCCGACCAGCAGCCGGAGCTTGCGGCCGAGGGCGCGCTCGGTCTCGGCGAGCTTCTCGCGAGTCGCCGCGATGCGCGCTTCGCCGCCGGAGACGGCCACGGCCGCGCCGACGCCGGTCGGTGCGCGGAACTCGCCGAAGACCGCGCGCAGCACGTCGGCCCACTCCCCGGTGGTGACGCCGACGTGCGCGCAGGCGATCGACGGCGGCAGGACGTTCTGGCCGGCCGTCGCCGCCTCGCGCAGTCGGCGCAACGCGCTCTTGACCTCGGCGTCGCCGCGCCGGGACCGGAAGGCGCGCAGCCGCTCGATCTGTTCGCGCTCGGCGGCGGGGTCGACCGTGAGGATGCGGTCGACGCCGCCGGCCGCGAGCGGGCTCGGCTCGGTCTCGGTGAACTGGTTGACCCCCACCACGACTTGCTCGCCCGACTCGATGCGGCGCAGCCGCCGCGCGTTCGAGGCGACGAGCTGCTGCTTCAGGTAGGCGTTCTCGACGGCGGTGAGCGCGCCGCCCATGGCGCCGATCTTGTCGAGCTCGGCGCGGGCGCCCTCCTTCAGCTCCGCGACCGTGCGCTCGACGGCCGGCGCGCCGTCGAAGAGATCGTCGTGCTCGAGCAGGTCGCTCTCGTAGGCGATCACCTGCTGGATGCGCAGCGACCACTGCTGGTCCCACGGGCGCGGCAGCCCGAGTGCCTCGTTCCACGCGGGAAGCTGCACCGAGCGGGCGCGGGCCCGCTTCGACAGCACCACGGCGAGCATCTCGAGCACGATCCGCTGCACGTTGTTCTCGGGCTGCGCCTCGGTGAGCCCGAGCGAGTTCACCTGCACCCCGTACCGGAAGCGGCGCAGCCGTTCGTCGGCCACGCCATAGCGCTCGCGGCAGATCTCGTCCCAGAGATCGGCGAACGCGCGCATCTTGCACATCTCTTCGACGAAGCGGACGCCGGCGTTGACGAAGAAACTGATGCGCCCGACCACCGCGGCGAAGTCGGCGGCCGCCACCGCTCCCGAGGCGCGCACCGTGTCGAGCACGCAGATCGCGTTGGCGAGCGCGAAGGCGATTTCCTGAACCGGCGTCGCCCCCGCTTCCTGCAGGTGGTAGCTACAGACGTTGATCGGATTCCACCTGGGGATCTCGCGCACCGTGTAGCTCACCACGTCGCCGATCAGGCGGAGCGAGGGCCGAGGCGGGAAGATGTGCGTGCCCCGCGACAGGTATTCCTTGATGATGTCGTTCTGCGTCGTACCCTCGAGGAGCCTGCGGTCGATGCCGCGGCGTTCGGCGAGCGCCACGTAGAGCGCGAGCAGCCAGGCGGCGGTGGCGTTGATCGTCATCGAGGTGTTCATCTTCTCGAGGGGGATCCCCTCGAGAAGCGCTTCCACGTCCTCGATGTGACAGATCGGCACGCCGACCTTGCCGACCTCGCCGCGGGCGAGCGGGTGATCGGAGTCGTAGCCGGTCTGCGTCGGCAGATCGAAGGCGACCGACAGCCCGGTCTGCCCCTTGGCGAGGTTCTTCCGGTAGAGCGCGTTCGAGGCCCGGGCCGAGGTGTGCCCCGAGTAGGTGCGCATCAGCCAGGGGCGGTCGGGCTTGCGGGTCGATTCAGCCGCCATGTGCGCTCAGTGTGGCTCGGCCCCGGCGTTCACGCAACGCGCCTCATCGTTTCGGTGAGAAACTCGCTCCGTTCGTCGACGTTCAGATCCGGTGAGCGGAGCTAGAACTCGTACGCCTCGGCCAGCTCCGGATCCGATTCCGCGAGCCGGCGCGCGAGGTCGACCATCACGCGGCACTGCTTGAACGTGGCGTCGTCCTGCATCTTGCCGTCGAGCATCACGGCACCGGTGCCGTCGCCCATCGCGGCGATCACTTTCTTCGCCCACAAGACTTCGCTCGCGGGCGGACTGAACACGCGCTTGGCGATCTCGATCTGCGCGGGGTGGAGACTCCACGCACCGACGCAGCCGAGCAGGAAGGCGTTACGGAACTGGTCCTCGCAGGCGACCGTGTCTTTGATGTCGCCGAAGGGGCCATAGTAGGGCAGCATGCCGTGCGCCACGCAGGCGTCCACCATCCGTGCCATCGTGTAGTGCCAGAGGTCCTGCTGCGCGGTGGGGCGCGGCGCGGACTCGTTCGTCGGGTCGGGATCGGTGCGTACGAGGTAGCCGGGATGGCCGCCGCCGACGCGCGTGGTCTTCATTCGCCGCGACGCCGCGAGATCGGCCGGGCCGAGCGAAAGGCCCTGCATGCGCGGGCTCGCGCCGCAGATCTCCTCGACGTTCGCGACTCCCGTCGCCGTCTCGAGGATGGCATGTATCAGCAGCGGCTTCTTCAGCTCGGCCCGCGCCTCGAGCTGAGCGAGCAGACGGTCGACGTAGTGAATGTCGGAGGCGCCCTCGACCTTGGGAACCATGATGACTTCGAGCTTGTCGCCGATCTCGGTCACCAGACGCATGATGTCGTCGAGCATCCACGGCGAGTCGAGGCTGTTCACGCGGGTCCAGAGCTGGCATTTGCCGAAGTCCACTTCCTTGCCGATGCGCACCAAGCCTTCGCGCGCAGCGATCTTGTTGTCGGCGGCGATGGCATCCTCTAGGTTGCCGAGCAGAACGTCGCATTGCCGCGTGAGCGCGGGAACCTTGGCGGCCATCTTCGCGTTGCTCGGATCGAAGAAGTGGATCATTCGAGAGGGCCGGAAGGGGATCTCGCGGGGTGGCTCGGGGGCACCGATGGCCAGCGGCTTGAAGAAATCTTTGGCACTTCGCATGGAGAGGTTCCTCGCGACTTCGGGTGACGGCGGTGGAGAATATCATGGCCGATGAGAACGTCGAGCCGACTCGGCTGCGGCGCTCGATGCTCTTCGTGCCCGGCGCCGATCGGCGCAAGCTCGAGCGCGCGCGCGAAGCCGGGGCGGACGCATTGATTCTCGACCTCGAGGACTCGGTCGCGCCCGAGAAGAAGGCCGATGCTCGCCGGCTCGTCGCCGAGGCCCTTCGCGCGGGCGTTTTCGGCGACAGGGAAGTCGCGGTGCGCATCAATCCACCGGGGACGGCCGCCTTCGACGACGACCTGGCGAGTGTGATCGGCGCCGGTGCCTGGCGGATCATGCTCTCGAAATGCGAAAGCGCGTCGCAAGTCGGCGCGGTCACGGAAAAGCTCGGCGATCGCGCCAAGCTCCTCCTCTTGGTCGAGACGCCGCTCGGCGTGGTCAACGCGGCGGCGATCGCGGGAGCGGGCGCGAGCGTCGAGGCGCTCTGTTTCGGCTCGGCGGATTTCTCGCTGGCGATGGGCCTCGGCGAAACCGACGCTTCGCGTGGCATCGTCTACCACGCCCGCTGTACGCTGGTGATCGCCGCCAAAGCGTGCGGCGTCGCCGCGATCGACTGCGCGCATCTCGCGGTCAAGGACGAAGCCGCATTTCGCGAAGATGCCATGACCGGCCTCCGCCTCGGCTTCGACGGGAAGCTTTGCATCCATCCCCGGCAGGTGGAGATCACCAACGCCGTGTACACGCCGGGCACGGACGAGATCGCTTACGCCCGGCGGGTGGTCGAGGCGTGGGAGCGCGCGGCACTCGAGGGCCGTGGCGTCTTCTCGCTCGACGGCCGGATGATCGATGCGCCCGTGGTGGCGGCGCAGCGGCGAGTGTTGCAGCGCGCGCGCCTCGCCGGCCTCCTCGCGCGCTGACCCCCGGTTGCGCGTCGCCCGGCGGATTCGCTAGATACGGTGGCCATGCGTTTCTACGAGTCGGAGGCGAAGAAGCTGCTCGCCAAGCATGGCATCGCGCCCGTGCCGGGGAAGCTCGCGATCAACGCGGCCGACGCCGAGCGGATCGCCTCGGAGCTCGGCGGCGCGGTCGTCCTCAAGGCCCAGGTGATCTCGCCGGCCGCTTTCAAAGCCGGCGCCGTGAGGACCGCGGCGAACGCCAGCGAGGCGAAGCAGGCGGCGGACGCGCTGCTGCGACTGGACGACGGCGGCCGCCGGCCGCAGGGCATCCTCGTCGAGCAGCGGATCGCCGGAGCTTGCTCGATCGCTTTCACCTACGACGGCACCCGCAAGCGACCGGTCATGGCCGCCAGCACCAGCGCCGGCAGCATCGAGCGGATCGCCGACGAGCATCCGGACCGCGTCGTGCGCCGGCATTTCTCGGCGCTGCTGCCGTTTTCCGACTACCTCGCGAAGGAGCTCGTCAACGCGCTCGGATGGAAAGGCGCGGAATCCACGGCGCTCACACCCGTCGTCTCACGCCTCGCGCAGCTCTTCTTGAAGTACGACCTCACGCAGCTCGAGGTCACGCTCGGCAAGCTCGACGACGGCAAGCTCGCCGCCGTCGATTGCCGCGCCGACATGGAAGTCGAAGGGCGCCGCCGTCAGAAAGCGGTGCTCGAGGAGCTCGGCATCCGAGTCGATGATTCGCGCGCGGTGCGCGAGCCGACGCCGTTCGAGGTCGAGGCGGCGAAGATCGATGTCGAAGATCCCCGTGGCGTGGCCGGGCCGGTCGTCGAGTTCGACGGCAACATCGGCTTGGTGATCGGCGCCGGCGGCGGATCGCTGACGCTCACCGATGCGGTCCGCCGCCACGGCGGCCGCCCCGCCAACTACGCCGCGCTCGGCGGTAACCCGAGCGTGAAGAAAGCGGCGCGGCTCACCAAGCTGATCCTCTCCAAGCCGGGGGTCGAGAAAATCGCCGTCATGTCGAACGTCGTCTCCAACACGCGGGCCGACCTCGTCGCCCGAGGCGTGATCAAGGCGGTCACCGAGCTCGGCTTCAAGCCCGCCGAGAAGATCGCGATCTTCCGCGTTCCGGGAGCGTGGGAAGCCGATGCGTTCAAGATCCTCGAGAAATACGGCGTGGAGTACTGCGACCGCACGGTCTCGATCAGCGAGGCGGCGAAGCGGGCGGTCGACAAGATAGGGAAGATCGGGCGATAGCCGATGGGCGTTCTCGTTCACAAGGACTTCACCTTCATCGTGCAGGGCATCACCGGGCGCGAGGCGCTGAACTTCACCCGCGAGTGCCTCGAGTACGGCTCGAAGATCGTCGGCGGCGTGACGCCGGGCCGCGGCGGTCGCGAGGTCTACGGCGTTCCCGTCTACGACACGGTGCGCGAGATCACGACCACGCGGAAGGTCGACGGCTCGGTCGTCACGGTTCCGCTGGCGTTCGCACCCGACGCGGCCTTCGAGGCGGTCGATGCCGGCATCCGGTTGATCGTGATCATCACCGAGGGCATCCCGCGGCGCGACGCCGCGGCGATCATCGAGTACGCCGATCTGCGTGGCGCGCGGGTGATCGGGCCGAACTGTCTCGGCATCATCGTGCCCGACGTCTGCCGCTTCGGCAGCCTCGGCGGACCGGCGGTCGACTGCCGCAAGGCGTTCAAGCCGGGGGTCGTCGGGGTGATGTCGCGTTCGGGTGGCATGACGACCGAGATCTGCAACGCGCTCTCCACGGCCGGTCTCGGCGAGAGCACGGCGATTTCGATCGGCGGCGATCCGGTGATCGGGTCCACCTACGCCGAGCTGATGCCGCTCTTCGAGGCGGACGCCGACACCAAGGCGATCGTCATCTATTCCGAGCCGGGGGGCACGGCCGAGGCGGAGCTCGCGCGCTGGGCGAAGGAGAACAAGAGCCGGCTGCCGATCGTCGCCTTCGTCGCCGGACGCTTCATGGACGACATGCCGGGCATGAGCTTCGGCCACGCGGGCACGGTCGTCGAGACGAAGGTCGACTCCCCGGCGGACAAGATCCGCCGCATGCGCGAAGCGGGCATCGCGGTCGCCGACGAGATCGGCGACATTCCTCGCCTCGTGAAGGACCGCATCGAAGCCGCGGCGGCGAGGGGATAGCCATGGCGATGTTCATCCGCGTCGACATCGAGGACGACGTCGTTCGGAAGACGCCGGGCCTCGCCAAGAAGCTCGTCGAGGTCTGCCCCGTCAACATCTTCAAGCTCGGCTCGGCCGAGGGAACCGCCGAAACCGTCGAAGAGAACGTCGACGAGTGCACGCTCTGCGATCTGTGCATGCAGGCCTCTCCCGAGGGCGTGCGGGTCGTCAAGCTCTACGAGAGCTAACGAGGCTCCGCTCAGACCGACGGGATGTACGGAGCGAGTGGAGCATCGACGTCGAAGTGAAGTAGTCGGACCCCGGCGTTTCCCGCTCCGCGCACTCGAAGGAGGGACATGAAGGATCGCTCGACCGCGGAAGCCGCTCCACTCATCTCCGCCCTCGAACGCGTCGTCGACGCCGCGCTCGACCATGCGCGCAAGGAAACCGACGGCGGCAAGACGATCGACGAGCACCAGGTGCACTGCGAGCGCGTGAGCTACCTGGCGACCGAGCTCCGCGCCGCCCGGGCGCTCGCCGCCTACGCGGCGGCGTGCGGCGAGGAGGGCGATCCGCTGGCGGGGGAGGCGGCGACGATCTTCGCGGCCAACGTCGCGGCGCGCTGCCGCGCGCAGGTCGCGACACACCTCGCGGCCTTCGGCTTCCAGGAGGCGTTCCTCGACGACACGCTCGACGCGCCGGACCTGCGCGGCCGGATCCGCGCCGGAGCGGGCGAAGAGCGGGTGCGGGCGCTCGGCCGGCGGGTGATCGCCGCGGGCGGCGTGAACCACAGCTGGCTGGCCGGCGAGATGGAGCGGCTGTCGCGCGAGTCGGTGCGGAGCTTCGCGCGCACCGAGGTCGAGCCGATCGCCCAGCGGATCCACCAGCGGGACGAGCTGGTCCCCGAAGAGCTGATCCGCAAGATGGCCGAGCTCGGCTACTTCGGCATGTCGGTTCCCGAGGAGTACGGCGGCGGCGGCATGGGCAACCTGGTGATGATCCTCACCACCGAGGAGCTTTCCGCGGCGTCGCTGGCGGCGGCCGGGAGCCTGATCACCCGCCCCGAGATCCTCACCAAGGCGCTGCTCCACGGAGGCACCGACGAGCAGAAGCACGCCTGGCTGCCGCGGGTGGCGCGCGGTGAGCTGATGGTGGCGATCTCGGTCACGGAACCGGACACCGGTTCGGACGTGGCGTCGGTGAAGTGCCGCGCCGAGCCCGCGGAGATCGGCGGGCGGTCGGGATACGTGGTGAACGGCGCCAAGGCGTGGTGCACGTTCGCCGGACGGGCGAACGTGATCGCGCTGCTCGCCCGCACCGATCCAAATCCGGCGAGCGGCGCCCGCGGCCTGTCGCTGTTCATCGTCGAGAAGGAAACGTTTCCCGGCCATGAGTTCGAGGTGCGGCAGACCGGCGGCCAGGGGAGCGGCGTGCTGCACGGCAAGGCCGATCACACGCCCGGCTACCGCGGCATGCACTCCTTTACGCTCGGCTTCGACAACTTCTTCGTGCCCGCCGAGAACCTGGTCGGCGCCGAGAGAGGGCGCGGGCGCGGCTTCTATCTGCAGATGGCCGGCTTCGCGGCCGGGCGCCTGCAGACCGGCGGCCGGGCGACCGGCGTGGCGCAGGCGGCGCTCGAAAAGACCGCGGCTTATGTCGCCGAGCGCAAGCAATTCGGACAGCCGATCGGGGACTTCCAGCTCACGCAGTGGAAGCTCGGGCAGATGGCGGTCGACATCGCGGCCGCTCGCCAGCTCACGTACGCGGCGGCGCGCACGATGGACGAATCGGAGTCCGCGACGCTCGAGGCGGCGATGGCCAAGCTGTTCGCCTCGGACGTCGCGCAGCGGGTGACGCAGGAGGGCCAGCTGCTGCACGGCGGCTGGGGGTTCGCCGAAGAGTTCGCGATCTGCCGCTACGTCGTCGACTCGCTGGTGCTGCCGATCTTCGAAGGAGTGAAGCCGATCCTGGAGCTCAAAGTCATTGCTCGGTCGCTGCTGAGCGAGTAGCCTCCGCCCGGGGCGTCTATGGAGCCGAAGAAGGCAGTCGTCCTGTTTACCGACGTGAGCGGCAGCACGGCCTACTTCGAGCGCTACGGAGAAGTCGCCGGGCACGCGATGGTCGAGCACTGCTTCAAGGTCATCGTGCCGGAGGTGGAGAAGCGCTCGGGCCGGATCGTCAAGTACATGGGCGACGGGTTTCTCGCCGTGTTCGGCGAGGCGCTGAGCGCCGTCGACGCCGCCACCGCCATGCACACGGCGATCGCCGACGACAGCGCGACGCGGCCCGATGCCGCGCGCGTGCGCATCCACTCGGGCCTCTCCGCCGGGCCGGTCGTGGAGCGCGGCGACGGAGACGTCTTCGGCGACGCGGTGAACGTCGCCGCGCGCGTCCAGCACGTAGCCGGGCCCGACCAGATCTACGTCACCAAGGACATCGTCGAGGAGTTGAACCTCGAGTCGCAGGCCAAGGCGCGCCGCGTCGGGGCGTTTCCCCTGCGCGGCAAAGAGGATGAGGTCGAGCTCTACGAGGTGATGTGGAAGCTCGAGGGGGCGACGGTGCTGTTCACGCGCGCCGCGCTTCGCGAGGAGGCCCGCCTCTCCGTCTTCTTCCGAGGCACGGTCCTGGAGATGACCGCGCAGCAAAGCCGCCTCACGGTCGGCCGCACGGCCGGCAACGATCTGATCGTCGACGACGGCGCCGTGTCGCGCGAGCACGCGGAGTTCGTGCGGCGCAAGGGCGCGATCTACCTGGTCGATCGTTCGACGAACGGGACGTACGTGCGGCCGCAGCTCGGCACGGCGCGCCATCTCCATCGCGAGGAGTTCCTGCTCGACGGCAGCGGCGAGGTGTCGCTCGGTAGGCCGGACGGTCCGGCGATCGAGTACAAGATTTCTTAGCCGGGGGGAAGCGTCTCGACGAGGCGGCGGGGCGGATGGAGCTGACGCGCGCGAGACAGGGGCCTGCGAATCTCAGCTCACCCGTAGCCCATCATCGACAGGAACTCCTCGACGCTGTCGAAGCGCAGGAACGGGTTGCGCCGCTTCTGCTCCCCGATCGTCGAGGTCGGCGCCGAGGCATAGTTGTGGCCGGGGTAGAGCACGGTCGCCTCGGGGAGACGCCCGAGCGTCTGCAGGCTCTCGTAGAGCTTCTTAGGGTCGCTCCCCGGCAGATCCACGCGGCCGCACGAGCCGATGAACAGCGTGTCGCCCGAGACCAGAGCGTCGCCGACCAGGAAGCACTGCGAGCCGGGAGTGTGCCCCGGGGTGTGGATGAACTTCACCGGGACCCGCCCGACCTGCACGACGTCGCCGCTCTCGACCGTCTGCAGGTCCGAGGCCGAGAGATCGGTGACGCGGCCCACGTAGGGGGCTTCCTCCTTGTGAATGTGCACCTTGGCCCGGACGCCCGCGGCGAGCAGTTCCTGGGCGCCGCGCACGCTCATCCCCATCATCCGCCCGCCGAGGTGATCCGGATGGAAGTGGGTGACCAGCAGATGGGTGATCTCCAGGTCGTGGCGCCGCGCCTCGTCGAGAATCGTCTCGACCTCCCACGCGGGATCGACCACCGCCAGCGAGCGCGTCTCCGGGTCGCCGATCAGGTACACGAAGTTCTGCATCGGGCCGAGCTCGAGCTGCTTGAAGAAGATCTTCTGCATCGGAGAGCCTCCCGTGGCGACGCGGACGCGTGGATTCCTCTTCGGCGGTCGATGCAAACCGGCTACGTCCGCCGGGGAGCGCGCTTGGTCGGCAGACGCAAGCCCCGCTCCCACAGGAACTCGTCCTCGCCCGCCTGCTTGGCGATCCAGCGCGCCAGGACGAACAGCAGATCGGACAGGCGGTTCACGTAGCGGAGCGCGAGCGGGCTCACCGGCTCGACGCGCGACAGGCGTAACACCTCGATCTCGGCCCGGCGGCAGACCGTGCGGGCCTGGTGCAGGAACGCGCCGAGCGTCCCGCCGCCGGGTAGGACGAACGACTTCAGCGGCTCGAGATCCTTCTGGCACTCGTCGATTGCGCGCTCGAGCTCGCGCACCTCCGCCTCCGACACGCGCCACATCCCTTCGTATTCGGCGTCGGTCGGGGTGGCGAGCTCGCTGCCGAGATCGAACAGCTCGTTCTGCAGGCGCTTCAGCATCTCGACGAGCCGCGCCGCTGCGGACGAAGCCTGCTTGGCGGCCAGCGCGCGCACGACGCCGAGCACCGCGTTCAGCTCGTCCAGCGTGCCGTAGGCGACGATGCGCGGCGAATCCTTCGCGACCCGCCGCCCGCCGACGACGGCCGTCTCGCCGCGGTCGCCAGTCCGCGTGTAGACCTTGGTGATGCGGATGGCCATGTCAGGCCTGCGGGATCATGCCGGCGGCGCCGGGCGCTTCGACACCTGCTCGATGATCGTCATCAGCCGCTTGGGATCGATCGGCTTCTTGAAGATCACCTGGTCGAGGCCTTCGAGGCGCGAGCGCTTAATCACGTGGTCCTTGTCGTAGTAATACGCCGTCATCAGCACGACCGGCGTCCTCGGCAACCGCTCCTTCAGCTCCATGTACAGGTCGTAGCCGTCCATGTCGGGCATGACGACGTCGGAGAGCACGACGTCGACGGACTCGGCCTGTAGGAGCCTGAGCGCCTCGAGGCCGCCGCTGGCGGTGAACACCTGACAGTGCTCCTCGCGCAGCACGTCGCGCAGCGAGTTGCACACGCCGGTGTCGTCGTCGACCACCAGCACGCGCACGCCGTCGAGATGGCAGGCGTCCTTGCCGTTGGCGCGCGAGCCGAGATCCGTCATCAGCTGCCCCGGTAGGTACTCGCGGGTGCCATAGTCGCGCTCGCCGGCGGCTTGCTGGATGCGCCCGATCGTGTCGCGGATCCTGCCGAGCTCGCTCTGGATCGCGTCGAGGCGCTCGCCCTCGACCACGAACTCCTCGTCGGTGCACTTGTGCGCGACGCACTTGGCGAGCAGCTCGAGCTGGTTGGCGATCGCCTCGAGCGGATTGTTGATCTGGTGCGCGAGCGACACGGCGATCTCGGCCATGGTGGCGAGCTGCTGTCGCTGGCGGATCTCGCGCAGGTCCTTGGCGAAGCCGATCGAGCCGATCTCGTTGCCGGCGGCATCCTTGATGATCGAGCCGGAGATCGCCGCCGGGATGCGCTCTCCCCACTTGTCGATCACCGTGGTCTCGAAGTTCTGCGTGCTGCCCGCCGCGCCGCGCTCGGCGCTGCGCATCGCCGCCATCAGGCGGCGGGCCTCGGCGATGTCGCCGTAGATCAGCGTGACGTGGCGGCCGAGCACCTCTTCGGAGCAGTAGCCGAGGGTGCGGCGCGCGCCGTCGTTGTAGAAGATGATCCGTCCCTGGCGATCGACGGCGATGATGATGTCCGGGGAGATCTCGGCCAGGTGTTCGAGGTAGACTTTCGGCAGCGTCGCCATCGCACAAGGCGGCCGAACATTCGGCTCGTTCGGCTAATCGGTCAGGCTAGACCACGGCGGCTCACAACTCAACCGCGCAGCGGCATGAGCACGACCTTCTTGCCGTCCTTCACCGAGGCGAGCAGATCGGAGACCGAGACCTGCAGAATGGGATGGATCAACTGCGGGGCCAGCTCCGAGAGCGGCAGCAGGACGAAGCGGCGGTTGGCGAGCTGTTCGTGCGGGATCTTCAGCGTGCGCTTGCGCACCACCAGGTTCGTGTAGAAGAGAATGTCGAGGTCGATGATGCGGCTTCCCCAGCGCTTGCCTTTGACGCGCTTGCGCCCCATCGCGCTCTCGATGGCCTTCAGCTTCTTGAGCAGGTTTTCCGGCGACAGCTCGGTCTCGACCTCGACCACCCCGTTGACGAACCAGGTCTTGGCATCGCCGTGCGGCTCGCTCTCGTAGAGCGAGGACTCCTTGACGATGCGGGTGCCGGGCAGGCCGCGGATGCGACTCAGCGCATCGTGAATGTTGGCGCGGCGGTCACCGAGGTTCGATCCGAGCCCGATGAAGACGCCGAGCGGCATCAGAGCCGCAGTCCCTGGATGCGTTCGACGGCTTCGGCGAGGCGCTCGTCGGCCACGGTGAGCGATAGGCGGACGTAGCCCTCGCCGTTCGGTCCGAAGCCGGTCCCCGGAGTGATGACCACGGCCGTTTCCTCGAGGACCTTGGTGGCGAAGTCCGCCGACGAGTAGCCCCGGGGGGTTTGGACCCAGACGTAGAACGTGGCCTTCGGCGGGTGAGCGCGCAGGCCCGCCCGGCCGAGCGCCTTCATCACCAGGTCGCGCCGGCGTTGGTAGATCTGGCGGCAGCTCTCCACGCAGCTCTGATCGCCGCCGAGCGCCGCGATGCCGGCCTCCTGGACCGCCTGGAACACGCCCGAGTCGACGTTGGTCTTCACCGTGCCGAGCCCGGCGACCAGGTCCGCGTTGCCGACCGCGAAACCGATGCGCCAGCCGGTCATGTTGTAGGTCTTGGACAGCGAGTGGAACTCGATGCCGACCTCGCGCGCTCCCTCGACCTCGAGGAAGGAGATCGGCCGCTCGCCGTCGTAGTAGATCTCCGAGTAGGCGGCGTCGTGGCAGACGATGACGTCGTGGCGCTGCGCGAAGGCGATCGCGCTTCGGAAGAACTCGGCGCCGGCCACCGCCGAGGTCGGGTTGTTCGGATAGCACAGCCACATGAGCTTGGCGCGCTTGGCCACCGCCTCGGGGATGGCGTTCAAGTCGGGCAGGAAGTGATTCTCGCCGCGCAGCGGCATGCGGTAGACGACGCCGCCGCAGAATCCGGTGCCGACGGCGTAGACCGGGTAGCCGGGGTCCGGGCAGAGCACGACGTCGCCCGGGTCGACGAAGGCGATCGGCAGGTGGGCGATGCCTTCCTTCGAGCCGATCAGCGAGACCACCTCGCGCTCGGGGTCGAGCTCGACCGCGAACCGCGAGCGATACCACTCGGCGGCGGCCCGGCGAAACGCCGGCAGCCCTTCGTAATCGGGATAACGATGATTGGCGGGAGCTCCCGCCGCGCGACACAGCCGCTCGATGACGTGGGGCGGCGTCGGCAGGTCGGGATCGCCGATGCCGAGGCTGATGATGTCGGCGCCGCGCGCCTTCAGGGCGTTCTTCTTCTTGTCGATCTCCGCGAACAGATATGGCGGAAGTTCTTGGATTCTTTGCGCTTTCTTGATGATCAAGGAGGAACCCTCGCGCTCCGGGGCGTTCCGCCACACTCCAATACACGGTCTCGAAATGAGTTACAAACGCCGGCTCATCGCCGGCGCGACACTCGCCGCGGCGCCCAGCGATGCTTGCAGAGTCCGGCAGCGGGCGCATATAAGCGCGCGCCGGATTTTCGGGGGTTCGAGCGTGAAGCCGAGCTACGTGCTTGCCATCGACCAGGGGACCACCGGCAGCACGGTGCTGGTTTTCGATCGCGGCGGGCGGGTGGTGGCGCACGCGCACTCGGAGTTCCGCCAGTACTACCCCAGGCCCGGCTGGGTGGAGCACGACCCGGAGGAGATCTGGCGGGTGACGCTGCGGGTGATCCGCCAGGCGCTACGCAGCCGCCGGATCGCGCCCCGCGCTCTGGCCGCCATCGGCATCACCAACCAGCGCGAGACCACGGTGGTGTGGAGCCGGCGCACCGGCAAACCGATCTCGCGCGCCGTCGTCTGGCAGGACCGGCGCACGGCCGAGCTGTGCGCCGACTTGAAGGATCGTGGGCTGATCGAGACCTTCCGCCACAAGACCGGCCTGGTGATCGACCCGTACTTCTCGGCGAGCAAGATTCACTGGCTGCTGGAGAACGTGAAAGGAGCGCGCACCCGCGCCGAGGAGGGAGAGCTCTGCTTCGGCACCGTCGACAGCTGGCTGGTGTGGAAGCTGACCGGCGGCCGCATTCACGTCACCGACTACACCAACGCGTCCCGTACGCTGCTATTCAACATTCACGAGAAGCGCTGGGACGACGAGTTGCTCGGCATCTTCCGCGTGCCGCAGGCCATGCTCCCGCGCGTGGTCTACTCGAGCGGCGTGCTCGGCGAGACCGATCCGAAGCTGTTCGGCGGGCACGCCGTGCCGATCTCGGGAATCGCCGGCGACCAGCAGGCGGCGTTGTTCGGCCAGGGCTGCTTCCAGCCCGGCATGGTGAAGAACACCTACGGGACGGGCTGTTTCCTGCTGATGCCGACGGGAAACCGGGCCGTGTCGTCGACCCGCGGCTTGCTGACGACGCTCGCCTGCGGAGCGGAGGGACAGCCAGTGTACGCCCTGGAGGGGGCGATTTTCGTCGCCGGAGCGGCGATCCAGTGGCTGCGCGACGGCCTGCAGTGGGTGCGGGCCGCCGCCGACACCGAGCGGATCGCTCGCGACACGCCGGATACGCTCGGCGTCTACGTCGTGCCGGCGTTCGTCGGTCTCGGTGCCCCGTACTGGGACCCCGATGCCCGCGGCGCGATCGTCGGTCTCACCCGCGGCGTCGAGCGCAACCACATCATCCGCGCGACGCTCGAATCGCTCGCCTACCAGACGCGGGACGTCGTCGACACCATGGTCGCCGAGTCGGACAAGCCGCTGCAGACGCTGCGCGCCGATGGGGGCGCGAGTCGGAACGACTTCCTCATGCAGTTCCAGGCGGACCTGCTCGATGCCGCGGTCGATCGGCCCGAGGTCGTCGAGACCACCGCCACCGGCGCGGCGTTCCTGGCGGGCCTCGGCGTCGGATTGTGGAAGTCGACCGCGGAGCTCGAGCGGGTGCGCAAGGTCGACCGCGTGTTCCGGCCCCGGGGCAAGCGCGAGGAGGCCGAGCGGCGGTACGGCGGCTGGAAGCGGGCGGTGGCGATGGTGCGGACGCAGTGATCCACAGGGAGGGGCAGTTCGCCGGCCACGGCGGACTGCGGCTGTACTGGCAGGCGTGGCTGCCCGAGGCTGAGACGCGCGCGGCGTTGCTCGTCGCGCACGGCTACGGCGAGCACGGCGGGCGTTACGGCAATCTGGTGGAGCGCTTCGTGCCGCGCGGCTTCGCCGTGTACGCGCTCGATCATCGCGGCCACGGGCGCTCCGAGGGCCCGCGCGGCCACGTCGGCCGGTTCACCGAGCTGGTCGCCGATTTGCATGCGCTGCGCGTGCGGGTCGAGGAGATGGAACGCGGCCGGCCGCTGTTCCTGCTCGGCCACAGTCTCGGCGGCCTGATCGCCGTCGGCTACTTGCTGACGCACGCCTCCGGCCTCGCCGGGGCGGTCCTGTCCTCGCCGGCGCTCGCCCTCGCCGAGCGGCCGCCGCGGCCTCTGCGCTGGCTCGCGCGGGGGCTGTCGATCGTCGCTCCGCGCACCTCGTTGCGGGGCAACGTGCGCCCCGAGCTGCTCAGCCGGGATTCCGCGGTCGGCGCCGCCTACGTGACGGATCCTCTGGTCCACCGGCGGGCGACGGCGCGGTTCTTCACGGAGTTCGAGCGCGCGGCGCGCGACGCCGAGGAACGAGCCCCCGAGATCCGCCTGCCGGTCCTCGTGCTGCAGGCCGGCGACGATCGGCTGGTGCAGGCCGCCGCCGCCGAGCGCTTCGCCGCCCGGCTCGGCAGCGAGGTGAAGGAGCTGCGGGTCTACTCGGGGCTCTTCCACGAGATCTTCAACGAGACGGAGCGGGAGCGGGTGTTCGCCGACCTCGAGCGCTGGATGGAGGCCCGGCTGGCGGCCGCAGCGGCCGCAGGCGACGAATTGCGTCGGCCCGCCTCGAGTGCTATAGCTCGCCGTTCCTCGTGACGGGTCTCCGCGTATGAAGGAAGGCATCCATCCCGCGTATCAGAACTGCACGATCGTGTGCGCGTGTGGCTACAAGATCGAGACGCGATCGACACGCCCGGAAATCCATGTCGAGATTTGCTCCAACTGCCATCCGCTGTACACCGGCAAGCAGAAGATCATCGACACCGCCGGCCGCGTCGAGCGCTTCAAGCGTCGCTACGGCTACAAGACCTGACGCGCCGGCGCGCCTCGCCGCTCTCCGATCACTGCGCTTCACGATTGCGGGCAGCCGATGGGCCGGCGGCTCGCGACCGGCCGCGGCTCCCGCCGCGCTGAGCGCCCCGGCGGGCTGAGGCGGCGATGTTCGAGCGGCTGGAGGCATTGAACCGGCGCTTCGACGAGCTCGAAGCGCTGCTCTCGCAGGAAGGGGCCACGAAGAACCCCCGGGAGTTCGCCCGCCTCGCGAAGGAGCGCTCGGCCCTCGAGGAAGTGGTCGCGCGCTTTCGCGACTGGCGCCGGCTCGAAGCGGAGATCGCCGAGGCGGAGAAGCTCGCGCAGGACGGCGACGCGGAGCTGCGCGAGCTCGCGCGCTCCGAGATCGGGGCGCTTCGCGAGCGCTTGCCGGCGCTGGAGACGGAGCTCAAGCGCCTGCTGCTTCCCAAGGACTCGCGCGACGAGCGCAACGTGCTGCTCGAGATCCGCGCCGGCACCGGGGGCGACGAAGCCGGCCTGTTCGCCGCCGATCTCTTCCGCATGTATTCTCGTTACGCGGAGCGGCGCGGCTGGAAGGTGGAGATCATGAGCTCCAACGAGACCGGGCTCGGCGGCTTCAAGGAGATCATCGCGCTGGTGGAGGGGAAGCGCGCCTTCAGCCGCCTCAAGTTCGAGAGCGGCGTGCACCGCGTGCAGCGCGTGCCGGTGACCGAAGCGTCGGGGCGCATTCACACCTCGGCGGTGACCGTCGCGGTGCTGCCCGAGGCGGAAGACGTCGAGGTCGAGATCGCCGACAAGGATCTGCGCATCGACGTCATGCGCGCGTCGGGCCCCGGCGGGCAGAGCGTCAACACCACCGATTCCGCGGTGCGCGTCACCCACGTGCCGTCGGGCATCGTCGTGCATTGCCGCGACGAGAAGTCGCAGCACAAGAACAAGGCGAAGGCGTTGAAGATCCTGCGCGCCCGGCTGCTCGAGCGCGCCGAGGAGGCGCAGCGCTCGGAGATCGCCGCCGCGCGCCGGGGCATGGTCGGCAGCGGCGATCGCTCCGAGCGGATTCGCACCTACAACTTCCCGCAGGGACGGGTGAGCGACCACCGCATCAACCTGACGGTCTACACGCTCGACCGCTTTCTCGACGGCGAGCTCGATGCGGTGATCGACACGCTGGTGACGTCGAGCCAGGCCGAGGCGCTGCGCGCCGAGGGGGTTTCGGCGTGATGCTCGAGACGCGGGACGGAATTCCCGCCGCCGACTCCCCGCCGCCGGCGGACGGCCTCGCCGCTCGCTTGCGCTGGGCGGAGCGCCACCTCGCCGCGCGCGGCGTGGCGAGCCCGCGGCTGGACGCAGAGCTGCTGCTCGCCGACGTGCTCGGCACGGACCGCGCCGGGCTGCGCCTCGGCCGCGAACGGCCGCTCGATCGGCGGCTCGCGGATCGCTTCGTCCGGCTCGTCGAGCGGCGCGGCGCGCGCGAGCCGTTGCAGTACCTGCGCGGCCGTCAGGAGTTCTTCTCGCGCGACTTCACCGTCGACCGAGCCGTGCTAGTGCCGCGACCCGAAACCGAGATCCTGGTCGAGGTCGCGCTCGAGCGGGCGCGCCGGGTCGCCCGTCCCTCGATCCTCGACCTCGGCACGGGATCCGGGGCGATCGCCGTCACCCTCGCCCTCGAGCTGCCGCAGGCGCGGATCGTCGCCACCGAGATCTCCGAGCCCGCGCTGTCGGCGGCGCGCGCCAACGCCGTGCGGCTCGGCGCGGCCGCGCGCGTGCAGCTTCGCCGCGGCGATCTGCTCGCCCCGTGCGCGGGCGAGCGCTTCGACCTCGTGGTGTCGAACCCGCCCTACGTGCCGAGCGCCGAGATCGCGGCGCTCGAGCCCGAGGTGGGGGAGTGGGAGCCGCGGCTCGCGCTCGACGGCGGACCGGACGGCCTCGCGGTCCACCGCCGCATTGCCGCCGAGGTGGCGAGCGCTGTGGCCCCCGGCGGGGAGGTCGTGATCGAGATCGGGCGCGGGCAGGGTGCGGCGGTCGCGGCGATCTTCGCGGCCGCGGGATTCGCGGCTCGCGAGGCTCGCCGCGATCTCGCCGGCATCGAGCGCGTTCTCGTCTTCGCGCGCGCCGCGGGAGCGGCGGTGCGCGGGATCGGCGACGATGGATAAGATCGTGGTGCGGGGCGGGCGGCCGCTGCGCGGCGAGGTGTCGGTGAGCGGATCGAAGAACGCGGCGTTGCCGCTGCTGTTCGCGTCGCTGCTCACCGGGGAGCCGTGCCGCTTCCGCAACGTGCCGGAGCTCGTCGACATCCGCACCACCGAGCGCCTGCTGCAGGACCTCGGCGTGGATCTCGTCGAGAGCGCCGGCCACGTCGTCGCGCTGCGCGCCCGCCAGCTCGCGCGGCACGAGGCCCCGTACGAGCTGGTGAAGACCATGCGCGCCTCGTTCCTGGCGCTCGGGCCGCTGCTCGCCCGCGAGGGACGGGCCCGGGTGTCGACGCCCGGCGGCTGCGCGATCGGCGCGCGGCCGGTGAACCTCCACCTCGCCGGGCTCGAGAAGATGGGCGCGCGCCTCGAGATCGTCCACGGCTACGTCGAGGCCGAGGCGCCGCGGACCGCGAACGGCCGGAGGCTACGCGGCGCGCGCATCGCTCTCGACACGCCGTCGGTCGGCGCCACCGAAAATCTGATGATGGCCGCCGCGCTCGCCGAGGGCACCACGCAGATCGAGAACGCCGCCCGCGAGCCGGAGATCGAGGATCTCGCCGCCGCGCTCGGCAAGATGGGCGCGCACATCGAGGGAGCGGGCTCGTCGGCCGTGAGGATCGAGGGCGTGGCGGCGCTCGGCGGCGTGGAGCACGAGGTCATCGCCGATCGCATCGAGGCGGGGACGTTTCTCGTCGCCGGCGCGATCACCGGCGGCGAGACGGTCGTGCGCGGGGCGCGCGCCGAGCACCTCGACGCGTTCTTGCTCAAGCTCGAGGAAGCGGGGGCCGCCGTCGAGCGGATGGCGGACGGCATCCGCGTGCGCGGGCCGGCGCGGCCGCGCAGCGTCGACGTCCGGACCGCGCCGTTTCCGGGGTTTCCCACCGATCTGCAGGCGCAGATGATGGCGCTGCTGACGATCGCCGACGGCGCCGCCGAGATCACCGAGACGATCTTCGAGAACCGCTTCATGCACGCTCTCGAGCTCGTGCGGCTCGGAGCCGACATCGCCGTCGACGGCAACCACGCGATGGTGCGCGGCGTGGAGCGCCTGTCCGGCGCGCCGGTGATGGCCACCGACCTGCGCGCCAGCGTGTCGCTGATCCTCGCCGGGCTCGCCGCCGACAACACCACCGAGATCCGCCGCGTCTATCACCTCGACCGCGGCTACGAGCGCATCGAGACGAAGCTCGCGGCGCTCGGCGCCGACGTCCGCCGCGAGAAGGCGGGAGCGCCGTGAGCGGGGCGATCGCAGTGTTTCGCGCCGGCGCTGCGGGGTTCGAGGAGCGGCTGCGGGGCATCGCCGAGCGCGGCGGCGCGGGCGACGGCGACGTCGAACCGGCGGTGCGCGAGATCCTCGCCGACGTGCGCCGGCGCGGCGACGCGGCGCTCGTCGAGGCGACGCTGCGCTTCGATCGCGTCGACGTCGGCGGCGGCCTGGAGATCGGCAAGCGCGAGCTACGCGAGGCCGAGGCGGCGCTCGACCCGCGCGCGCGGCGCGCGCTGCGGCTCGCGGCGCGCCGGATCCGCGACTTCCACCGCCGCCAGGTGCAGAGGAGCTGGCGGTACCGCGATGCCAGCGGGCTGGTGCTCGGTCAGAAGGTCGAGCCGCTCGAGCGGGTTGGCGTGTACGTGCCCGGCGGGCGCGCGGCGTACCCCTCGTCGGTGCTGATGAACGTGATTCCCGCGAAGGTCGCCGGGGTCGGCGAGGTGATCGCCGTGTCGCCGCCCTCGCCGATGGAGGGCAGCTACCCCGCCGTGCTCGCCGCCGCGTCGATCGCCGGCGTGGACCGCTTCTTCCGCGTGGGCGGCGCGCAGGCGGTCGCGGCGCTCGCTCACGGCACCGAGACCGTTCCTCGCGTCGACAAGATCGTCGGCCCGGGCAACGTCTACGTGCAGACCGCCAAGCGGCTGGTGTTCGGACGGGTCGGCATCGACAACTTCGCGGCCGCCAGCGAGGTGCTGGTGGTCGCCGACGGTTCGGCGCGCCCGGAATGGGTGGCCGCGGACCTGCTGTCGCAGGCCGAGCACGACGAGATGGCCTCCGCGGTGTGCGTGACCCCGTCGGCCGCGATGGCCGAGGCGGTTGCCCGCGAAGTCGGCCGCCAGCTCGCCGCGCTGCCGCGCCGCGAGACCGCCGAGCGCTCGCTCGGTCGCTTCGGCGGCGTGTTCGTGGTCGACGGCATGCGCCAGGCACTGGAGATCGTCAACACGATCGCGCCCGAGCACCTCGAGCTGTCGGTCGAGAAGCCGGAGAAGTGGCTGGCGGGCGTGCGTCACGCGGGCGCCGTGTTTCTCGGCGAGCACGCGCCCGAGGCGCTCGGCGACTACGTCGCGGGACCGAACCACGTGCTGCCGACCGGCGCCACGGCGCGGTTCGGCTCGCCCCTCGGGGTCTATGATTTCGTCAAGCGGATGAGCATCATCGGCGGAGCGGAGCGCGCCTTGCGCCGCCTGGGTCCGGCGGTGGTCTGCCTCGCCGAGCTCGAGGGGCTGGAAGCGCACGCGCGCTCGGTGAAGGTGCGGCTGCGTCGCGGGAGGAAACGCTGAATGCCCAGAAACGCCAAGGCAAAGGCCAGAGCCAAGAAGATCGCCCGGAGAGGCGCGGCGGTGTCGCGCGCGCGGCGGCGCAGTGCCGAGGTGCACCGGCGCACCAAGGAGACCGACATCTCGGTCCGCATCGCGCTCGACGGCGGGGGGAGCTACCAGGTCGGCACCGGGGTGCCGTTCCTGAACCACATGCTCGAGCTGTTCGCGCGCCACGGCTTGTTCGATCTCGCCGTCCGGGCCGGGGGGGACCTCGACGTGGACGCCCACCACACGGTCGAGGACGTCGGCCTGACGCTCGGCGAGGCGCTGCGCCACGCGCTCGGCGACAAGCGGGGCATCCGCCGATTCGGCGAGGCCACCGTGCCGCTCGACGAGGCGCTGGTCTCGGTGGTCGTCGACCTCAGCGGCCGGCCGTACCTCGTCTACAACGTGAAACTCGAGCAGGAACGCGTGGGTACGTTCGACGTCGAGCTGGTCCACGATTTCCTGCTCGCGCTGGTCAACCAGGTCGGCATGAACCTGCACGTCAACATGATCTGCGGGCGGAATCCGCACCACATCGTCGAGGCGTCCTTCAAGGGACTGGCGCGCGCGCTGTCCCAGGCGGCGTCGTTCGACCCGCGCGTCAAGGGCGTGCTGTCGACCAAGGGAGTGCTGTGAACTGCTCGGGCACGACTTCGCCGTCTTGCACGAAGACGGGGGGTACGAGGTCTCGGTGCGCGACCACCGTTCTGGTTGCGGCCGTGCCGCGCTGAGCCGAGGACGGCCGGGGACATGATCGCGATCGTCGACTACGGCATGGGGAACCTGCGCAGCGTCGAGAAGGGCATCGCCCGCTCCGGGGCGCCGACGCTCGTCACCAGCGATCCCGCGCAGATCCTTGCCGCGCACGGCGTCGTGCTGCCGGGGGTCGGCGCGTTCGGCGCCTGCATGGACAACCTCGCGCGGCACGGCCTGACCGACACCATCCGCCGCGTCGTCGATTCGGGCCGGCCGTTTCTCGGCATCTGCCTCGGGTTGCAGCTGCTGTTCGAGGAGAGCGAGGAATTCGGTCCGGTCGCCGGCCTCGGCATCCTGCGCGGGCGGGTGGTGCGCTTCGCCGGACCGGCGCTCGACGGCCTGAAGATCCCGCAGATGGGCTGGAACCGGCTGCGGGTGCGCCGCGCCGTGGCCGAGCTCGCGGGGCTCGGCGACGATCCCTTCGTGTACTTCGTCCACTCCTACTATGCCGTGCCCGACGACCCGGGGCTGGTGGTCGCGTCCGCCGACTACGGCGTCGAGTTCGCGGCGGCGATCTCCTGGAGGAACGTGTTCGCCTGTCAATTCCATCCCGAAAAGAGTCAGGCCGTGGGGCTGCGCATCCTCGAGAACTTCGTGGGGCGCGTACGGGCGGCGGCGTGATCGTCCTCCCGGCCATCGATCTGCAGGGCGGCCGGTGCGTGCGCCTGTGGCAGGGTGATCCCGCGCGGGCGACCGTCTACGGCGACGATCCCGTGGCGATGGCCGAGCGCTGGCAGGCCGAGGGTGCCGAGTGGCTTCACCTCGTCGACCTCGACGGCGCCGTCGGGGGACGTCCCCGGCACCTCGAGACGCTGCGCTCGGTGGCCGCCCGGCTGTCGATCCCCGTCGAGTTCGGCGGCGGCATTCGCACCGCCGAGGACGCGCGCGCGGCGTTCGCGGCCGGCGCCGCGCGGTTGATCCTCGGCACGGTGGCGCTCGAGGCGCCCGATCTGCTCGAGCGCGTCGCGGGCGAATTCCCCGGCCGGGTGTTCGTCGCGCTCGACGCGCGCGGAGGTCGAGTCGCCACGCGCGGCTGGACGGAGACGAGCGGCATCGAGGTCGAGGAGGCGGCGCGCGCGTGCGAGCGCCGCGGCGTCGCCGGTTTTCTCTTCACCGACATCTCCCGCGACGGCACCGGACGCGGCGTGAACGTCGAGGCGACCGCCGCGCTCGCCGACGCCGTACGCTTGCCGGTCATCGCTTCGGGCGGCGTGGCGACGCTCGACGACCTGCGGGCGCTGCGCGCCGTCGCGCACCGCGGCATCGCGGCGGCGATCCTCGGGCGGGCGCTCTACACCGGGGCGATCGAGCTCGCGGCGGCGATCGCCGCGGCCCGCTGACATGCTCGCCAAGCGCATCATTCCCTGCCTCGACGTCAAGGACGGGCGGGTCGTCAAGGGCGTCAACTTCGTCGGGCTGCGCGACGCCGGCGACCCGGTCGAGGTGGCCGCGCGCTACGATGCCGAAGGCGCCGACGAGCTCACGTTTCTCGACATCACCGCGTCGCACGAGAAGCGCCCGATCCTGCTCGACGTCGTGCGGCGCACCGCCGAGACCGTGTTCATGCCGCTCACCGTGGGCGGCGGGGTGCGCGAGCTCGGCGACATTCGCGCGCTGCTCAACGCCGGGGCCGACAAGGTGTCGATCAACACCGCCGCGGTCGCGCAGCCGGGCTTCGTGCGCGAGGCCGCGCGGCGTTTCGGCACGCAGTGCATCGTGGTGGCGATCGACGCCAAGCGCGCCGGCGAGCGCTGGGAGGTCTTCACCCACGGCGGGCGGACGCCGACCGGCCTCGACGCCGTCGAATGGGCGCGGCGCATGGAGGAGTTCGGCGCCGGCGAGATCTTGCTCACCAGCATGGACCGCGACGGCACCAAGCTCGGCTACGATCTGCCGCTGACGCGCGCGATCGCCGCGGCCGTGGGCGTCCCGGTGATCGCCTCGGGGGGCGCGGGCAGCCTCGATCATCTCTACGAGGGTCTGGCCGCCGGCGCCGACGCCGTGCTGGCGGCGTCGATCTTCCACTACCGCGAGTTCACGATCCGCCAGGCGAAGGAGCTGCTGGCCCGGCGGGGCATCGCCGTACGGCTGCTCTGACCGGCGCCGGGCGGGAGACCGCGCGGTCCGCCCGCGCACGGCCGCTCAACGCAGGTCCTGCTCGCGCAGGCCGTAGCGGAAGAGGATGAACTTCTTCTGCGTCGGGTCCTTGCGGATCTCCTCGCGGGCGCGCCGGAGCGCTTCGGCGCGCTCCGGATCCTCGTCGCGACCCCGCCGCTCCCCGCGCGGCTCGGCGAAGTGGTCAGCGCGGGGCTCGGGCCGGTCGGCGAGCGCCACGCCGCCGAGGAGGGTCCACACCGCCGCGCCGAGCGCGAGCCGCCTGCGCCGCGGGGCGCTGCTCGCCGCCGTCGCACGGATCCTGCCGCCTGCCGGTGAGCCCATGGCTCGAATCCTCCTGTGCGATCCTAACATCGCGCGGCGCGGTCTCGTAGCCGGCCGGGACACGGCCGCGGGGCGGCGCCGTCGCGCCGTGTCAGGGGCCGGCGACGAATCGCCGGGCGCCGGTCAGCGGGCGCCGGCGATGCCGCGAAGGAAGGCGCGGATCTCGCCGCCGAGCCGGTCCGGTCGGTCGATCGGCAGGTGATGGTGACAGCCGCAAAGCTCGACTACGCTTCCCCGCCGGCAGGCGGCGGCGAGCTCGTCGAGCCGCGCCCGGCGGATCACCGTGCTGTGCTCGCCGCGCACGAACAGCACCGGGAAGCCGAGGCTGCCGAGCCGGTCCCTCAGGTCGAAGGGCTCGTGCGCGCCGAGCGTGGCGCGGTCGAACTTGGCGGTCCAGCGACCGGCGTGCTGCCGGAAGCCGTGGCGGGCGACGTGGGCGATCACTTCCGGGGCCGCGACCGTCTCTTTCGGAAGCGTGCAGAAGGCCTGCACGGCCTCCTCGAGCGTGTCGTACCCGGCGGGGGAGAGCATGCCGAGCAGGCGCAGGTAGCGCGATCCCGAGGCGCCGAAGGAGGCGCGGCCGTCCACCATCACCAGGGCGGACGGCGCCTGCGGGTGATCGACCGCGTAGCGCAGGGCGACGAAGGCACCGAGCGAGTGGCCGACCAGCGCGGGGCGCTCGAGCCGCAAGCGCTCGACCAGGCACGCGACGTCGGAGGCGTAGTCCGCGATGCGGTACGCACCGTCCTTCACCCAGCCGCTGTCGCCGTGCCCGCGCAGATCGAGCGCGTAGGCGTGAACGGCTCCCAGGTGCGGCACCACGAAGTCCCACCAGCGGGCGTGCGCCGAGCCGCCGTGCAGCAGCACCACGGGCGGACCGCCGCCGCCGTGGTCGACGACGTGCAGGCGGATCCCCCGATGGGTGAAGAAGCGATCGACCAAGGGCTACCGCGACGAGCGCGAGCTGAGCGGAACGTAGTGCTGCACGCCGCGCTTCATGGTCTGGATCTCCTTCAGCAGCGCCTCGAAATCGCCGGGGTGCGCCACGAAGTCGATCTCCGAGCTCTGCACGACGAGCAGCGGGCTGTCGGCGTAGTGGTAGAAGAACTGCCGGTAGGCCTCGGCGACGCGCTCGAGATAGGCTGGGGCGATGCGCCTCTCGTAGGCGCGGTCGCGCCGCCGCATGCGCTTGGCGAGGACGTCGCCGCGGGCCTCGAGGTAGACCACGAGATCGGGGCGCACGGTGCGGGTGTCGAGCAGGCGGTAGATCTGCTGGTAGAGCAGATACTCGTCGTTGTCGAGGTTCAGGCGCGCGAAGATCTGGTCCTTGGCGAAGAAATAGTCGGCCACCACCGCCTGCTCGAAGAGATCGCGCTGCGCCAGCTCGAGCTGCTGGCGGTAACGGGACAGCAGAAAGAAGATCTGCGTGGCGAAAGCGTACTTCTCGGGGCTCTCGTAGAACTTGCGCAGGAACGGGTTCTCTTCGCCCTCCTCGAGCACCAGACGGGCGCCGAGCGCCCCCGCCAGGCGCTCGGCCAAGCTCGTCTTGCCGACCGCGATCGGCCCCTCGACGACGATGTAGCGCCCCGCCATGTCCCGCCTCGAACCGTGCGGTGCTAGCACAACCGCTCGCGGTGCCGCGAGGGGACGTTCGCCGCCTTGCTTTTCCGGGTCGCTTCGCTCTTGATGGTCGTTCGAGGCGACGGCGCGCCTGACGAGGAAATCGTGGCCGAGACGATGCGCGTACGACCGGGCCAGCTGCTGATGGTCGGCCTTCCGGCTCCGGTCCTGGATCGCTCCACGCGCGCGTTCCTGAAGGGGGCGGCGATCGGCGGGGTCGTGCTGTTTCGGCGCAACGTCGGCGAGGTCGCGGCGCTCGCCGCGCTGACCGCCGAGCTACACGCGCTCCTGACCGACCGACCCATCCTGGTGGCGATCGACCACGAGGGGGGACGCGTCAGCCGCCTCGGCGAGCCATTCACGCAGTTTCCCCCCGCCGCCGTGGTGGGGCGGGCGGCCTCGCCGCACCTCGCCTATCGGCAGGGCGTGGCCATGGGAGAGGAGCTGCGCAGCGTGGGCATCGACATCGATTTCGCGCCGGTGCTCGACGTCGCCTCCAACCCGCGCAACCCCGTGATCGGCGATCGCTCCTTCGGTGGCCATCCCCGCACGGTCTCGCGGCTCGGCATCTCGGTCGCGCACGGCCTGCAGCGTACCGGCGTGATCTCCTGCGGAAAGCACTTTCCGGGGCACGGCGACACCGACCGCGACTCGCACCTCGAGCTGCCGATCGTGCGCCGCAGCCAGACCGAGATCGAGCGCACGGAGCTGTTTCCGTTTCGCCGCGCGATCCAGAGCGGCATGACCGCGCTGATGACCGCGCACGTGCTGTTCCCGGCGCTCGATCCGTCGCGGCCGGCGACGCTGTCGCGGGCCATCCTGACCGACCTCCTGCGCGAGCGGCTGCGCTTCCGCGGCGTGGTGTTCTCCGACGACCTCGAGATGAAGGCAATCGCCGACCGCTACGGTCCTGACGAAGCGGCGATCCTGGCGCTCGAGGCGGGGGTGGACTGGCTGCTGTTCTGCTCGCAGATCGAGCTCGCGGAACGGGCCCTGCAGGCGATCGAGCGCGCCGCCCCCAAGCGCCCGCGCCTGGCCGCGCGGCTGGAAGAAGCGGCGGCACGCACCGACGCGCTGCGCCGCGCCCATCTGCGCCGGCGGCGCTACCCCCAGGTCTACCCGCCGATCCCGCCGGAAGGCTTCGCCAATCACCGCAACCTCGTGCGCTGGATCGTCGAGCGCGGGGCGCAGGGGGGACGCTCCGCGCCGGCGTGACCCGCGCTGGAGCGAAGCGTCAGGACGGCGAGGAGCGTCCCCGCCGGGCCGGTGCCTCCGCGCCGAGCAGACGGGCGAGCGCGCGGCGGTAGGGCGGCCTCGCGACGCCTCGCTCGGTGACGATGGCGGTGACCAGGCGCGCCGGGGTCACGTCGAATGCGGGGTGCAGGGCGCGCACGCCGCGCGGGGCGATCCGCCGGCCGGCGACGTGCGTGACCTCGTCGGCGCTGCGCTCCTCGATGGGAACGTCGGCTCCGCGGGCGGTGGCGAGGTCGATCGAGGAGGTCGGCGCCGCGACGTAGAACGGCAGCCGATGGCGCGCGGCCAGCGCGGCCAGCGTGTAGGTGCCGATCTTGTTGGCGACGTCGCCGTTGGCGGCGGTGCGGTCCGTGCCGACGATCACCGCGTCGATCGCGCCCTGCTGCATCAGATGACCAACCGCGTTGTCGGTGACCAGCGTGCAGGGGATGCGGTCGCGCTCGAGCTCCCACGCGGTCAGGCGCGATCCCTGCAGGAACGGCCGCGTCTCGCAGGCGATCACCGAGATCTGCTTGCCGGTCTCCCGGGCGCGGCGGATCACGCCGAGCGCCGTCCCGTAGCCGGCGGTGGCCAGCGCGCCGGCATTGCAGTACGTGAGGATCGTTCCCCGGTCGGGTAGCAGCGGGGCGCCGTGGCGTCCGATCGCGCGGTTGATCGCGATGTCCTCGTCGTGGATGGCGAGCGCCTCGCGCTCGAGCCGCGCGCGCAGATCGACGATCGCCTCGCGCGGGTGCTCGCGGTAGACGCGGCGCATGCGCCCCACCGCCCAGGCGAGGTTGACGGCGGTCGGACGGGTGGCGAGCAGCGCCTGGCACATCCGCTCGAAGCGTACGCGAAAGCCCCTGGCGGGGAGCCGCCGCGCTCCGAGCGCGATGCCCATCGCGGCGGCGACGCCGATCGCCGGTGCGCCGCGAACCACCATGTCGCGGATCGCCCGGACCACGGCGCGGTAGTCGTCGTAGACGCGATAGACCTCGCGCTCGGGCAGCAGCCGCTGGTCGATCATCACCACGCGCCCGCGGCGCCATTCGATCGTACGGATCAACGCGGCCCTCAGGCGGCGGCGCGGAGCAGCGTGTGCGCCAGATCGTTCACGCAATCGCGCGTCGACTTCCGCGGCACGAAACCGAGCTCGGCGACCGCGCGCTCGCCGTCCGCCACGCACCCGTACTGCAGGTAATCGAAGTGGGCGCTCGGGGCGATCGCCAGCCCGGCCTGGAACAGGGCGTCGACCATCGCGCCGGCCGCGAAGCGGAGCAGCGGAACCGAGCGCCGGCCGCACAGCCGGATCGCGGCGTGCAGCGGCAGCACGTCGCTGCCGCACACGTTGTAGACCTCGAGCGCGCCGCGGCCGCCGCCGTCCGCGGCCCGCTCGAGGGCCCGGCCCAAGGCTTCCACGGCGTCCGCCACCGCGAGCGTCTGGAGCATCGGATTGAACCCGAGCAGCGTCGGTACGGCGGGCAGCGACAGGTAGCGGCCGACGATCGTGCGTACGCCGGGCGAGAGGAGCGGAGCCATGCGCAGGATCGTGACCGCCGTGCCGCTGGCGCGCTGGAAGGCCCGAACGTGGCGCTCCGCGGCGATCTTCTCGCCGACCAGGGGGTAGCCGGGGCGGCCGCGCAGCGGCGCATCCTCGCGGAGCTGCGCCGGGTTCTCCGGACGCGCGCCGTAGACCAGCGTCGAGCTGCCGACCACGAGAGGGACGGGGGCGGCGCCGCGCGCGAGACGGGAGAGGGCGTTCAGTAGATGCTGTGTTCCCAGCGCTTCGAGCTCGTGGGCGTACCCGGCGGTGCGGACGGGATGCTGGAGGAACGCCAGGTGCACGACGACGTCGACGCGCTCGCGCTCCAGGGCGTCGGCGATCCGTTGAGAGGAGCGAGGCTCGGTGAGATCGACGCGACAGAAGCACGCCTTCCGCGGCGGATGCGGGGGCGGCACGAGGTCGAGCAGCACCAGTTGCCGACAAGCGTCCTCGGCATCGAGACGCGACAGCAGATGGCGGCCGAGCACGCCGAGCGTACCGGTGACGGCGACCTTCAGCCGGCGCATTGCCCCCACGTAGCCCTCGCCGCGTCGTTTGACAACCGTCGCGCCGGGCCCGCGGCACCGGGCCGGGCAAAGGCCGTGGCCGGAAGTCCCCAGGCCCCGTTCAGGTGTGCTCGCGCAGCCAGGCGATGGTGCGCTCCAGGCCCTCGGACAGCGAGACCGTCGCCTGGTAGCCGAGCAGCCGCTTCGCCTTCGCGACGTCCGCCTTGGAGTGCCGGACGTCGCCCGCCCGCGGCGGCGCGAACAGCGGGGCGAGGCGCTTGCCGAGCAGCCGGTTCACCTGCTCGATGACCCGCAGGAGCGAGGTATTCCGTCCGCACGCCACGTTGAAGACCTCGCCCGAGACGCGCCGGGCCGGCGCCGACGCGGCCAGCAGGTTGGCGCGTACCGCGTTGTCGACGTACGTGAAGTCGCGCGACTGCTTGCCGTCGCCGAACACCACCGGACGCTCGTCGCGCAGCATCGCCGTGACGAACTTGGGAATCGCCGCGCCGTACGCGGAGAACGGGTTCTGCCGCGGCCCGAAGATGTTGAAATAGCGCAGGCACACGGTCTCGAGCCCGTAGACGTCGTGAAAGACCTGCGTGTAGTACTCGGCCGCGAGCTTGGAGACGGCGTAGGGGGACAGCGGGCGCGGCGGCATGGTCTCGCGCTTGACCACCACCCGTTCGGCGCCGCGCCGCGGAGCCCGGCCGGCTTGCGGGTCGCCGTAGGCGCTGGAGGACGCCGCGTAGACGACGCGGCGCACGCCCGCGGCGCGAGCCGCGCAGAGCAACGCGAGGGTGGCCGTCACGTTGGCGGCGTTCGAGGTGATGGGGAACTCGACCGAGCGCGCCACCGAGGGCAGCGCCGCGAGATGAAACGCGATCTCGATTCCCGCGCACGCGCGGCGCGCCGCGTCGCCGTCGTTCAGGTCGGCTTCGATGACATCGAGGTCGCCGCCGAGCCGCTTCAGCACCTCGAGGTTCTGCCGGTTGCCGGTGGAGAGATTGTCGACCACGCGAACCGCCCGACCCCGGCGCAGCAACGCCTCGGCCAGGTGGCTGCCGATGAAGCCGGCTCCGCCCGTCACCAGATAGCTCATCCGCTCGCTCGCCCCCCTGCGTCCCGGACGTTGCTGCGACATCGGCCGCACCGTGTCAACCGCGGCGGCGCCCCGTGGACGGCTGGTCGCGGTCGCCGCTCCGTGGAACAGTGCGCCTGGGGAGGATCCGAACATGCGACTTCGGGGGTCCTGTCAGTGCGGCAAGGTTCGCTTCCGGCTGGATTCGCAGACGCCGTATCCCTTCATGTACTGCTATTGCTCGATCTGCCGGAAGACGACCGGCGGCGCGTTCGGCTGCAACATCATGGGCCGGCGGGAGACGCTGCGCGTGTCGGGCGAGAAGCACCTGAAGCGCTACCACGCGATGATCCGCAACCCCGGCAAGCGGGCGGTGCGCAGCCCGGGAGAGCGCTGGTTCTGCGCCGAGTGTGGCACGCATCTCTACGTGCTGGACGACCGCTGGCCGCAGGGGGTGTGGCCGAACGCCGGGGCGATCGACACGCCGCTGCCGGCGCCTGCCGAGATGGTGCACATCATGCTGCGCTTCAAGCCGGCCTGGGTGCAGGTGTGCGGGCGCGGCCCGCGCTTCCGCGAGTACCCGAGGCTGTCGATCGCCGACTGGCACGACCGGCACGGCGTGCGCGTGCGGTAGCGCGCGGCGCCCGCTTGATCGCCCGGGCGAGAGATGGGAAGGGACGGGCGCCGAGACGGCACGCCGCCCGCCGCTGAGCGGCGCGGACGACGGCGGGCGCCGGGGCCGGGAAAGGATGATCGATGGACATACGAACGATCGGCGTCGTCGGCGCGGGCCAGATGGGCGGCGGCATCGCCCAGGTGGCGGCTCAGGCCGAGCTCGGCGTCCTGCTCTACGACGTGGCGCCGAAGATGCTCGAGCGCGCGGTGGCCGCCATGGAGAAGAGCCTGACGCGCTTGAAGGAGAAGGGCAAGCTCGGCGCCCGTGACGTGGGCGAGGTGATCGCGCGCATCCGCGCCGTGGAGCGCTTCGAGGACCTCGGCGCGGCGGACCTGGTGATCGAGGCGGCCCCCGAGGACTTCGACGTCAAGAGGGAGATCTTCGCGCGGCTCGACGCGCTCTGCCGGCCCGAGACGATCCTGGCGAGCAACACCTCGTCGATCTCGCTCACCCAGCTCGGCGCCACCACGCGCCGGGCGCCGAAGGTCATCGGCATGCACTTCATGAACCCCCCGGCCGTTCTCCAGCTGGTGGAGATCGTGCGCGGGCTGGCGACGTCGGACGAGACCTGCGACGTCGCGCGAGCGCTCGCCGAGCGCATGGGTAAGGTCACGATCCTCGCCAAGGATTACGCCGGGTTCATCGTCAACCGCATCCTGCTGCCGATGATCAACGAGGCGATCTACGCGGTCTACGAGGGCGTCGGCTCGGTCGAGGACATCGACAGCGGCATGAAGCTCGGCACGGCCCAGCCGATGGGCCCGCTCGCGCTCGCCGACCTGATCGGCCTCGACACCTGCCTGGCGATCCTCGAGCGGCTGCACGCGAGCCTCGGCGAGGACAAGTACCGCCCGTGCCCGCTGCTGCGGAACTACGTCGCCGCGGGGTTCCTCGGGCGCAAGACCGGGAAGGGCTTCTACGCGTATTGAGGGCCGCCCGATTCGGCCCGCGCAATTGACCGAACCGGCCGCTCGGGTACAAGCGGACGCGAACCGACGCCGAGGAGGACCGCGCATGGATTCGACCGTGCTCTACGACGTGACCGACGGTGTGGCGACGATCACGCTGAACCGCCCGGACCGGCTGAACGCCATGAACTTCGAGCTGCTCGAGGCGGCGCTGGCGGCGATCGAGCGGGCGGCAAGCGACGAGGCGGCGCGCGTGGTGGTGCTGACCGGCGCGGGGAGAGGCTTCTGCGCCGGCGGCGATCTGTCGGCGGGCGCCGGCGGCGGCGTGGCCTCAGGGGGCGGGATCGAGGCCGACATCGGGCGGCTGCGCCGCTACATGCGCAGCTCGCAGCTGCTGCACGAGATGCCCAAGGTGACCATCGCCGCGATCAACGGGGCGTGCGCGGGGGCTGGGCTGGCCTGGGCCTGCGCCGCCGACTTGCGGTACGCCGCGGCGTCGGCGGTGTTCAACACCGCGTTCCTGACCGCCGGCCTGTCGGGCGACTTCGGCGGTACCTGGACGCTGCCGCGCCTGGTCGGCCCCGCCAAGGCGCGCGAGCTGTACCTGCTTCCCGAGCGGCTCGGCGCCGCCGATGCGGAGCGGATCGGCCTGGTGACGAAGGTCGTTCCGGACGCGGAGCTGCGCTCGCACGTGCAGGCGGTCGCTCGACGCCTGCTCGGCTCGGCGCCGCTCGCGCTGCGCGCGATCAAGCAGAACCTGAACGACTCGCTCGATCTCGGCTTCGCCGAGCTGCTCGATCGCGAGGCCGACCGCCATGCGCGCTGCGGCCATACCGCGGACGCGACCGAGGCGGCGCGCGCGTTCATCGAGAAGCGCCCGCCGCGCTTCGCCGGCCGCTGAGGCGGGTCGCCGGTCCGGCAGAGCGATGCCCGCCAACTTCATCCAGGACCTGATCGACGAGCACGCGCGCACCGGCCGCTTCGGCGGCCGCGTGGTCACGCGCTTTCCGCCCGAGCCGAACGGCTACCTGCACATCGGCCACGCCAAGTCGATCTGCCTGAACTTCGGCCTGGCGGCGGCGAACGGCGGCGCGTGCAACCTGCGCTTCGACGACACCAACCCCACGACCGAGGAGCTCGAGTACGTCCGGGCGATCGAGGAAGACGTGCGCTGGCTCGGCTTCGACTGGGGCGAGCGGCTGTACTACGCGTCGAACTACTTCGAGCAGATGTACCAATACGCCGTGGCGCTGATCCGCAAGGGCAAGGCCTACGTCTGCGATCTCTCCGCGGAGGAGATCGGCGAGTACCGCGGCAGCTTCACCGTTCCGGGGCGGGACAGCCCGTGGCGGAACCGCGGCGTCGAGGAGAACCTCGAGCTGTTCGCGCGCATGCGCGCCGGCGAGTTTCCCGACGGGGCCAAGACGCTGCGCGCGAAGATCGACATGGCGTCGCCGAACCTGAACCTGCGCGACCCGGTGATGTACCGCATCCTGCACGCCCGCCATCACCGCACGGCGGATGCGTGGTGCATCTATCCGATGTACGACTGGGCGCACGGCTTGGAGGATTCGATCGAGCGCGTCACCCATTCGATCTGCACGCTCGAGTTCGAGAACCACCGGCCGCTCTACGACTGGTTCCTCGACGAGCTCGGCGTCCACCACCCGCAGCAGATCGAGTTCGCGCGGCTGAACCTGAGCTACACGCTGATGAGCAAGCGAAAGCTGCTCGAGCTGGTGCGCCGCGGGGTGGTGGCCGGCTGGGACGACCCGCGCATGCCGACGATCTCGGGCCTGCGCCGGCGCGGCTACACGCCGGAGGCGATCCGCGAGTTCTGCGCGCGGATCGGCGTCGCCAAGGCCGACAGCGTGGTCGACGTGGCGCAGCTCGAGCACGCGATCCGCGAGGATCTGAACCGCCGCGCCGCGCGGGTGATGGCGGTGCTGCGGCCGCTGCGCGTGGTGATCGAGAACTACCCCGAGGACCGCAGCGAGGAGCTCGAGGCGATCAACAACCCCGAGGACCCGTCGGCCGGCGTGCGGCGCGTGCCGTTCTCGCGCGTGCTCTACGTCGAGCGGGAGGACTTTCGCGAGGATCCGCCGAAGCAGTTCTTCCGGCTCGCTCCGGGGCGCGAGGTGCGGCTGCGCTACGCGTACTTCGTGCGCTGCGTGGGCGTGACGAAGGATCCCCACAGCGGCGAGGTCACCGAGCTGCGCTGCACGTACGACCCGGCCACGCGCGGCGGCGACGCGCCCGACCAGCGCCGGGTCAAGGCCACGCTGCACTGGGTGTCGGCGGCCCACGCGCTGCGCGGCGAAGTGCGCCTCTACGACAGCCTGTTCACCCGGGCGGACCCCGAGGAGGTCGACGCGGGGCGAGACTTCCTCGACGACGTGAACCCGCGCTCGGTCGAGGTGCTGCGCGATTGCCGCCTCGAGCCGAGCCTGGCAGCGGCGTCGCCCGGCAGCCGCTTCCAGTTCGAACGGCTCGGCTATTTCTGCGTCGACGCGGATTCCCGTCTGGGCGCGCCGGTCTTCAACCGCACGGTCACGCTACGCGACACCTGGGCGAAGATCGAGCGGCGTCAGGTCGGAAGGTGAGGGGGCGCGGGTAGCCATGGCGGTCGCGGCCGGGGAGGCGCTCGCGCGGCTGCGCGCAGGCAACGCGCGCTTCGCCGCGAACGTGCTCGGCCTCGATGCGCTGATCAGCCAGGCCCGGCGAGGGGAGCTGGCGGGCGGCCAGCAGCCGTTCGCCATCGTGCTCGGCTGCTCCGACTCGCGGGTGCCCGCGGAGAGCGTCTTCGATCAGGGGCTCGGCGACCTGTTCGTCATCCGCGTCGCCGGCAACATCGTCGCCGCCTCGCAGGTCGGCAGCGTGGAGTTCGCCGCCGCGCGCTTCGGCACCCGCTTGGTGGTCGTGCTCGGCCACTCGCAGTGCGGCGCCGTGCTGGCGACGCTCGAGGAGCTGCGCGGCCCGGCGACCCGGCAATCGCGTGCTCTGCGCTCGATCGTCGACCGGGTGCGGCCGTCCGTCGAGCCCTTGCTGGCCACCGCGCTGCGCGACGACGTCGGCGAGCTGGTCCGCCAGGCGGTGCGCGCCAACGTCCGCGCGTCGGTGACGCAGCTCCGGCACGGGTCGGAGATCCTCGAGCGGCTGATCGAGGAGGAGGGACTGCTGGTGGTCGGCGCGGAGTATTCGCTGGAAACCGGGATCGTCGATTTCTTCGAGGGCGTCCCGCCGCCCGATTGCATTAGTTCTAGTTAGGACTATCCTACATCGGACGATGAGGCCGCGGTGTCCGCAGGCGAAGCGCCCGAGCGAGCCGTACCTCGCGATGGTGCGGGCGCTCGTCGAGGCGTATTTCGCGTTCGTCGACCGCGACGCGAAGACGATCCGCAGGCACGGGCTCACGCCGTCGCAGTTCGACGTCGTCGCCACGCTGGGAAACACGCCGGGAATGACCTGCCGCGAGCTGTCGGCGAAGACGCTGGTCACCAAGGGAACGCTGACCGGGGTGCTCGACCGGCTGGCGAGCCGCGGCGTCGTCGAGCGGCTGCCGTCGCCGCGCGACCGGCGCAGCATCCACGTGCGCTTGACGGCCGAAGGCGCGCGGCTGTTTCGCCGCTCCTTCCCGGCCGTGGTCGGCGCGATGCGGCCGTACTTCGAGCGCGCGCTCGGCGCGCGGGAGGCGAGGAGGCTGCGAACCCTGCTGGCGAGGCTCAAGCAAAGCCTCGAAACCCCACTCGAGGAATCGAGAAAGGAGACCCGACGATGAAAACGCTGCTCCGTACGGAGGATTCTTGGCCGCTGCTGTTGGTCCGGCTGGCGCTCGGGCTGGTGATGCTGCCGCACGGCCTGCAGAAGACCCTGGGCCTGTTCGGAGGCGCGGGCTTCGGCGGCACGATGGGCATGTTCACGTCACAAGGGATGCCGGCGCCGCTCGCTTTCCTGGTGATCCTCGCCGAATCCGTCGGCAGCCTCGGCTTGATCGTCGGCTTCCTCACCCGCATCGGCGCGCTCGGCATCGGCTCGGTGATGCTCGGGGCGATCGGCATGGTCCACTGGCAGAACGGCTTCTTCATGAACTGGTTCGGCCAGCAGGCCGGGGAGGGCTTCGAGTATCACCTGCTGGCGCTCGGCATGGCGCTCGCGCTGCTGGTCGGCGGCGGCGGCAAGGCGTCGGTCGATCGCGCGATCGGATAGGGACGTTCTTCACCTTTGTCACCATTCTCGTTGCGGCAAGTACCCGCGACGAGCGAAGGTTCCACGCGCCGCGAAGGTTGACGAACGCGAAGAACGTCCCGGTCACTTCTCGCGGGCGGCGTAGATCCCGTCCCACTCCGCGGCCGGGGGTGCCGCGGCGAACTCGCGGCAACGGGCGGCGAGCACGCGGCTCGGGGGGTCGTCGGCGTTGAGATCGAGGAGTGCGAGCGCGGCGCCGAAGCGCCGACCGAAGTAGGCGTCGAGCGCCTGCTCGTAGCGCTCGAGGCAGGCCGGCGAGGCGGCCGGCTCGTCGCGCCGGCCGACCAACTCGAAGATTTCGACGCCCTCGCGCTTGCCCTTGACCGCCACTCGATCCAGGCGGCGAAAGCGATAGGTCGCGCGCCCCTCGCGCTCGACCGGCGCGCTCACCAGGATGCGCGTCCCGTAGTGCTTGTTCAGGCTCTCGAGCCGCGAGGCGAGGTTCACGCCGTCGCCGAGCGCGGTGAAGCTCATGCGGTCCGGCGCGCCGAAGTGGCCGACGTTGACCTCGGCGCGGTGGATGCCGAAGCGGGTGCGCCAGGGCGGCAGGCCGGCCCAGGCCTCGGTCGCGAACAGCGCCCGCGTCGCCCGCTCGCAGGCGAGCGCCGCCTCGCAGGCGCGCAGCGCGTGGTGCTCGGCGGGGCTCGGCGTGTTCCACAGCGCCATCACGCCGTCGCCGGTGTACTTGTCGATGATCCCGCCGGTGGAGTGGATGGCGCGGGTCATCGCCTCGAGGTAGGCGCCGAGCGCGACGGCGAGAGCGTTCGGCGAGAGCTGCTCGGAGAGCGTCGTGAAGCCCTCGATGTCGGAGAACAGCAGCGTGACGTCCTGAAGGCGCCCACCGAGCATCGGTTCGACGCGGGCGTGATAGAGCTGGCGAACCAGGTCGAGCGGCACGTACTTGCCGAGCGCGCGCAGCGCCGTCTTGGCCTGCTCGAGGCTCTCGGAAGCTTCTTGCACGTCGCGGAACGTGCTCGCCCGGCCGGCCGACGGCGCGAACTCGAAGCCGCTCAGCCGCCGCAGCTCGCCGATCAGGCGGCCGAGGTCGCGGCGCACGGCCCGCAGCACCAGCGCACCGCCGGCGACGCTGGCGGCCATGAGCAGCGTGGCGACGAGCAGCGCGCGCCGGCGCGAGGCCTCGAGGTCGCTCAGGTAGTAGGCTTCGGGAACGACGATGCCGACCAGCCAGCCTTGCGTGCGCCCGCCGAGCAGGGCGGAGACGCTCACCAGATAGGAGGCGCCGCTCACCTCGATGCGCGCTACCGCCGACCCGCCGGGCGGCACGTCGCGCAGCACGGCGGCGCGCAGCGCCGCGGCCACCGGCGGCGGCGGCGAGGCCGGCACCACGCGCACGTCGCCGTCGGGGTCCGGCCGGCCGTCGGGATCGAGCAGCGCGAAGCGATCGGCGGGGCCGAGGCGCGAGATCAAGCGCCCGTGGCGGTCGCAGAGGAAGACCACGTGGTCGTCCTTCGCCGGGGAGCTCCGGCCGACCTGAACTCGGGTGAACTCGTCGACGCGGTTGTTGAGCAGCGAGACGCGCAGGACGCCGAAGAATGCCTCGTCGTTCGACCACAGCGCCTTCTGCACGCTGACCACGCGGCGGCGCAACGGCTCGGCCAGCGCGGCGTCGGCTTCGCTGTACGAGAGGTCGCTCCACAGCGCGCGGCGCCGGTGCTCGGCGCGCGACGGTACGGTGAACGTCGCGTGCACGGTCGGATCGATCGCGGGAGCCGCCGCCGGATGAGGCGCCGTCTCGTAGGGCAGGCGACGCTCCTCGGCGAGCCAGCGGCGGCCGCTCTGCCGGAGCCGGCGGACCACCACGCCGGCGTCGCTCTCGGCGCCGACTCGCGATACCGAGACCTGTCCCGACCGACCCGGAGCGAGCCGCAGGTCGCCGGCGTCGTGGGGGTCATCGTCGGCCTCGTAGACACCGACGGCGCGCCCGTAGGTGAGCGTCGCTTCGGTCACGCGCGGGTGGCTGGTCAACTCGCCGATCAGCGCGGACTCGATGGTCGCCAGCCGATCGGTGTCGACGAGTCCGAGGTCGACCTGCCACTCGAACGACTCGACCAGGCGCTCGGCCTCGCTCAGGTGGGCTTCGATCCGCTCCGTGACCCGCCGGCTCGCCTGGCCCATGAGCTGCTCCGAGGCGAGCAGGATCGTGTCCCGCGATCCCCGGTAGAAGACGGACAGCAGGACGGCGAGCAGGGCGGCGAGCGCCGCGAAGCACAGCGCGATGAACCGACCGAGCGTCAGCCGGGGCAGTGGCATCGCCGGGGCCGCTCCGCTCAGCCGCCGCCGGCTCGCGGGATGCGCTCCAGCACCCGCGCGAGGTGCGCCGGGTCGAGACCGTCGCAGACCTCCGCCACCCACAGGCAGAAGTCGATCAGGTCGAGGTCGATCTCGCGCTCGGGGGGCCGCGGCTCGTAGCGCTCCCAGAACCCGTAGACGATCGCCATCGAGGGCCGGCCGCGGCCGAGGTCGGCGAGCTCGAGCGCGTAGAGATGCCCGCGCGCCGAGCGCCAGTAGGCGCGGCCGGCGCGGAAGCCCACGGCGCGCTCGAGCGACTCGGCGACCTCGGGCCGCACGTCGAGCTCCTGCTCCCAGAGCAGCGGGTCGGCGCGCAGCGCCGCCAGCTCGTCCGTCGGCGCCGTGACGAACTTCATGGCCGGCTGCCGATGCGGCGATCGAGGAACGGTACGATCGCCGCGGCGACGTCCGGCCCGCGGTCGTCCTGGAGGAAGTGGCCGGCGCGATCGAAGAGGATCGGTCCCTCGGCGTGGGGCAAGAGATCTCTCAAGCGATTGGCGTACTCGATCGGGAACACGTTGTCCTGTGGCGCCCACAGCAGCAGCGTCGGCACGTCGCCGAGCTCGGGAAGCCGGCGCTGGATCGCCTGCATGTCGGCCCAGCCGCGGTCGCCCTCGCGCAGCGGGATCGTGCGTGGCCAGGTGAGCACCACGTGATCGGAATCGGGCTCGTCGAACACGTGGTGGTAGCCGCGCTTCTCCGCATCGGTCATGCCGCGGCGGGTGATTGCCGAGGCGCCGCCGTGCGACAGGACCTTGAAGCGCTTCATCAAGAGCTGGCCGATGATCGGCGCGTGCCAGGTGGTCCACGGCAACGGCGACTGGTGGAACTTGCCCTGGTAGTCGGTGAAGAGCCAGGTGTTCATCAGCACCAGCGCGGCGAGCTCCCGCCTTCGCTGCAGCGCCGCCCCCACGCCCTGCGGCCCGCCCCAATCCTGGGCGATCAGCGCGAAGCCGCGAAGCTCGAGCTGGTCGATCAACGACACGAGATCGGCGATGTGGTGGGCGAGCGTCAGCGCGGCGTCCACGCGCGGATGGTCCGAATATCCGGCGCCGATCCAGTCCGGCACGACGACGCGATAGCCGGCGCGGGCGAGCGGACCGACGAAGTCACGATAGAGAAAGCCCCAGGTCGGGTTGCCGTGCAGCAGCAGTACCGGCCTGCCGTCGCGCGCCCCCTCGTCCAGGTACGCCATCGTGCGTCCGTTGACGGGGAGACGCCGCTCTTCCCACGGGAACAGCTCCTTCAGCCATTCGGGCTTTTCGCACATGGCGAGCCTCCGCACGTCCCCTTCTGGCAGCGAGCCGGGCGCTTCGTCCAGCGCGCCCGGCGGGCGTCAGACCGGATCCCGCTTCGTGGCTCGCCCGATCAGCGCGTCGAGCGAGACCGGTCCCGGCCCGACGATCGCCAGCCAGGCGAAGATCGCGACGTACGCCCACTCGACCAGGCCGAGCAACGCACCGAGGGAGTCGACGTTTTCCCACTGCGCGGTGCGGATCGCCACCAGCATGACGATGATCAGCGGGATCGAGGCGAGGCGGGTCGCCAGGCCGACCAGCACCAGCAACCCGCAGACGAACTCGTTTGCCGATGCAAAGGGGGCCTGGATCTCGGGATGCGGAATGCCGAGCTCCCCGAAGTAGTCGACGATCTTCGGCAGATCGTGGAGCTTCGCCCATCCGGTGGCGACGAACACCCAGCCGACCGTGAGGCGCGCGACGAGCGGCGCGAGCCACTGGAGGCGGCGGGCAACCGCGATCGGCAGATCGTAGAGAATCGTCGCGACGAGGTTCATGCCGAGGTCCCTCTTGAGTGCCGTGGTCCGTAACCTCAAACCCCACGGCGGCCTGGCGGGTTCCCGGCGAGCGCGGCGATCCGCGCTCACGCGGCGCGGCTCACGGCGCCGAGATGAGCGCGCCGGGAATGGCTTTTCGCGCTCGCGGATGGCGCCGGCACTCGGAGGAGGGGGGGAGTCTCCCGCCGCGGCTCGACTTTTCCGATTCGCTGCGCTGAGAATGGCGGCCGGGTTCGTTCCCGCTATTGGGAAAGACCCGATGCGGTGACGGTCGACGGGGGCTGCCGAAGGGGAGATTCGGGCGAGGGGCGATTTGGCACGGGCGATGCTGATCGGCTACGGCAGGAATTCGCGGCTGCACACGAAGCGATGAGAACCGGGGCCTCGCTGGACCGGCGCCCTTCGTCTGCGGCCGTGCCGCGCCGAGAGCGAGAAGGGGGAGAGAAGCCATGGACGTCTCCGGAACTTGGTACAACCAGCACGGCTCGCGGATCGATCTGCGCATCGAGGCCGATGGCCGCCTCGGCGGCACCCTGCGCAGCGGCGTGGGCTTTCCGGATCCGGATGAAGAGTTTCCGCTGAGCGGATTCGTCTCCGAGGGATTGATCGGCTTCGCCGTCTCGTTCGGACGCTACGACTCGCTGACTTGCTGGACGGGCCATTGCGGCGTCGAGAACGGCCGCGAGACGATCTACACGCTGTGGCACATGAGCGTCGGGCTGCTGCCCGAGACCCAGCACGCCGACCGCCTGTGGGAGGGGATCTGGTCCGGCTCCGACACCTTCGTGCGTGAGGCGATCGCGCCGCTCGAGCGACCTGGCCGCCGCATCGCGTCGCATCCTCTACGGAAGCAAGGCGAATGAGAATCCGGCGGATTCTCGCCCCGACCGACCTCTCCCGGGCCTCGCTGCGAGGCGTGCGTTACGGCGCGGAGCTGGCCCGCGCCTTCAAGGCGGAGCTGGTGCTGCTGTTCGCGGAGGACGTGACCGCCTACGTTCCCGGAGAGGTCTACGGCGCGGGAGCGACGGCGAGCCTGCTCGACGCCGCACGCCGCGAGGCCGAGAGCGGCCTGCGTCGCATCGAGGCGCGCTTGCGCAAGTCGGGGCTTCGCTGCCGCGCCTTCGTGGCTACCGGGCAGCCGTCGCGCGTGATCGCCGAGACCGCCAGGCGCCTGCGCGCCGACTGGATCGTCCTCGCCACCCACGGCCGGGGCGGCATGTCGCATCTGCTGCTCGGCAGCGTGGCCGAGCGGGTCGTCCGCACGGCGCCGTGCCCGGTGCTCACCGTGCGCGCCTCGCCGAAAGCCAAGCGTGGGGATTGATCCGGCGGACACTGGAGAGCCCGCGTCCGGCACGGGGGCGTACGGCGCGCTCGGGTTCTTCGGTGGAGCCGGCACGGTGACCGGCGCGAAGTATCTGGTGACGAGCGGCGGGCACCGCTTCCTGCTCGACTGCGGACTGTTCCAGGGCTTGAAGGAGCTTCGCCTGCGCAACTGGGCGCCGCCAGCGTTCGCTCCCACGGCGATCGAGGCGGTGGTCCTCAGTCACGCGCACATCGACCACACGGGCTACCTCCCGCTGCTTGCGCGGCTGGGCTTCCGGGGACCGATTTACTGTACCGCCCCGACGGCCGACCTGCTGCGCGTCCTGCTGCTCGATTCCGCGCGCCTGCAGGAGGAGGAAGCCGAGACCGCGAATCGCTACGGCTACTCCAAGCACCATCCGGCGCGGCCGCTCTACGACACTTCGGACGCTCACGCCGCGCTGCTGCTCGTCGTCACCCGAGGCTACGCGGAGCCGTTCGCGGTCGCACCGGGAGCGAGCGCGCTATTCCGCCGCGCCGGGCACATCCTGGGAGCCGCCACGGTCGAGGTGCGCCTCGGCGGCGCGCGGCCGCTGCGCCTCGTGTACTCGGGCGACCTCGGCCGCCGCGACCGTCCGATCCTGCGCGATCCCGAGCCCGTCGGCGAAGCCGACGTGCTGCTCGTCGAGTCGACCTACGGAGATCGCTCGCACGCCCTCGACGCGATCGACCGGCTGGCCGAGTTGGTGCGCGACACGGCGGCGCGAGGGGGTGTGGTCATCGTTCCATCGTTTGCGGTGGGGCGAGCCCAGGAGCTGCTGTGGATCCTCCGCCGTCTCGAGGAAGAGCGCAGGATTCCCCCGCTGCCGATCTTCATCGACAGCCCGATGGCGATCGACGTGACGGAGATCTATTCCCGGCACGGCGACGAGCACGCCGTGGATCGGATGGCGCCGCCGGGCGGCGCGCGCTTCGGCCTGGCGTGGGCCGCGCACCACTTCGTGCGCAGCGTGGCCGAGTCGAAGGCCCTGAACGAGCGGCGAGGGCCGATGATCGTCATCGCCGGCAGCGGAATGGCGACCGGCGGGCGCGTGCTTCATCACCTGCGGCTTCGCCTGCCCGACCCGCGCACGACCGTGGTCCTGCCCGGGTATCAAGCGGCGGGCACGCGGGGCCGCTCGCTGCAGGAGGGCGCGAAGCGGCTTCGCATGTTCGGCGAGTGGGTGACGGTGCGGGCTCGGATCGCGAGCATCGACGGGCTCTCGGCACATGCCGACCGCGGAGAGATCCTGCGGTGGTTGCGGGGATTCGTGCGACCGCCGCAGGTCACCTACGTGGTCCATGGCGAAGCCGCGGCCGCCGGCGCGCTGGCGCGGCGGGTGCGCGAGGAGTTGGGGTGGGAGGTTCGCGTCGCCATCGATGGGCAAACCGTGGCTCTCGACCGGACGAGGAGTCATTGCGTCGGCCAGCCTGGTGGCACATGAACCTCGTGCGGTGCCTCCTGCCGCGTTTCGGATCGATCGGCTCGCCCTCGTCACCACCGCCGCGGGCGGGGCGCGGCGTAGGCCGCAGCCACCGCCTGGAGCGTTCTCACCGACCGACGGCGCGGGCGCGCGCGTGGAGATCGCTGCTGCGGGTCGCGCTGTTCGCGGCCTGCGTGGCGCGAAGCGATGCCGATACGCTTGCCGCGGCCGACCTGCGGCTGATTCTCGCCTATCTCCGCCCGCTGGCGCCGCCCGCCGATTGACCGGACGTTCGTCGAGCCGGTAGCCGAGCCGCGCGGATCGCGCGCTCACTCGGGCAG
>JACPRU010000079.1 GCA_016189835.1 Deltaproteobacteria bacterium | reverse complement strand
GTCGACGACGTCGAGGAAGCTCTCGATCGCGGCGCGGCCGGCGCGGACCATCGCCCACCGGTCGCCGACCAGCGCCTGTCGCTCGACCGACGTCAGCACCTCGCCGAGGCGCCCGAGCAACGCCGCGTGGTCGGCGGGCTCGTGCGACACGCGGTAGAAGCCTCCCGCCTCGGCGTTGCCGTAGATCCAGGGCGGCGATTTGCGCACCGGCAGGCGCACCGTCCGTGAGGCGCCGTCCACCAGGAAGCGGTCGACGGCGCTGCCCGCATCGCCGCCGCGTTTGACCACCAGCGGCAACGGCCAGGCCGAGCGGCGGCGGGCCGCGGATACCGCGGGGTCCGAGAAGAAACGCTCCTGGCGCACCCGCAGCCCGGCCCGGGCGACCCGCCGGATCGACACCAGCGGGAAGCCGGGCTTCTCGATCCAGGCCTGCGCCACGCGCTCGACCTCGCGCCCGGAGGCCTCCTCGAGAGCGCGCCACAGGTCGCGGGCGACGGCGTTCTGCTCGCGGTGGCGCTGCATGTAGATGCGCACCCCCGCGCGGAAGACCTCGGCGCCGAGATAGTGCTCGATCATGCGCACCACGGCGGCGCCCTTCTCGTAGGTGATGGCGTCGAAGTTCTCGGTGGCCTCGGCGACGCTGCGCACCCGCGCGTAGACGGGGTGGGTGTTGGCGAGGGCGTCCAACGCCAGCGCGCCGGCGCGGTCGTGCTCGTAGCCCTGCCACATGCGCCACTCGGGCTTCCAGTCGTCGACGACCTTGTAGGCCATCCAGGTGGCGAAGGCCTCGTTCAGCCACAGATCGTCCCACCACGCCATCGTGACCAGGTCGCCGTACCACATGTGGGCGAGCTCGTGGGCGATCACCTCCGCGGCTCGCTTGCGCTCGGCGAGCGAGGCGGCGGCGGGATCGAGCAGCAGCAGGGTCTCGCGGAAAAACACCGCTCCGGCGTTCTCCATCGCGCCGGCCTCGAAATCTGGAACGGCCACCAGGTCCAGCTTGCCGTACGGGTAGGGGAGGCCGAAGTAGGCTTCGAGGCGTGCGAGCGCTTGCGCGGCGGCCTCGAGCCCGAACGCCGTGAGGTGCCCCTTGCCCGGAACGTGCCAGGTGCGGATCTCGGTCGAACCGACGCGCAGCGGCGCCGAGGCCTCGAGCGGGCCGACGGCGAGCGCCAGCAGATACGTCGAGAGCCGGGGGGTCGGCGCGAAGCGCACCACCCGCCGCCCGCCTTCGGCCGGCTCCTCGCGCTCGATCGGGCTGTTCGAGACCACCGCCTCGCCGTCGTGCGCGGTGACCGCGATGCGGTAGCGAGCCTTGAAGCTCGGCTCGTCGAAGCAAGGCAGCAGGCGGCGGGCGTCGGCCGCTTCGAGCTGGGTGAACGCATAGCGGCGTCCGTCCGCGCGGGCGGCGTAGAAGCCGCGCAGATGCGTGCCGAGCACTCCGCGGTACGACAGGGCGAGCGTCGCGCGTCCGCGGAGCTTCTTCGGCAGCGCGAGCGTGAGGGCCTCGTCGGCGGCGCGCCGCCGGACGCGCACGGGACGGGGGGCGTCGCCGTCGCGCGACACCGTCGCGTGCTCGACCTCTAGATCGGCGGCGTGCAGCGTGATCGCGTCGCGCGGCCGCTCGATCTCGATCTCCACGGCCACCCGGCCACGGAACGTGCCGGCGGCGAGGTCGGGCTCGAGGTGGAGGTCGTACTGCGCGGGGCGGACGGCCGGATCGAGCCGGAAGCGGGAAGCGGCCTTCGGGGATCGTTTCGCCATGCGGTCGCTCAGTGGATGCGCTTGTCGCGACCGGCCCATTCCCTCTCGCGCAGCGCGAACTTCTGTACCTTGCCGGTCGAGGTTTTGGGCAGCTCGATGAACTCGACCGCCTTGGGACACTTGAAATGCGCGAGCCGCCCGCGGCAGTGCGCGATGATGTCCTCGGCGCTCGGCCGCCGGCCGGCCTTCGGGGTGACGAACGCCTTGGGCACCTCACCCCACTTGTCGTCGGGAACGGCGATCACCGCGACCTCGAGCACGTCGGCATGGCTGGCGACCGCCTGCTCCACCTCGATCGTCGAGATGTTCTCTCCTCCCGAGATGATGATGTCCTTCTTGCGGTCGCGCAGCTCGATGTATCCGTCGGCGTGCCGCACGCCCACGTCGCCGGAGTGGAACCAGCCGCCGCGGAATGCCTGCTCGGTCGCCGCCGGATCCTCGAAGTATCCCTTCATCACGTTGTTGCCGCGCATCACCACCTCGCCCATCGTCTCGGCGTCGGCCGGCACGTCGTTCATCTCGTCGTCGACGACGCGCAGCTCGCAGGCGACCAGGTTCGGATAGCCCTGGCGGGCGCGCAGCCGGGCGCGGCGCTCGGCGTCGAGGTCGTTCCACTCGGGGTGCCAGTCGCAGTAGGTGTGCGGCCCGTAGGTCTCGGTCAGACCGTAGAGGTGAGTGACCTCGGCGCCGATCGCCTCCCACTGAGAGAGGATCGTCGGCGAGGGCGGAGCGCCGCCCGTGGCGATGCGCAGCGGCCGCGCCAGGCGGCCCTGCGGCGCGGCCGGATCGTTGATCAGCAGGACCAGCACCGTCGGCGCGCCGTTGAAGTGCGTGACGCCCTGCTCGCGAACCAGCTGCCAGACCAGCGGCGGGTCGATCCTCCGCAGCAAGAGATGCCGGCCGCCGGCGCCGGTCACCGCCCACGGGAAGCACCAGCCGTTGCAGTGGAACATCGGCAGCGTCCACAGGAAGACCGAGGAGGTGTCGAGCCGATGGGCGGCGATCTCGCTGAGCGCGTTCAGATAGGCTCCGCGGTGCGTGTACATCACGCCCTTCGGCCGCCCGGTGGTTCCCGAAGTGTAGTTGATCGAGTAGACGCCCTCCTCTTCGCCGGTCCGCCACGACAGCCCTTCGTCCGGCGCGACGTCGAGGAACTCCTCGTACTCCGGGCCCGCGAACACGCGCGGCAAGCCGGGCGCGAACTCGGCATCGTCGATGGTGATCGTGCGCTCGATCCGGTTGTCGGCCTCCCGCAAGGCCGCGAGCGGCTGGGCGAGCTCGGCTTCGACGAAGAACAGGCGCGCCCCGCAGTGCTCGAGGATGTAGCCCACCTCGTCGGCATGGAGCCGGGTGTTGATCGCCACCAGCACGGCGCCGGCGAGCGCGAGTCCGAAGTGCGCCTCGAGCAGCGCCGGCACGTTGGGGGCGAGAAACGCGACGCGATCGCCGGGCGCGACGCCGGCACGGCGAACCGCCGCCGCCAGGCGGCGCGCCCGCGCGCCGATCTCGGCGTAGGTGAAGCGGCGATAGCCGTAGACGGCGCCGATGCGCTTCTCGTACGCCTTCTCGGCGCGCTCGAGGAACAGCAGCGGCGTCAGCTCGGTGCGGTGGACCTTCATCACGTCGTGCGGGCGAGCAGGCGGCTTCGAGCGGCCGGATCGGCGGCGAGATCGATGGCGGTCCAGGCCAGGGCGACCGCGCCGTCGACGAGCGCCTGGTCGGCAACCGGCGTCGCGCAGAACGCCGCAAACTCCGGCTGGTGATTCACCACCGGGTAGCAGCCGAGGCCGATCAGCGGATGAATCGACGGCAGGACCTGCGAGACGTTGCCCATGTCGGTCGAGCCCGCCGCGCGGCGCGCCATCGGGCCCATCTCCGGAAAAACCCGCCCGAGGCCCTGGGCGTTTCGCCGATAGATGGCCGCCAGCGCGCCGTCGTGCCGCACCTCGGCGTACGAAGGGCTCGCCTCCTCGACGCTCAGGCGCGCTCCGCTGGCGAGCGCGCCGGCCTCGAAGCAGCGCATGACCTTGGCGCGAATTTCGCCGAGATCGGCCAGCGCCTCGGCCCGCACCATGTAGCGCGCGCAGGTGTGCGCGGGGACGACGTTGGCCGCGTCGCCGCCCTTGAGGATGATGCCGTGCACGCGGTCGGTCGAGCGCATGTGCTGGCGCAGCAAGCCGATCGCCGTCTGCGCGACCGTCAGGGCGTCGAGCGCGTTGATGCCCAGCTCGGGAAACGCCGAGGCGTGCGCCTCCTTTCCCCGGTAGTGCACGTCGAACTGCGACCAAGCGATCATCATCGGCTCGGCGACGTCGACCGGCGCGGGGTGGACCATCATCGCCGCGTGCACGCCGGCGAAGGCACCGCGCTCGAGCAGCAGGATCTTTCCGCCGCCGGACTCCTCGGCCGGCGTGCCGATCACGCTCACGCGCAGCCCCACGTCGTCGGCGACGCGCCGCAGCGCCAGCGCCGCGCCCACCGCCGAGGCGGCGATCACGTTGTGGCCGCAGGCGTGGCCGATGCCGGGTAGCGAGTCGTACTCGGCGCAGATCGCCACATGGAGCGGTCCATCGCCGCCGCGGGCGGCGAACGCGGTCGGCAGCTCGCCGATCCCGCTCTCTACCCGAAAGCCGCCGTCCGCGAGCGCCTCGCACAGCCACCTCGCGGCCTTCTCCTCCTCGAAGCCGAGCTCGGGATCGGCGTGGATGCGGTGGCTCAGCGAGACGAGCGCGGAGCGTTCCTGGTCGACGATCTCGCGGGCGGCGTATTTCACGTCCATGGTTGGCTCCGGCCGGTCTCGCCGGCGCCCGCCGCGCGGGCCCGGCGCCGCGGCGGCGGGGCGTCCGGCCGGGTCAGCGGGCCGGCTCCTCCGATTTGAAGCCGACGCGCTTGTGGCTGCCGTCGCAGAACGGCCGGTTGGCCGATTGCCCGCAGCGGCAGAGATAGATGGGTTCCTCGGGAAGCGTGAACTCGGCGCGGCTCCCGTCGAGCAGCGCGATCGCCCCCCTGACCTCGTAGGGCCCGTCTTTCAGTGTCCTGATCCGCACGTCGGCCATGACGACGCTCCTCCCGAACCATTCCCATAGATGATCGCCGCCATCGCGTAAACCGTCGCCGACACCGCCCGTGCATCGGCCTCACGGTCGGCACAGGCGCGCGGGGCGCCGTGGCGGGCGGGCGGCTCCGGGGACGAGTGGCTTCCCTGCGCCGTTGCGGCCCGCCCCGACGGCAGCGCGGTCGCCGCTGATCTCGTCCAGTGCGCCGCTCACCCGCCACGCCGTCCCGCGCTCCACCGTGCCCCGGCGCCCTTGCCCCACGGTAGGCGTTCATCGCGCGGCGCGCGCGGCGGCAGCCGCGCTCGGGGCGACTGGACGAGATCAGAGCAGACGACGCTGCCGTGTAGGCATGAGCGGCGCCGCGAAGCCACTCGTCCCCGGAGCCCCGAGCCGGCTGCCGCCGCGCACGCCGGGCACAGAGCAGCGCGACGCAAAGCAAGGCGCCGCTTGAATCGTCCGGGGCCCTGTGGTGCCATGACGAACCCGCGATGATCCACCTCAGCAACGTTTCCCGGCACTTCCGTCGCGGCCCCGACGTCATCAAGGCGCTCGACCGAGTGACGCTGGAGATCCAGGCCGGCCGCTTCGTGGCGCTGATGGGCCCGTCGGGCTCCGGCAAGTCGACGCTGTTGAACATCCTCTCGGGCATCGACCGCGCCGACGAGGGCGAGGTCGAGGTCGCCGGCCAGCGGCTGACCGGCCTCTCGGAGGACGAGCTGGCCGTCTGGCGCGCGCGCCACGTCGGCCTGGTGTTTCAGTTCTACAATCTGATGCCGGTCCTGTCGGCGTGCGAGAACGTCGAGTTGCCGCTGCTGCTCACCGATCTGTCGCGTCCCGAGCGCCGCCGCCGGGCGGAGCTGGCGCTCGAGGTCGTGGGCCTGATGCGCGAGCGCTTCGAGCACCTGCCCGGCGCGCTGTCGGGCGGCGAGCAGCAGCGCGTCGCCATCGCCCGCGCCATCGTCACCGATCCCGATCTCATCGTCGCCGACGAGCCGACCGGCGATCTCGACGCGCGCAGCGCCGACCAGGTGCTGGCGCTGCTGTCGGAGCTGAACCGCGAGTTCGAGAAGACGATCGTGCTCGTCACCCACGATCCGCGCGCGCTGCGCTGGGTGCAGGCGATCTACCACCTCGACAAGGGCAGCCTGCTCGAGGGCGTCGAGGCGACGCGCGCCACCCAGGCGGTCGAACAGACGCTCGGCGTGCCGCCGCGTTCGGCGGCGCGTTGACGATGGGCTACCTGACGCTCGTTCGGCGGAATTTGCGCCGCAACCGGCTGCGCACGGCGCTCACCGCGGCCTCGATCACGCTGTCGATCTTCCTGGTATGCGCGGTGTTGTCGCTGCCGAGCGGATTTACCGCGATCCACGATCGCCTGGCCGCGGGGACCAGGTTCCTCGTGCACAACAAGGCGGGAATCACCTATCTGATGCCGTACGGCTCCCTGCAGCAGATCCGCGCCGTGCCGGGCGGGACCGCCGCCACCTCGTTCAGCCGGTTCGGCGGCGTCTACGACGAACCGAAGAATCTGTTTCCGAATTTCTCGGTCGACGCCGAGACCGTCGGCGACATCTGGCCGGACTTCCAGATCTCCCCGCAGGCGATCGCCGACTTCCGCCGCTACCGCGACGCGGCGCTGGTCGGCTACCAGACGATGCGCACCTTCCACTGGAAGGTCGGCGACCGCGTCACGCTGCGCAGCACCGTCTGGCCGGTGCAGCTCGACTTCCGCATCGTCGGCGAGCTGCCGGAGCCGCACGGCAATCCGATGTGGTTCCTGTTCTCGCGCACCTACCTCGAGGAGGCGGTGCGCGCCAAAGGGTTGTCCGCGGAGCAGGCGGGCATGATCTGGGTACGCGTCGCCGACCCCGCCGACGTGCCGCCGGTGATGCGCCGCATCGACGACCTGTTCCGCAACAGCGACGCCGAGACCGCCAGCGAGACCGAGAAGTCGTTCTTCGAGAGTTTCATGAGCTCGCTGTCCGGCCTGACGAACGTCATCCTGGCGGTCGGCTTTCTGGTGGTCGTCGCCGTGGTGTTCATCACCGCCAACACCTGCTCGATGGCCATCCGCGAGCGTGCCGCGGAGATCGCGATGCTCAAGGCGCTCGGCTTCCGGCGCTCCGTCATCCTCGGGTTGCTGCTCGCCGAGACGCTGGCGCTGGCGATCGGCGGCGGCGCGGTCGGGGCGTTCGGCGCCTACGGCGTGCTCAAGCTGTTGGCCGCCCTCGGGGCGACCGGCGCGCGGCCGGGCCTCGGCCCGCTGTCGATGTTCCTGGTGACCCCGTGGCACGTCGTCGAGGGCATCGGGCTGTCGCTGCTGGTGGGCGTCGTGGCCGGCGTCTTCCCGTCCTGGGGCGCGGCGCGGAAGCCGGTGGCGGAGGCGCTGCGCGAGGTGTTCTGACCCAGCCATGTCCCGGGCGATTCCGCTCTCCTACACGCTGCGCAGCGTGTTTCAGCGCCGCACGCGCACCGCGCTCACGGTCGCGGTGATGGCGCTGGTCGTGCTCGCCGTCACGGTCATGCTGTCGCTGGTCTCGGGGATTCGCCGCACGCTCGTCGAAACCGGGGAGGCCGACAACCTGATCGTCATGCGCAAGGGAGCGACGAACGACGGCTCCTCGATGGTGCCAATCGAGGCCTACCGCGCGGTGCGCTACTTCCCCGGAATCGCCGCCGACCCGGTCACCGGCGAGCCGCTGGTCTCGCCCGAGATGGTGGTGCAGCCGTTCTTCTACCGCCAGGACGGCGGCCGCGAGAACGTCCTGGTGCGCGGCGTCCGCCCGGTGGCCTTCGCCGTGCACCGCAAGGTGCGCCTCGTCGAGGGGCGCGCGCCGCGGTCGAGCTCGGGCGAGGCCGTGGTGGGACGCGCGGTGGCGGCGCGCTATCCGGGCCTGCGGATCGGCGCCGAGATGCGCTTCGGCCGGCGCGCGTGGAAGGTCGTCGGCATTCTCGAGGCGGGCGGCTCGTCCTTCGAGAGCGAGGTGTGGGTCGACGTCAACGACCTGTGGAGCGACGCCAATCGCGCGCTGTACAGCGGCCTGCGGCTCACGGTCGCCGCCGATGCGGATGCCGCCGCGCTCGCCCGCCGCGTCGCCGCCGACGCCCGCTGGGCGCTCGAGGCGAAGCCCGAGATCGAGTATTACCGGGAGCAGGCCGACTCGGCGAATTTTCTGTTCTCGCTGACCGTCGCGCTCGGCGTGATCATGGGAATCGGGGCGAGCTTCGGGGCGATGAACACCATGTTCGCGGCGGTGAGGAGCCGCGTCGCCGAGATCGGCACGCTGCGGGCGCTCGGCTTCTCGCGCCGCTCGATCCTCGCCTCGTTCCTCGCCGAGGCGCTGGTGATCGCCCTCGCCGGGTGCGTCGTGGGGGTCGTGCTGGCGGTCGGTGCGACGCTCGCCATCAACGCGGCGTTGCTGGGCGTGGCGATCAACCTGATGACCTTCACCACGGCCACGGTGCAGTTGCGCGTCTCGGCGGGGAACGCACTGTTCGCGCTCTGCTTTTCCGTGCTGCTCGGCTTCGCGGGCGGCTTCCTGCCGGCCAGTCGCGCGGCGCGGCTGTCGCCCGCCGAGGCGCTGCGGCGACGCGCATGAGCCCCACCGAAGGATTGAAGGAGCAGCTCCATTCGCTGCGCATCGACCGGGATCCGCCGGCGCGCCCGGCGCCGCCGCCCCGCGGCCGGCGGCGAGCGCTCGCGCTGTTGCTCCTCGCGCTGCTGGCCGCGATCGTCGTCGCCGCCTACCGGATGCTCGCCGGCTCGCCGCTCGAGGTGCGCGTCGCCCACGCCCGGGTCGAGCGCGCCGATCAGCCGATCAGCGGTCCGGTGCTGTCCGGCTCGGGGTATCTGATCACCGCGGAGAAGTACATCGCCATCGGCGTGCGCGTGCCGGGGCGCATCGAGCGCTTTCTCGTCGAGGAAGGCGATCCCGTGGAGGCCGGGCAGCTGCTCGCCGAGCTCGACGCCCGCGACTACCGCGCGCAGGTCGGCCGCGCCGAGGCCTCGCTGCGCCTGGCGCGCGCCAACCGCAAGCTCGCCGACGCCGACCGCGAGCGCATCCGCAAGCTCTTCGCCGACGGCATCACCTCGCGCCAGGAGATGGATCAGGCGGACAGCCGCGCCGAGGTGGCGAGCGCCGCGGTGGCGCAGGCCGAGAACGAGCTGCTGCAAGCGCGCGCCAACCTCGACGACACCCGGCTTCTCTCTCCCGTCCGCGGCGTCGTGCTCGCCAAGCTGCGCGGCGTCGGCGAGATCGCGGTGCCCGGCGGCTTCGCCGGGTCGGGCGATCTTCTGCGCCTCGCCGACCTCTCCGAGCTGCGCGCGGAGGTGGACGTCAGCGAGGCTGACCTCGCCAACGTCCACCAGGGGCAGGCAGCCGAGGTCGTTCCCGACGCCTATCCGCAGCGCCGCTATCGAGCGCAGGTCGTGAAGCTCTATCCGCAGATCAATCGCCAGAAGGGCACCCTCAAGGTCGAGGTGCGGGTCGAGCAGCCCGACGCGCACCTGCTCCCCGACATGAGCGCGCGCGTGACGTTCTTCGCGCCGCCGCCGGGCGCGGCGGGGCCGGACGCGAAGCCCGCCGTGCTGATTCCCGCCGCGGCGCTGCGGCGCGGGCCGCAGGGCACCTACGTGTGGATCGTCGCCGAGCATCGGCTGCGGCGCACCCCGGTTCGCGTCGAGCGCGAGACCGGCGCGGAGGTGCCGGTGACCTCCGGGCTCGGCGGCGGGGAAGCGCTGGTGGTCGGTCCGGAGGAATCGCTGCGCGACGGCGCCGCGGTGCGCGTGGCCGGCGGAGGCTAGCCTGGCCCCTGCTCCCTCGCCGGGCGCGCGGCGCCGGGCCCGATTGCCCGTGCGAGCGATACCTGCCACAACTACTGCGGTCGACCGCCCGCCCGACGGCGGCGCGGGCGGCTGGGGCGCGCCCGCTCGGCGAGCCTCCCGACGAGCCTCATGAGAGAAGTGCCTCCCGCAACGCAGCCGCCCACCGCGCCGGACCAAACGTCTCGTTGCGGCACGGTGGCTCTCGCCGGGCGCTCCAACGTCGGCAAGTCGACGCTGCTCAACCGGCTGCTCGGCGCCAAGGTGGCCATCACCAGCACCAAGCCGCAGACCACGAGATCACGGGTGCTCGGCATTCGCACCGTCGCCGGGGCGCAGATGATCTGGGTGGATACTCCCGGCGTACACCGCGCCCGCAGTCTGCTGAACCGTCGGATGGTGGAGACGGCGCAGCGATCGATCGACGAGGCCGACCTGATCGTCGGCGTCGTCGATGCGGCGGCCGGCTTCGGCGCGGCCGATCGCGAGGTGCTGCGCCGAGTCGCTGCCAGCCGGCGCCCGTGGCTGGTGGCGCTCAACAAGATCGATCTCGTCACCGACGGCGCGCTGCTGCCGCTGCTCGACGCGCTCGGCAAGGAGTTTCCCGGCATCGACCTGGTGCCGGTGAGCGCCGCCAGCGGCAAGAACCTCGCCGAGCTCGAGCGCACGGTCGCCGGGCGCCTGCCGGCCGGGCCGGCGCTCTACCCCGAAGACGAGCTCACCGACCAGACCGGGCGTACGCTGGTCCAGGAGTTCGTGCGCGAGCAGATCTTCGCGGCCACCGAAGGGGAGGTTCCGTACAGGACGGCGGTGGCCGTCGAGCGCTTCGAGGAGAAGCCGGGGGTCAACGTGGTTGCCGCGACCATCCTCGTCGAGCGCGAGACGCAAAAGCGCATCGTGATCGGCGCCGGCGGCACGAGGATCCGCGAGATCGGCAGCCGCGCGCGGCGCGAGCTCGAGCGCTTCTTCGGCAAGCGCTTCTACCTCGAGCTGTTCGTCAAGGTGCGGCGCGACTGGACGAAGAGCCCGCGCGTCCTGAACGAGCTCGGGCTGTGAGCGGCGCCGCGGCAGAGCTGCCGATGGTCGCGCTGGTCGGACGACCGAACGTCGGAAAGTCGGCCCTGTTCAACCGCCTGCTCGGCCGGCGGCGGGCGCTGGTCGACGATACCCCCGGGGTCACGCGCGACCGCCTGATCGAGCGCGCGCAATGGCGGGGCTGCGAGTTCCGCCTGACCGACACCGGCGGGTTCGAGTTGGGCGACGAGGCCGAGCTGCCGCGCCGGGTGCGCGAGCAGAGCCTGCGCGCGCTGGCCGAGGCCGCGGTCGCGGTGCTGGTCGTCGACGGGCGCGCGGGCATCGCTCCCGCCGACGCCGAGCTCGCGCGCCGCCTGGCGCAGAGCGGAAAGCCGGTCGTCTGCGCGGTCAACAAGATCGACACTCCGAAGCAGCACGAGCTGGTCTACGAGTACTTCGCTCTCGGCCTCGGCGAGCCGCTGGCGGTCTCGGCCGAGCATGGCCGCGGCCTCGACGAGCTGCTCGATCGCATCGTCGCGCATCTGCCGCCGGCGACCGCCGTGGAGCCGTCGCCGATCCTGCGGCTCACCCTCGTCGGCCGACCGAACGTCGGCAAGTCCTCGATCCTGAACCGACTGCTCGGGGAGGAGCGCGTGCTGGTCGACGCCGCGGCCGGGACCACGCGCGATTCGATCGACACCCTGCTGTCGAGCGGCGGCGACGCCTACCGGCTGGTCGACACCGCGGGCGTCCGCCGCCGCAGCCGCATCGAGCTGCGACTGGAGAAGGCGAGCGTGGCCGCGGCACTGCGCGCGGTGGAGCGGGCGGACGTGGCGCTCCTGGTCGTGGACGCGGGCGAGGGCGTGACCGAGCAGGATGCCCGGCTCGCCCGCCGGGTGTGGGAGCACGGCCGCGCGCTCGTGCTGGTGGTCAACAAGTGGGATACGCTGCCGGCCGAGTCGCGCGACCCGCAACGCTTTCTCGACGAGGTCCGCCGCGTGGCTCCGCATCTCGCGCAGGTGCCGGCGGTGCTGGTCTCGGCGCTGCGCGGCACCGGCCTCGACGAGATTCTGCCCGCGGCCCGCCGCGCCGGCGAAGCGCATCGGCAGCGCCTGCCCACGCGCGGCCTGAACGAGATCGTCCACCAGGCCGTGGCCGCGAGCGAACCGCCGCTGCGCGCCGGCAAGCGGGCCCGCTTCTACTACGCGACGGCGATCGGCAGCGCCCCGCCGACCATCGCCCTGTTCGTGAACCAGCGCGAGCTGGTCACGGCCTCCTACCTCCGCTATCTCGAGAACCGCCTGCGCGCCGCCTTTCCGCTCGACGGAACCCCGCTGCGCATCGTGCTGCGCGCCCGTGTGCGGCGGTCGCGGGCGGCGCGCAGCGCATCGGCCTGAGCCGCGGTGACGCTGCGCGCGAAGCTGCTGTGGGTGGCGGTGCTCTATTTCGCCGAGGGATTTCCCTTCGGCATCGTCGTCGACAACCTGCCGGTCTACTTCCGCCTGCACGGCGTGTCGCTGGTCGACATCGGCCTGATGAGCTTGCTCGGCTTGCCGTGGACGCTGAAGGTGCTGTGGGCGCCGCTCGTCGATCGCGTCGGCCACGCCCGGCGCTGGATCGCGGGAGCGCTGACGGCGATGAGCGCGGTGCTGGTCGCCCTGCCGGCGTTCGACGCGGCCGCGCCGGGCACCGCGCTGTGGGCGCTGCTCTTCGCGCTCACGCTCGCCGCCGCGACGCAGGACATCGCCATCGACGCCTACACGATCGGCTTGCTCGAGCGCGGCGAGGAGGGCCTGGCGAACGGCGTGCGGGTGTCGGCGTATCGCGCGGCGCTGATCGTCGGCGGGGGAGGGTTGGTGGCGGTCGCCGGTATGGCCGGTTGGCGCGCGGTGTTCCTGCTCGCCGCGGCGATGCTGCTCGGGCTGGCGGCGGTGGCCTGGCGGGCGCCGGCGATCGCCGTCGAGTCCGCGCCGCGCCCGGCCTGGCTGCCGAGCTTGCGGGGGTGGATCGCGCGTCCGGGGGCGCTGGCGGTGTTCGCCTTCGTGCTCACCTACAAGCTCGGCGATGCCAGCATGGGGCCGATGGTCAAGCCGTTCTGGGTCGACCGCGGGCTCTCCGTCGCGGAGATCGGCCTGGTGTCGACCACGATCGGCGTCGCGCTGAGCGTGGTCGGCGCGCTGTGCGGCGGCGCCTTCACCTCGCGCGTCGGCCTGTTCCGCAGCCTGTGGATCCTCGGCCTCGCGCAGGCCTTCTCGAATCTCGGCTACGCCGCCGCGGCAGCCGCCGGCGCCGGCCGACCCGGCATCTACGCGGCCTCGGCGCTCGAGAGCTTCACCGGCGGCCTCGGCACGGCGGCGTTCCTCGCGTTTCTCATGCGCGCTTGCGAGAAGGAGCAGGCGGCCACGCAGTACGCGCTGCTCTCGGCGCTGTTCGGCCTGACGCGCACGCTGGCCGGCGCGGCGAGCGGCGTGGCCACGGCCAGGCTGGGATACGCGGCGTACTTCGCGTTCACGTTCGTGCTGGCGTTTCCCGCCTACCTGTTGCTGCCCTGGGTGCGCGCGTGGAGCGGCGAGGACGGGCGGCGCGCTGCGGACGCGGCGACGTAGCTCCGCCCCCCCGGACGGCCAGGCGAATTGACCCCCCGGAGGCGAAGGGCTATCAGGTGTCGATTCCTTGACGGACCGCGCTTCCACGCCCCCGATGGCATTGCACGCAACCTCCCCGCCGAAGGCCCCGCTGCGGCGCAGCGTGGCGGTGAGCGTCGTCGTCCCGGTGTTCAACGAGGAGGGGAGCCTGCGCGAGCTGCACCGCCGGCTGCGCGCGGTGCTCGATCGGGTGGGCGAGCCCTGCGAGGTGGTCTACGTCGATGACGGATCGACCGACGGCTCGCGCGCCGTGCTCGCCGAGCTCGGCGAAGCCGACCCGGGCCTGATCCTCGTCGAGCTCGCGCACAACGCCGGGCAGCACGGCGCGGTGCTCGCCGGGTTCCAGGTCTCGCGCGGCAAGGTGGTGGTGACGCTCGATGCCGATCTACAGAATCCGCCGGAAGAGATCCCCAAGCTGCTCGCCAAGATCGCCGAGGGCTACGACGTGGTCGGCGGCGTCCGCCAGGGTCGGAAGGACTCGTGGCCGCGGCTCGCGGTCTCGCGAATGATTCGCGCCGTCTCGTCGGGCGGCGCCTCCGCCATGGACTACGGCTGCATGCTGCGGGCCTACCGCCGGGAGATCGTGCAGCGCGTGCTGCGCTGGCGGGAGCATTCGCTGTTCATTCCGGCGCTCGCCGAACGGTTCACCCGGCGGGTCGCCGAGGTGCCGGTGGCACACGAGGAGCGACACTTCGGACGCTCCCGCTACGGCGTCTTCCGCCTCATGCGTCTCGGCTTCGACTTCCTCACCGGGTTCTCGGTGCTGCCGGTGCAGCTGGTGACGATGTTCGGCATTCTCACCGCCCTGGCGGGCCTGTCGTTCGGCGCCTTTCTCTTCTTGCGGCGGCTGTTCGTGGGGCCGGAGGTCGAGGGGGTGTTCACGTTGTTCGCCATCCTCTTCCTGTTCCTGGGCGCGCTGTTCGTGGCGATCGGCGTGGTCGGGGAGTACGTGGCGCGGATCTACAACGAGGTCCGCCGCCGGCCGCTGTACGTGATCGAATCGATCCGCCGCCGATCGGAGTAGGCTGCGTCCGGGCCGTGCGAAACGTCCTTCTCGCCTACCACGACATCGGCGCGGCCTGCCTGGAAGAGCTGCTGGCGAGCGGCGACGAGGTCGCCTTAGTGGTCACGCACGACGACCAGCCCGGAGAGACGATCTGGTTCCGCTCCGTGCGCGCGCTCGCCGAGAGCCGCGGGGTCCCGGTGATCGCACCGCAGGACGTGAATGCCCTCGAGGTCGTCGAGCGGATCCGCTCGCTGGCTCCGGATTTCCTGTTCTCCGCGATGTTCCGCCAAATGCTGAAGCGCGAGCTGCTCGACGTCGCTCGCCGCAGCGCCCTGAACCTCCACCCCTCGCTGCTGCCGAAGTTTCGCGGGCGATCGCCGATCAACTGGGTGCTGGTGCACGGCGAGCGCGAGACCGGCGTGACGCTGCACTACATGGTCGAGAAGGCCGACCGTGGCGACATCGTCGCGCAGCGGCGAATTCCGATCGACGACGACGATACGGCGCTCACGCTGCACGGCAAGGCGACCGCGGCGGCAGGGCTGCTGATGCGCGAGACCTATCCGCTGTTGGCCGCGGGCCGGGCGGCGCGGGTCCCGCAGGATCACGCGCGGGCGAGCTACTTCGGCGGCCGCAAGCCCGCCGACGGCGAGATCGACTGGCGCTGGCCCGGGCGGCGCGTCTACGACCTGGTGCGCGCCGTCACCCACCCGTACCCCGGCGCCTTCACCTGGCATCATGGACGGCGGCTGTTCGTGTGGTGGGCGCGCCCGGTGGCGGCGCCGCGCGCACTGCGCCCCGGCGAGGTCCACCTCGACGGCGAGGGCGGCGCCTGGGTCGGCGGCGGCGACGGGGCGCTGCGCCTGGAGCGGGTGCAGCTCGAAGGCGAGGGGGAGGTCACCGCCGCGCAGTGGGCGCGCGGCGGCGGCTGCCGCTCGGGAGAAGTCTTGGGACGGACGCGATGAAAGTCCTGATCACCGGCGGAGGCGGCTTCTTGGGCTCGCATTTGACGGACGCCTTCCTCGAGCGCGGCGACGAGGTGTTCATCCTCGAGACCGGGATGACGCTCAAGGTGAAGCACCGGATCAGCGATCCGCGGCTGCATTTCGTGCGCGACAGCGTCTTCAACGAGACGATCCTCGAGGGGCTGATCGCGCGCGCCGATCTCGTCTATCACCTCGCCGCGGTGGTCGGCGTCGAGCACTACGTGGGCGACCCGTATCAGGTGCTGAACGTCAACGTGAACGGCACACAGAACGTGCTGAAGCTCGCGTTCAAGCACGGCAAGCGCGTCGTCTTCTCCTCGACCTCGGAAGTCTACGGACGAAATCCGAAGATTCCCTGGGGCGAGGACGACGACCGCGTGCTCGGCTCCACTCGCATCGACCGCTGGTGCTACTCCACGTCCAAGGCGATCGGCGAGCACTTCTGCTTCGCCTACGCGAAGATGGGTCTCAAGACGACCGTCGTTCGCTACTTCAACGTGTACGGTCCGCGCCTCGACGCCATCGACGTCGGCCGCGTGATCACGATCTTCCTCGGTCAGGCGCTACGCAACGAACCGGTGACGGTGATCGGCGACGGCAGCCAGACGCGCTGCTTCACGTACGTGGCCGACGCCATCGAGGCCACGGTCGAGGCGGGGCTCCGGGAGGAGGCGGTCGGCGAGGTGTTCAACATCGGCACCGACCGCGAGCACACGATCCGCGACCTCGCCGAGCGCTTGATCCGTCTCGCGGGCTCGAAGTCGGCGATTCGCTGCGTTCCGCAGCACGAGGTCTACGGCCCGAGCTACGAGGACATCCCGCGGCGGGTCCCGAACGTCGACAAGATGCGGAGGATCCTCGGCGTGACCGCCCGGACGCCGCTCGACGAGGGGCTGGCGCGGACGATCGCATACTTCCGCCAGGCGCCGCATTTCTGAGCGCCGCGGCACCAGGGCGGCGAGCTCATGAGAGACGATCCATCAGGGCCGGATGCCGCGGCCGCGAGGCCGCGCGGAGTGCCCGACCTCGCGCTGAAGATCGACGTCGACACCCATCCGGGCCTCGGGCAGGGGCTGCCGCGATTGCTCGACTGCCTGGCGCGGCATCGCGTAGCGGCCAGCGTCTTCGTCTCGATGGGGCCCGACAACTCGGGCAAGGCGATCCGGCGCCTGTTCACGCGCAAGGGCTTCGCCAAGAAGATGCTGAGGAGCAACGCGGTGCGGCTCTACGGGCTGCGCACCGCGCTCTACGGCACGCTGCTCCCGGCTCCCGAGATCGCGCGATCGTTCCCCGACGCGCTGCGGCGCACCGTGGCCGAGGGCCACGATCTCGGCATCCACGGGCACGATCACGTCTACTGGCACGACCGCGTTCTCGGGCTGTCGCAGGCCGAGGTCGCCCGCGAGATCGACCGGTCGCTCGATGCCTTCGTGGACATCGTCGGCACGCCGCCCGCAGGCTTCGCGGCACCGGGGTGGCAGTGCGGCGAGAGCGCCCTCGCCGCGCTCGAGCGGGGCCCGTTTCGCTACCACTCGAGCACGCGGGGCCTCTACCCGTACCGTCCGCGAATCGGTGCCGTCGAGGGGCGGCTGCCGGAGATCCCGACCACGCTGCCGACGGCCGACGAGCTGCTCGGCGACGGCGTGGCGAAGGAGCGCCTGCTCGAGATCTACGTCGCTGCGCTCGGCGAGCGTGCGCTCGACGTGCTGACGGTCCATGCCGAGGTGGAGGGCGGAGCCCACCTCGAATTCTTCGCGCGCTTGCTCGAGCGGTTGAGCGGCCGGGTGCGCTTCCGCCGTCTGCTCGACGTCGCCGCCGAGATCGGCCGGGGACCGTTGCCGGTTTGCGCGCTGGTCCAGGGGACGCGCCCGGGGCGGGCGGGAACCGTCTCCTGCCAGGTCGCCTGACCGCGGCGCGGGATCAGATTCCCTGCCCGCGGTAGCTCTGCGCGTAGCCCACGTAGAGGTCGGCGGAGTGGTGCAGCCGCTCGATCTCGTCGGCACGCAGCGCGCGCACCACCTTGGCGGGGCTGCCGAGCACGAGCGAGCGGGGCGGAACCTTGCTGCCGGGTACCACCACCGAGCCCGCGCCGATCAGCACCTCCCCGCCCACCTCGACGCCGTCGAGCACGATCGCGCCGATGCCGACCAGGCAGTAGTCGCCGAGCGTACAGCCGTGCAACACGACACGGTGTCCCACGGTGACGCCGTCGCCGAGGATCGTCGGCCAGCGCTCGTTGGTGACGTGGATCGTGGAGTGGTCCTGGACGTTGCTGGCGCGGCCGATGCGCACGCGCTCGACGTCGCCGCGGATGACGGCCTGGAACCAGACGCTCGACTGGGCGCCGATCTCCACGTCGCCGATCACCTGCGCGGAGGACTGCACGTAGGCGTCGGCGGCGATCTTCGGTGCCAGGTTCCCGTAGCGGATGATCATGATGCCGACCGGCCGATTCCTAGCGCAGGCGGACGCGCGGCTCAATCGCGGCGGCGAAGAGGGGGCGAGTGGGGGCGAGCTTGCCTACCTCCGAGTCGTCTGCTAGTTGAAGTCATGGTCGCCCTGGAATTCGAAATTCGCGACCGCGAAGGCGAGCCCGGAACTCCGTCCGGGCTTTTTTTTCATCCCCGTGGCGCCCGGCGCCTCGACGGCTCGTATCGCGGCATCCTGCACGGGAGGTGCTTCGCATGATGCCTGCGGAAGTGCTCGAAGGGCTCACGTTCGACGACGTACTGCTGGTCCCGGCGGCGTCCGACGTCCTGCCGAAGGACGCCGACACCTCGACCCAGCTCACCGCGGAGATCCGTCTCGCCATCCCGCTGGTCTCCGCCGCGATGGACACCGTCACCGAAGCGCGCACCGCGATCGCGCTCGCGCAGGAGGGAGGGATCGGCATCGTCCATCGCAACCTGCCGGCGGCCGCGCAAGCCAAGGAAGTGGAGCGGGTGAAGAAGTCCGAGAGCGGCATGATCGGCGATCCCGTGACCGTGCGCCCCGAGCAACCCATCCACGAGGCGCTGGAGATCATGCGCCGCTACCAGATCTCCGGCCTGCCGGTGACGCGCGACGGCGGCGAGCTGGTCGGTATCCTCACCAACCGCGACCTGCGCTTCGAGAAGCGGCTCGACCGGCCGGTCTCGGCGGTGATGACCAAGGAGCGGCTGGTGACCGCGCGGCCGGGCGTGACGCTCGACCAGGCGAAAGAGATGCTCCACGAGCATCGCATCGAGAAGCTGCTGGTGGTCGACGAGCGCGGGCGGCTGAAGGGTCTGATCACCGTCAAGGACATCCAGAAGGCCATCCAGTTCCCGAACGCCTCGAAGGACGCGCTCGGCCGACTGCGGGTCGGCGCTGCGATCGGCACCGGCGTGGACCGCGACGAACGGGTGGAGGCGCTGGTCCGGGCCGGGGCGGACGTGATCGTCATCGACACCGCGCACGGGCACGCGAAGTCGGTGATCGACGCGGTGGCGGAGCTGAAGCGCACGTTCCCGCGCACGCCCCTGGTCGCCGGCAACGTCGCCAGCGGCGAGGGCACCGCGGCGCTGATCCGCGCCGGCGTCGACGCGGTCAAGGTCGGCATGGGCGGCGGATCGATCTGCACGACGCGGATCGTGTCCGGCGTCGGCATGCCGCAGCTCACGGCGATCGCCGAATCGGTCCAGGTGGCCGACGCGCACGGCATCCCGGTGATCGCCGACGGCGGCGTCAAGTTCTCCGGCGACATCACCAAGGCGCTGGCGGCGGGAGCGGCGTCGGTGATGATCGGCAGCCTGCTCGCCGGCACGGAGGAGAGCCCGGGCGAGACCATCCTCTATCAGGGCCGCACCTACAAGCTCTACCGCGGCATGGGTTCGCTCGAGGCGATGCGCGAGCGCGAGGGCAGCCGCAACCGCTACTTCCAGGACGAGGAAGAGGCCATGAAGCTCGTCCCGGAGGGCATCGAAGGGCGCGTGCCCTACAAGGGACCGGCCACGTTCATCGTCCAGCAGCTGGTCGGCGGCCTGAAGGCGGGCATGGGCTACGTCGGCTGCGCGAACCTGAAGGAGCTGCGCACCAAGGCGAAGTTCGTGCGCGTCACCTCGGCCGGCTTTCGCGAGAGCCACGTGCACGACGTGACGATCACCAAGGAGGCGCCGAACTATCGCTTCGAGTGACTCGAGGCTCCGGCAATGAAGGCCGCATCCGAAGCCGCGCCGCCGGCTGAGCGGATGAGCCGCCATAGGCGGCTCCATCCGCGCACCGTGCGGCTGAGCCGCGGGCACAGCATGCCGCGGCGGAGGCACGATGCCGCGGGCCCATCGGCTCCAGCCGCGAGACCGGTGATCGACCCGCGATGATCCTCGTCCTGGATTTCGGCAGCCAGTACACGCAGCTGATCGCGCGGCGGGTGCGCGAGGCCGGCGTCTACTGCGAGATCCATCCCTTCAACGTCGGCATCGAGAAGGTCGCCGCGCTGCGCCCCGAGGGCCTGATCCTCTCGGGCGGCCCGGCCAGCGTCTACGATCCCGCGGCGCCGAAGATCGACGCAGCGCTGCTCGACGGGATCCCGGTGCTCGGCATCTGCTACGGGATGGGCCTCCTCTGCCAGCTCGACGGCGGCACGGTGGCGCGCTCCGAGCGGCGCGAGTACGGGCCCGCCGAGGTGGTGATCGACGACGCGAGCGATCTCTTCGCCGGCCTCGGCGAGCGCGGCCCCGAGCCGGTGTGGATGAGCCACGGCGATCGCATGGAAGCCGCGCCGCGCGGCTACGAGACGATCGCCCACAGCCCGAACTCGCCGATCGCCGCGTTTCGCGACCGCGAGCGGCGCCGCTTCGGCCTGCAGTTCCATCCCGAAGTGGCACACACCCCGCGCGGCAACGAGATCCTGCGCAACTTCCTGTTCCGCGTCTGCCACTGCGCGGCCGACTGGACGATGGAGAGCTTCGTCGAGCGCGAGGTGCGGGCGATCCGCGAGCGGGTGGGCGGCGGTCGGGTGATCTGCGCGCTTTCGGGCGGCGTCGACTCGACGGTGACCGCGGCGCTGGTGCAACAGGCGATCGGGGAGCGGCTGGTCTGCGTGTTCGTCGACAACGGGCTACTCCGCCAGCACGAGTTCGCGGAGGTGACCCGCATCTACCGCGAGCACTTCGGCTTCAACCTGCGCGCGGTCGACGCTTCGCAGCGCTTCCTCGGACGCCTGGCCGGCGTCGAGGATCCCGAGGAGAAGCGCAAGCGGATCGGTGCGACGTTCATCGAGGTCTTCGAGGAAGAGGCCCAGCACGTCGCCGGCGTGGACTACCTGGCGCAGGGCACGCTCTATCCCGACGTCATCGAATCGGTGTCGTTCAAGGGTCCGTCGGCGACCATCAAGAGCCACCACAACGTCGGCGGCCTGCCCGAGCGCATGCGGCTGAAGCTCATCGAGCCGCTGCGCGAGCTGTTCAAGGACGAGGTCCGCAAGGTCGGCGCCGTGCTCGGGATTCCCGATGCCATCCTCCACCGCCAGCCCTTCCCGGGGCCCGGCCTGGCGATCCGCGTGCTCGGCGAGGTCACCCCGGAACGCCTGGCAATCCTGCGCGAGGCCGACGCCATCGTCCGCGAGGAGATCCTCGCATCGCCGGTCGGGCCGTCGATCTGGCAGTCCTTCGCGGTCCTCCTGCCGGTGCGCACGGTCGGCGTGATGGGCGACGAGCGCACGTACGACAACGTCATCGCGGTGCGCGCCGTGGAGAGCGTCGACGGCATGACCGCCGACTGGGCGCGCTTGCCCCACGATCTGCTCGCCCGCCTGTCGAGCCGCATCACCAACGAGGTCCGCGGCGTGAACCGCGTCACCTACGACGTCTCCTCCAAGCCCCCGTCGACCATCGAGTGGGAATGATGGCGCCGCGGGCGATGGACACCATGAGCTTCGTCCACCTCCACCTGCACACCCAGTACTCGCTGCTCGACGGCGCGAACAAGATCTCGACGCTGATCCCCCACGTGAAGCGGCTCGGCATGCCCGCCGTGGCGATGACCGACCACGGCAACATGTTCGGCGCGGTCGAGTTCTACAAGCGGGCCGTCGAAGCGGGCGTGAAGCCGATCCTCGGCTGCGAGGTCTACGTCGCGCCGAAGAGCCGCGCCGACCGCATCGGCCGCAGCGACGATTACGAGGCGAGCGGCAACTACCACCTGACGCTGCTGGCGATGAACGAGGACGGCTACAAGAACCTCTGCCGCCTGGTCACCCGCGGCTACACGGAGGGCTTCTACTACAAGCCGCGGATCGACAAGGAGATCCTGCGGGAGCTTCACGGCGGAATCATCGCTCTCTCCGGCTGCCTGTCGAGCGAGGTCAACGCCTCGATCGCCGAGCACAACGTCGAGCGGGCGCGCGGCGTGCTGGAGGAGTACGCGCGGATCTTCGGCGATCGTTACTACGTCGAGGTGCAGGACAACAAGCTGGCCGCGCAGGACCAGGCCAACCGTGAGCTGATTCGTCTCGCCGCCGAGCTCGGCCTGCCGCTGGTGGCTACCAACGACTGCCACTATCTGCACGCCGAGGACGCCAAGGCGCACGAGATCCTGCTCTGCATCCAGTCGAAGAAGACCCGCGACGATCCGAAGGCGTGGAAGCTCGGCACGCACGAGCTCTACGTTAAGGGGCCCGGGGAGATGGCGGCGGCGTTCCGCGAGCTGCCCGAGGCGATCGCCAACACGGTGGCGATTGCCGACCGCTGCAACGTCGAGCTGCGCTTCGGACGCTATCAGTTCCCGGTGTTCGAGACGCCGCACGGCGAGAGCCTCGAGCAGCACCTCGAGCGCTCCGCGCGGGAAGGCCTCGACCGGCGGCTCGCCGCGCAGCGCGAGCGCCCCGAATGGGGCGGCGAGCGCGAGCAGGCCTACCGCGAGCGCCTGGCCTTCGAGCTCGCGACGATCTGCGAGATGGGCTTCGCCGGCTACTTCCTGATCGTCGCCGACTTCATCGGCGAGGCCAAGCGCCGCGGGATTCCGGTCGGGCCGGGGCGCGGCTCGGGGGCGGACAGCCTGGTCGCCTACGCGCTCGGCATCACCGATCTCGATCCGATCCCCTACGGGCTGCTGTTCGAGCGCTTCCTGAACCCCGAGCGCAAGTCGATGCCCGACATCGACGTGGATTTCTGCTTCGAGCGGCGCGACGAGGTGATCGCCTACGTGAAGCAGAAGTACGGCGAGGACCGCGTGGCGCAGATCGTCGCCTTCGGCACGCTCAAGGGAAAACAGGCGATCAAGGACGTCGGACGGGTGCTGAACTTCAACTACGCCGAGACCGATCGCATGGCGAAGCTCTACCCCGCGCCGAAGCAGGGCAAGGACTATCCGCTCGAGAGGGCGCTGGAGGTGGAGCCGCGGCTGCGCGAGATCCGCGAAGCGGGAGCGCGCGAGCGGGAGCTGTTCGAGAACGCGCTCAAGCTCGAGGGGCTGTTCCGCCAGACCACCCGGCACGCCTCGGGAATCGTCATCTCCAACCGCGCGCTCGTCGAGGACGTGCCGCTGTTCGTCGACGCCGACGGGCTCCTGGTCACCCAGTACGCCTACAACGAGGTCGACGCCATCGGCTTGATCAAGTTCGACTTCCTGGGCTTGAAGACGCTGACGCTGATCGAGAGCGCGGTACGGCGGGTGCGCGAGGGCAAGGAGATCGCCATCGACGTCTCGCGGATCGCGCTCGACGACAAGAAGACCTACGAGCTGCTCGGCCGCGCCGACACGGTCGGCATCTTCCAGATGGAGTCCGGCGGCATGCGCAAGCTGCTGACCGACCTCCGCCCGAGCTGCTTCGAGGACGTGATCGCCGTGCTCGCGCTCTACCGCCCCGGTCCGCTCGATTCCGGGATGGTCGAGGAGTTCATCAAGCGCAAGCGCGGCCGGGAGCCGATCCGCTACCTGCACCCGGCGCTCGAGCCGATCCTCCACGAGACCTGCGGGGTCATCGTCTACCAGGAGCAGGTGATGAAGATCGCCCAGGTGCTCGCCGGATACACGCTCGGCGACGCCGACAACCTGCGCCGGGCGATGGGCAAGAAGAAGGCGGAGGAGATGGCGCGGGAGCGGGTGCGCTTCCTCGACGGCGCCTCGCGCCAGGGCCTGCGCGCCGAGCTGGCGGGAGAGATCTTCGACCAGATGGAGACCTTCGCCGCTTACGGCTTCAACAAGTCGCACTCGGCCGCCTACGCGCTGGTGTCGTACCAGACGGCGTTCCTGAAGGCCCACTACCCGCACGAGTTCATGGCCGCCCTGCTGACGATGGAGATGGGCGACACCGACAAGACCTACAAGAACATCGCCGACTGCCGCGAGCGCGGGATCCGCATCCTGCCGCCCGACGTCAACCAGAGCCGCGAGGACTTCACCGTGGCCGGCGAGACGATCCGCTTCGGGCTCGGCGCGGTGCGCGGCGTCGGTGCCAAGGCGATCGAGACGATTCTCGGCGCGCGCAGCGAGCCGTTCCGGTCCTTCGGCGATTTCTGCCGGAGGGTGCGCGGCGCGGTGATCAACAAGCGCGTCATCGAGAGCTTGATCCAGTGTGGCGCGTTCGATTCGCTCGGCGTCTCCCGCGGGCGGCTGTTCGCGGCCGCGGAGGACATGACGCGCTGGGCGGAACGCATGGAGCGGGAGGCGAGCTCCAACCAGCGAAGCTTGTTCGGCGGCGCGGGCGGCGGCGTCGCGGCGGCGATGGCGGAGCCGCCGCCGCTTCCGGACGTGCCCGAATGGCCGGAGAAGGAGATGCTGCGCCGCGAAAAGGAGGCGATCGGCATCTTCCTGACCGGCCACCCGCTCGACAAGTTCCAGCGCGACCTGCCGCGCCTCACCACCGCTTCCACCGCAACGCTCGCCGCCCGGGCGAACCAGGAGAAGATCGCGCTCGCCGGCGTCATCCACACGGTCAAGCAGAAGAACAGCAAGAAGGGCGACCGCTACGCGACGTTCTCGCTCGAGGACAAGGAAGGCGTGGTCGAGGTCATCGCCTGGCCCGAGGCGTACCGCAAGTTCGAGGCCGTGATCCACGGCGACGATCCGGTGCTGGTGACCGGCCTGCTCGACAAGCAGGAGGCGGCGCCGCGCGGCGCCGACGAGGCGGAGGGGGAGGGGGCGGGGGCGGAGGCACCGCGCGAGCGCTGCCAGATCATCGCCGAGGAGATCCGCTCGCTCGCCGCGGCCCGCGAGCAGTCGGTCCGGCAGGTGCATCTGCAAGTGCCTGCGGACCGCGTCACCGAGCAGCAGTTGGTGCAGCTCCGCGACACGCTCTCACGACATCGGGGCTCGTGCCCGGCCTACCTGCACCTGATCGTGCCCGGCCGCAGCGAGGCGGTGATCGAGCTGCCCGAGAGCCTGCGGGTGGCACCGTCGGAGGCGATGCTCGACGCCGTCGAGCAGATCTTCGGGAGCGGGGTCGCCATGCTGCGCTGAGCGCCGCGCCCGCCCGGCGGGGGGCTGGCAATCCATGTCGTGATCGTGCCAAATTCCCCGCATGGCGATCCTCGACGGCTTTCGCATCCTCGACTTCACGCAGCATCAGGCGGGTCCGTACGGCACCACTCTGCTCGCCGACTTCGGCGCCGACGTGATCAAGATCGAGCGCCCGGGCGGCGAACCGGGGCGCACCAAGCATCCGCCGATCGGCGGCGTGAACCCGTTCTTCCTCCCCAACAACCGCGGCAAGCGCAGCCTGTGCCTCGATCTGTCCAAGCCGGCGGCGGTCGGCGTGGCGCAGCGGTTGATTGCCGGTGCCGACGCGCTGGCGCACAACCTGAAGCCCGGCTCGATGGAGAAGCTCGGCCTCGGCCCCGAGGACGCGCGCCGCATCAATCCCCGGCTCGTCTACGCGGCGGTCTCGACCTACGGGCCGAAGGGCGCGAAGCGGGACGACACCGGCGTCGATCTCATCGCCCAGGCCGAGAGCGGGCTCATGAACGCGACCGGCGAGACGGGTGGCCGCGCGATGCCGGTCGGCGCGGCGGTGGCGGACGCGCTCGGCGGTATCAATCTGGCCTTCGCCGTGGTCATGGCGCTGCTCGCGCGCGAGCGGACGGGGCGCGGCCGGTCCGTGCAGGTCTCGCTGGTGGGCGGCTTGCTCGGGATGCAGGCCTGGGAGATGCAGCATTTCCTGCTCTCGAAGACCGCGTCGCCGCGCAGCGGCGGTTCCCATGCGTTGATCAAGACCCTGTGGCAGGCCTTCCGGGCGCGAGACGGCGAGTTCGTGATCGCCGAGGTGAGCGACTCGTGGCAGGCGATCTGCCGCGCGATCGAGCGGCCCGATCTCGCCGCCGACGAGCGCTACCG
>JACPRU010000077.1 GCA_016189835.1 Deltaproteobacteria bacterium | reverse complement strand
GTCCTGCCGGTCACGCGCGAGGGGCTCTCGGACTCCGCGACCTTCGACAACGTGCTCGAGTTCCTCGTCATGAACGGCCGGTCGCTGCCCCACGCGATCCTCATGATGATCCCCGAGCCGTGGCAGAACCACGAGTCGATGAGCGACACCAAGCGCGCGTTCTACGAGTACCACTCCTGCCTGCTGGAGCCGTGGGACGGCCCGGCGTCGATCGCCTTCACCGACGGCGTGAAGATCGGCGCGGTGCTCGACCGCAACGGCTTGCGCCCGTCGCGCTACGTGGTCACCAAGGACGGCCTGGTGGTCATGGCCTCCGAGGTCGGCGTGCTCGACATCGCGCCGCAGAACGTCGTGGCCAAGGGGCGGCTCCAGCCGGGGCGCATGTTCCTGGTCGACACCAGCCTCGGGCGCATCGTCGGCGACGACGAGATCAAGGAGAACCGCGCGGCGCGCCGCCCCTATCGCCGGTGGCTCGACGAGAACCTGGTGAAGCTCGCGAGCCTGCCGCCGGCACAGTCGCTGCCCGAGCCCTTCGACAAGCCGACGCTGCTCGAGCAGCAGCAGGCCTTCGGCTACACGATCGAAGACCTGAAGATGCTGATGGCGCCGATGGCGATCAACGGCCAGGAGGCCGTCGGCTCGATGGGCACCGACACGCCGCCGGCGGTGCTGTCGGACCGGCCGCAGCTCCTCTTCAACTACTTTCAGCAGCTCTTCGCCCAGGTCACCAACCCCGCGATCGACCCGCTGCGCGAGGAGCTGGTGATGTCGGTCGCCACCACGCTCGGCGCCGAGCAGAACCTCTTCGACGAGACGCCGCTGCATTGCCGGCAGCTCGAGGTGGAGACGCCGGCGCTCGGCAACGAGGAGCTCGAGCGGATCAAGGAGCTCGACCTCGAGGGATTGCGAACGACGACGCTGTCGACCCTGTTCCACTGCGAGGGCGGCGAGTCGGCGCTCGCCAAGGCGCTCGAGGACCTCTGCCGCAACGCCTCCGACGCCGTGACCGCCGGAGCCACGATCCTCGTGCTCTCCGACCGCGGCGTCGACGCGGAGCACGCGCCGATCCCGTCGCTGCTCGCCGTGGCGGCCGTGCACCATCACCTGATCCGCGAGGGCACGCGCACGCGCTGCGGCCTGATCATCGAGAGCGGCGAGCCGCGCGAGATCCACCACTTCGCGCTGCTGGTGGGCTACGGAGCCAGCGCGTTCCACCCCTATCTCGCCTACGAGACCGTGAGCGACATGGCCGAAAGCGGCGTGCTGCCGGGAGTCGGCGCCGAGGAGGCCGTCGAGCACTACCGCAAGGCGATCGGCAAGGGCCTGCTCAAGGTGATGTCCAAGATGGGCATCTCCACGCTGCAGAGCTATCACGGCGCGCAGATCTTCGAGGCCGTCGGGCTCTCCCGGGAGATCATCGACAAGTACTTCACCTGGACCGCGTCGCAGATCGAGGGCGTCGGCCTCGAAGCGATCGCCGCCGAGGTGAAGGCGCGGCACGACTACGCGTACCGAATCTCGCCGTCGCTCGACGGCGACCTCGATCCCGGCGGCCAGTACCAGTGGCGCCGCCGCGGCGAGTACCACGCCTACAACCCGGAGACGATCGCCAAGCTGCAGCACGCGGTGCGCTCGGGGAAGTACGCGCTCTTCAAGCAGTACTCCGCCGAGGTCAACGACCACAGCGAGCGGCTCTGCACGCTGCGCGGGCTGCTCAAGCTGAAGCCGGGCATCCCCATCCCACTCGAGGAGGTCGAGCCCGCCGCCGAGATCGTCAAGCGCTTCAAGACCGGCGCGATGTCGCTCGGCTCGATCAGCCGCGAGGCGCACGAGACGCTGGCGATCGCCATGAACCGCATCGGCGGCAAGTCGAACACCGGCGAAGGCGGCGAGGATCCGGTGCGCTTCACGCCCGACGAGAACGGGGACCTGAGACGCAGCGCGATCAAGCAGGTGGCTTCGGGCCGCTTCGGCGTGACCTCGTACTACCTGGACAACGCCGACGAGCTGCAGATCAAGATCGCCCAGGGCGCCAAGCCCGGCGAGGGCGGTCAGCTCCCCGGCCACAAGGTCGACGAGTACATCGCCAGGATCCGCTACTCGACGCCCGGCGTCGGCCTGATCTCGCCGCCGCCGCACCACGACATCTATTCGATCGAGGACATCGCGCAGCTCATCCACGACCTGAAGAACGCCAACGACCGGGCGCGGGTCAGCGTCAAGCTGGTCTCCGAGATCGGCGTCGGCACGGTGGCGGCCGGCGTGTGCAAGGCCAAGGCCGACGTGGTGCTGATCAGCGGCTACGAGGGCGGCACCGGCGCCTCGCCGCTCACCTCGATCAAGCACGCCGGCACGCCCTGGGAGCTCGGCCTGGCCGAGACCCAGCAGGTGCTGGTGATGAACAACCTGCGCGGGCGGATCCGCGTCGAGACCGACGGTCAGCTGAAGACCGGGCGCGACGTGGCGATCGCCGCGCTGCTCGGCGCCGAGGAATTCGGCTTCGCCACCGCGGCCCTGGTGGCCTCCGGATGCATCCTGATGCGCGTCTGCCACCTGAACACCTGCCCGGTCGGCATCGCCACCCAGGATCCGGTGCTGCGCCAGCGCTTCGAGGGACAGCCGGAGCACGTCGTCAACTTCATGCTCTTCGTCGCCGAGGAGCTGCGCGAGATCATGGCCGACGTCGGCTTCCGCACCGTCGACGAGATGGTCGGCCGCGTGGACATGCTGGAGCCGAGAGACGCGATCGAGCACTGGAAAGCCAAGGGGATCGACCTGACGCCGATCCTGCACAAGCCCGACGTGTCGAGCGACACGCCGATCCATTGCGTGGAGCCGCAGGACCACGGCCTGGACAAGGCGCTCGACCACCGGCTGATCGAGCTCGCCCGGCCCGCCCTCGAGCGGCGCGAGCCGGTGAGGATCGAGCTGGCGATCCGCAACGTCAATCGCACGGTCTGCACCATGCTCTCGGCGGAGATCTCGCGGCGCTACGGCGCGCAGGGCCTGCCCGCGGAGACCATCCGGATCGATCTGCGGGGCTCGGCCGGGCAGAGCTTCGGCGCCTTCCTGGCACCCGGCATCGCGGTGCGGCTCGAGGGCGACGCCAACGACTATTTCGCCAAGGGCATGTCCGCCGGGCGGATCGTGGTGGTGCCGCCGCGCGAGGCCACGTTCGTCCCCGAGGAGAACTCGATCGTCGGCAACGTCTCGCTGTACGGCGCCACCGGCGGCGAGGTGTTCCTGCGCGGCCTGGCGGGCGAGCGCTTCGCCGTGCGCAACAGCGGCGCCGTGGCGGTCGTCGAGGGCATCGGCGACCACGGATGCGAGTACATGACCAAGGGGCTGGTGGTCGTGCTCGGTCGGACCGGCCGCAACTTCGCCGCGGGCATGAGCGGCGGCATCGCTTACGTGCTCGATGCCGACGGCGATTTCGCGCGGCGCTGCAACCGGGGCATGGTCGCGCTCGAATCGCTCGACGACGGCGACTGGAAGACGGTCCACGATCTGGTGCGCCGGCACTACGACCTGACCGAGAGCAAACTCGCCTGGCGCGTGCTGTCGGGCTGGAAGGAGATCGCCAGGAAATTCGTGCGAGTGATGCCGGTCGAGTACGGCAAGGTGCTCGCCGCGCAGCACCTCGACAGCGACGCGGCGAAATTGGCCTCGATCTGATCGGCAACGAAGAGGAGTGCGGGGAGATCAGGCGCGGGGAGCGTGAAGGGTCGGCACCGTCGCTTCGCTCCTGGTGGACGGCGACGAGTCCGGACCGAGCCAACCCTGCACGCTCCCCGCGCCTGGACGCCGAGACAAGGGCATGGGCAAGATCACCGGTTTTCTAGAGATCCCGCGCGAGCTGCCGCCGCGGCGGCCGGTCGAGGAGCGACTGAAGGACTGGCGCGAGCTCGAGGGCAAGCTGCCCGAGGAGAAGCTGCGCGCGCAGGGCGCACGCTGCATGGATTGCGGCATCCCCTTCTGCCACCAGGGCTGCCCGCTCGGGAACATCATCCCCGACTGGAACGACCTGGTGTATCGCGGCCGCTGGAGGGAGGCGATCCAGCGCCTGCACTCCACCAACAACTTCCCGGAGTTCACCGGCCGCGTCTGCCCCGCACCCTGCGAGGAGGCGTGCGTCCTCAACATCAACAACGATCCGGTGACGATCAAGCAGATCGAGAAGCAGATCGTCGACCACGCCTGGCACGAAGGTTGGGTCGCGCCTGCACCGCCGCCGTGCCGTACCGGGAAGAGGGTCGCCGTGGTCGGCTCCGGCCCCGCCGGCCTCGCCTGCGCGCAGCAGCTCGCTCGGGCCGGCCACGCGGTGACCGTGTTCGAGCGCGCCGACCGCATCGGCGGCTTGCTGCGCTACGGCATCCCCGACTTCAAGCTGGAGAAGCATCTGATCGACCGGCGCATGGAGCAGATGCGCGCCGAAGGCGTGACGTTCGTCACCCGTGCCAACGTCGGCGTCGACCTGCCGACCGCGCAACTGCGCCGGGAATTCGACGCCCTGTGCCTGGCCGGCGGTGCCACGCAGCCGCGCGACCTGGCGATTCTCGGGCGCGAGCTCGACGGCATCCACTTCGCGATGGATTTCCTGCCGCAACAGAATCGGCTCGTCGCCGGCGACGCCGTGCCGGATCCGATCAGCGCCCGCGGCAAGCGCGTGATCATCCTCGGCGGCGGCGACACCGGATCCGACTGCCTCGGCACCTCGAACCGTCAGGGGGCGATCTCGGTGCATCAGTTCGAGCTGCTGCCGCGGCCGCCGGACCAGCGCACCGCGGAGATGCCGTGGCCGCAGTGGCCGATGATCTTCCGCACCTCGAGCTCGCACGAGGAAGGCGTGGTCCGCGACTTCTCGATCAACACCCAGCGGTTCTCGGGCGAGAACGGCCGCGTGCGCAAGCTGCACGCCGTCCATCTCGAGTGGCAGCGGGGCGACGACGGCCGCGTGCGCATGGTCGAGATCCGCGGCAGCGAATTCGAGATGGATTGCGACCTCGTGCTGCTCGCGCTCGGCTTCCTCGGGCCGGAGCGCCGCGGCCCGATCGACGACCTCGGATTGAAGCTCGACGAGCGCGGCAACGTGCAGGTCGATCGCGCCTACGGCACCAGCGAGCCGGGGGTCTTCGCCTGCGGCGATCTGCGCCGCGGCCAGTCGCTGGTGGTGTGGGCGATCTGGGAGGGGCGCGAGGCCGCGCGCGGGGTGGATGCGTTTCTGATGGGCGAGACGCGCATCCCGTCGAGCCCGATGCCCTGAAACCGGGAACGGGCCGCGCGGCGACGCACCGCGACGCTCATTGACGCTGTGGCGCTTCTCCCCTAGGCTCCGCGGTCTGGCTCGACGCGACCAGGAGGAAGGAAATGAGTAGCTCGGGGAACTGCCCATTCTGCAGTCTCGGCGCTCGCGTGGTCGGCGAGAACGACCTCGCGGCGGCGGTGCGGGACAAGGAGCCCGCCTCCCGCGGGCACACGCTGGTGGTTCCCAAGCGGCATTGCCCCAGCTTCTTCGATCTCACGCCGGCCGAGGTCGAGGCCTGCTACAGTCTGCTCCGCGAGGAACGCCAGACGCTGCTCCGCGAGCTGCATCCCGACGGCTTCAACGTCGGCGTCAACGACGGCGCCGCCGCCGGGCAGTCGATCGAGCACACCTACTGGCACCTGATTCCCCGCTACCGTGGCGATCATCCGGATCCGCGCGGGGGCGTGCGGCACGTGATTCCCACCCGCCGCTGACCGCGGGCGCGATGAACGCCTCCGACCTGACCCGCAGGACCGTGCCGGTGACCGGCGCGGGAAGCGGCATCGGTCGGGAGACGGCGCTGGCCTTCGCCCGCCGCGGCGCCGACCTGATCGTCTGCGACCTCGACGGCGCCTCGGGCGAGCGCACCGCCGCGGACGTCCGCGCGCTCGTATGATGGCTCGCGGCCGCGGCGGGCACGTCGTCAACGTGGCCTCCGCCGCGGGATTCGTCGCCAGCGAGACGCTCTGCGCCTACAGCACGACGAAATTCGCCGTGCTCGGGCTGTCCGAGGCGTTGCGCGACGAACTGCGGCCGCACGCGAT
>JACPRU010000005.1 GCA_016189835.1 Deltaproteobacteria bacterium | reverse complement strand
GCTCTGGTGGGTTGGTACCTGATGTATCCTCCTCCGGAGGACTATGAAGCGCCGCTCTCACGATGGAAGATCGGCGAGTCGTTCGATTCAGCTCGCGCGTGCGAGGAAAGGCGACAAGTGATCCAGGCGAACTACTGGGGCTACGCCGTTTCTTACATCCTCTGCGTTGCGAGCGACGATCCCCGCCTCGCAAAGTAGGACACGAGTACCCCATTACGCCCGGAGGCGTCGCTACCTCAGCGAAGCTGGCTTCGCGACAGACGACCGCACACGGCGAGGTGGAGCGTGGAAATGGCACCGCGTCGCCCCACGGAACCGGCCCCCGGGCACCGGGGTTCGCTACACAGCGCCGAGCGTGTTACCCCTCTCCGTCAACGACCTCTTCGGGTATCCAGTCCTTCGCTACGTCGCCGATCGCGATGAGAACGGCCTCGACGATCTCGGCCGGCTCACTGCTCGCCTCTGACAGCGCGGCGAGGTCCTCGGGTGTAGCAGCGTCGAAGGTGTAAAGCGCTCCGCGACGGAAACGGTGAAGCTGGTTCACCAGCGCCTCGTCAACGACAGCAGCAACAGCGTCCAGCGGCAGGCCGGTTCGATGCGCGATCTCCTCCGCAAGCGAGGGTTCTTCAGCGGGCATAGAATCCTCCGACGTACGGTGCGGCGAACGGGCGCGGCGAGTTGCGTCCACGGCGGCAACGAGGGCACCAGCGCTGGCCCGGCGTCGTTGTTCGCCGGTGGCATCTCGTACACCTACGCCGCGCCGGCGGAAGAACGCCCCGCCACTCGACGGGCAGGTGGCGAATGATCCGTACCGCCATGTCGACGTCGCCAGCGAGAATCTGCTCTTCCAGGAACAAGAGTAGCGACCGAGTGACGCGACGGAGGATTTGTTCGAGGCTCTCCCCTTCAGGCAGGTCTTCGTTCTCCGCCGTTCGCGGGGCACCCGTTACACGGTCACCGTGAGCTTTTCTCGACGTTCTCATCGCGGCAGCCTTGCCTCGTTACCGCCGGGCAGCCAGGGGCGTGTTCGGTTCGCCTCGATCCGCAGCCGTTGCAGCAGTAGTGTGGCCTCCAGGCGAGGCGGTTCCTGAACGGCAGGCCGCAGCCTGGTGGAAAGTCCGCCGGAACATCCTTGCCGCAGACGAGGATATCTCGGTCGCTCTCCGTGATCTCCACGGGTCGTGCAACGGCGACCGGAGGCTGTGTAACGGCCTCAGTGATCGGTGGTAAGGCTTCGCCCCGCCTCCGTGCTCGGCGCGCGCGCTGCGCGGCCGTAAGGCACATCCTGCACCATCGCTGGCGGGGGAGCCGCGGTTGCTGGCGGCACCGCGAGCAGGAATTTTCAGGGTCCGTCAGTGTGTACGTCAACGGTGCCTTGCCAGATGGCCCAATCATCGGGCGGCCGCCCCCCATCGGGCGCCGACGCGCTGACCCGGCGCGCTCGTTGCGAAAAAAAATGACCAGCGAGACGTCTGAAAACCCGGCCGCGCACGGCGCCGGGCGCAAAGGGGCTTCCCCCCATCGACTCCGCGGGCGGGCTCGGAATCGGTGTCAGTAGCGGTGTCAGTTGAAGCGCGAAAATGCCGGGTGGTCGAGGAAAGAGACAGAACGAGCGCGACGACGATAGTTCGCGGTGAACCTCGCAAACCCGCATCAGTCGCGGCTTTCCGGATCGGTCTTGATCGTTCTCTTAATCAGCGGGTCGGAGGTTCGATCCCTCCGCGGCCCACTTCGGACCCCCCCGAGAAATCGGGGGTTCCGCCCGTCCGGACTTGAAACGTGCCGCCGAGGTCCTTGCTATTCCCGCGGCGGTAACCTCCGAGGGTCAGCTCGGGGCTCAAGATCCAGCGACCGAGGCCCAGGTCGAGATAGAAGCCCCCGTATCCGAACAGTCCGCCGCCCGTATTCGCCGAGACTCCGGCCAACGGTTTCCAGTAGGCGAACTTCCGACCCGAGCGGTACTCGATCGCGCCGACGGCGGACCGACGTTTCACGATTTCCCTCGTGCCCTCCTCTCCGGCGTCGAAGACGCCTGCTTCAACGCCGAGAAGCGCCGGACCGTCTCCTCGGATCGTCACCGCGCCGACGCGAAGGTCCTGGCAGCCCGATGGCGAGGCTGTCTCGCCGGCGAGAGCGGCGCTCGTGAACACGAGGAGCGCGCCGGCCGCCGACCATCTCGCCACCGCCGCCGTCGAACCCTCCACGCCGCCCTTGCGGAACACCGCAGCCACCGTCCTTCGGCAACGGCGAGGAGCAAAGGATGGTTACGCGAGCTCGCGGCCTTCTGCGGCCGGTAACCGCGCGCCTTGATTTGTCCACGCATGTCTGACATTTTGCCTGGCATGAAGTCGGTTTCCGTTCGCGAGCTGCAGAAGGACCTGAAGCGCGTACTCGCGCGAGTCGAGCGCGGCGAAACGGTTGAAGTCACACGGCGCCGCCAGCCCGTCGCGCGCCTCACGCCCATTGCCGACCTCGGAGAGCCCGAACCATGGCCGGACCTCGACGAACGTCTGCGACGGATCTTCGGCGACCGGCCCGTCGTTCCCGGGCCGAGCCAGGAGATCATCGCCGATCGCGGCGACTGATCGCGTACTTCGACTCGAGTGTGCTCGTCCCGCTCTACGTGCTGGAGGCCTTCTCCGGGTCCGCGAAGCGGCAGGCTCGTCAGGTGCGCCAGCTGGTCTTCACGCCGCTCCACGATCTCGAGGTCCGAGGCGCGCTACGGCGCCTGGCAGGTCGAGGAGGTATGTCGGCCATGCAGCTCGAAGAGGCTCTGCGCCTTCTCGATGGCGACCTGACTGCCCGTCGTCTCGTCGGGATGAGTCTCGATTTTCCGCGTGTGTTCGAGCGCGCATCGGAGCTTTCGGCACGCTACGCGTCGAAGCTCCTCTGCAGGAGCCTCGATGTCCTGCACGTGGCGTCTGCGCTCGAGCTTCGAATCGAGCGATTCGTGTCCGCGGACGACCGCCAGATCGCCCTTGCACGCGAATGCGGTCTGGCCGCGAGGGAGGTGACAGCCGGGCGCGCGTGACCATGGGTTCGCCGAGGCGCGAACGGATGGTTGAGAATTCCCGAGACGCGCGCGCGCCCCATCCTCTCCGTCGCCCGGGACAGGGCGCGCCGCGAAGGACTCCGGGCCGGCCTCAGAGGAAAGCATCCGGCGGGCCTCCGCGACGCGGCGGTCCACCGGGTCGGTTGACTGCGCGAGAAAGACCTCTTGCCGATCGCGCGCGGATGAGAGACCAGGCGCTCTCGTTCGCCACCTGCCGCGCGGAAATCGCACCTCGTCAGGGAGCCTGTGCGTCGCACCACTTCGCCAGGTCGGCGAGGACGCGCGTCACGGCGCGGTTGGCGGCGACGACGCCGCCGTAAGGGCCGTCGGACGGGGCCGGCTCCGCCGCCTCGAACTCCTCGGCGGCGAGGACGCGACGCTGGGCGACGTCGACGAGCCGCGCGCGCAGCTTGAACCGAGTCTGGCTCGGCCGCGGCGTGAACTCCTGCTGCAGGGCGACGATCTCGGTCTCGAGTCGGAATGCCGGGAGGACCTCCGCCGGACTCTGCACCGCGCGGAACCTTCCGCCACGTTCGAGCGCCTCGACCAACAGGGGGGCGAGCATCTGCGCGGGAGGAGCCACCCACTCGTGGTGGGCGAAGAACTGGATCTCGTACGCTCTCGTAACGTAGGCCATGCGCGCGCCGTCGTAGCCCGGCCGCGCGCTCGGCGCGGCGACCAGGATCGCCGGCGCCGGTGCGCCGCGACGAGGGGCGCCCGCCAAGCTCGCTTCGAGCGTGAAGAGGCTCGGGGCCTCGCTGCGCGCGAGCCCGAACACCGTGCAGCCGCCGAGCGCGCAGGCGAGCAACGCCGCCGGCACGAGCTTCGCAGAGGTCATCGGAGACGCGATCGCCTCACTCCCCGGGGCCGAGCGGCGTCACGCCTCGCCCCACCACCAGCGCGCTCGGGTTCCGCTCGAGCTGCTGCGTCACCCGGCCGAGCGAAGCCGTGACCGTCCGCGCCTCGGCGATCAGCCGCCCGAGCTCCGGCAGAGTCTCGGCGCGGAGCTGGGCCAGTCCGCCGCTCGCGTCGCCCGCGGCGCTCCGCACCGCGTCGCCCGCGCGCGCGGTCTCGCTCGCCGCGCGCTCGACGGCATCGGCGCTGCGGCCGATCTGCTCGACGACCTGCGCCAGCCGCTCGCTCGCCCGGGCACCGTGCTCCATCGTTCGCGCCCCGTCGACCAGGCTTGCCTCGATCGCCTTCGAGCGGCCAGCGACCGCGTGGACGACGCTCTCGAAGTCGTGAATCGCGCGCCGGAGCGCCGCGCGCGTCTCCTCGTCGAGCAGCACGTTGATGCTCCGCGCCGTCTGGGAGACGTCGGCGACGAGCGCGCTCACCTCGGTGTCGAGCCGCCGCAGCAGCGAGGGCCGGGTGGAGATGACCGGGTAACCGCCGGCTTCCTTCGGCGCGAGCAGCGGCGAATCCCGCGAGCCGCCCTCGAGGTCCAGGAAGGCGATGCCCGTGAGCCCCTGGACGCTGAGCACCGCCACGGTGTCCTGCTTGATCGGCACGCCCCGATCGATGGCGAGGACGAGCTGGACCCGCTGCGGATCGCCCGGGTCGAGCCCGACCTCGCGCACCGAGCCGACCTCGACGCCCTTGTACTTGACGGGGGCCTGGCGGTTGAGACCCGACACGGACTCGGTGAAGTACGCGAGGTAGGTGTCGGAGTCCTTGCGGGTCGCCCGGCCCGAGGAGATCCACAGGACGGCGATGACGATGGCGAGGGAAAGCACCAGCACGAACGCGCCGACCATCGCATAGCTCACTTTCGTTTCCATGCTTGCTCCCAGGCTCCCCGGCCGCGCGGCCCGTAGAAATACTCTCGCACCAGCGGCTGCTCCGACTTCGAGAGCTCCTGCATCGGTCCCACGCCGGCGATCCGCCCGTCGACCATGAAGGCGACACGGTCCGCGACTCCCCAGAGGAGATCGAGATCGTGGGTGACCATGAAGATCGTCAGCCCGAGCAACTCCTTCAGTCGCCTCACCAGTTCGTCGAAGCCCTCGGCGCTGAGCGGATCGAGCCCGGCGGTCGGCTCGTCGAGAAACAGCAGCCTGGGATCGAGGGCGATCGCCCGCGCGAGCGCCGCGCGCTTCCGCATACCGCCCGAGAGCTCCGAAGGATACTTCGAGCCGGCGTCCGGTGGCAGCCCCGCCAGCGCGATCTTCACGGCGGCGATCTCGTCGATGAGGCGGTCGCCGAGCTCGGTGTGCTCGCGCAGGGGGAGGCCGACGTTCTCGCGAACCGTGAGCGAGCCAAACAGGCCGCCCCGTTCGAACAGGACGCCCCAGTGACGTCGCAGCGGCAAGGCCTCCTCGTCGCCGAGCCCCACGACCTCGCGCCCCAGCACGCGGATCGATCCGGCGACCGGCTGCTGCAGCGCGATCATCTCGCGCAGCAGGGTGGACTTGCCGCAGCCGCTCGCTCCCGCCAGCGCGAAGATCTCTCCCTCGCGGACCTCCAGGCCGACGCCGTCGTGGACGATCGTGTCGCCGAAGCGCGTATGAAGATCGCGTACCTCGACGATCGGCCCGGGCACGTGTTCGGCTCGTTCCATACTCAGCGCGGCACGGCCGCAACCAAACGGCGGTCACCTATTGTGGTCTCGTAATCTCATGTCGTCGTGCCAAGAGACGAAATTCTGCCGTAGTAGATCAGCGCGGGACTAGATCCCGAGGGTGTCGAATACCACCGAGAACAGCGCGTCGGCCACGATCACCAGGAAGATCGACTGGACCACGCTCACCGTGGTCCTGCGCCCCACGCTCTCGGCGTCGCCCGCGACCTGAAAGCCCTGGAAGCATCCGACCACGGCGATGATCGCGGCGAACACCGGGGCCTTGCCGATCCCCACCAGGAAATCCGAGAGGCGCAGCGCGTATTGCAGACGATCCAGGAAGTCCGGAAAGCCCACCGCCAGCTCTCTCTTCGCCATCACCATGCCGCCCGCGACGCCGAGCACGTCCGCGTACACGCTGAGCAGCGGCAGCGCGATGCCGAGCGCGACGATCTTCGGCAGCACCAACAGCTCGATGGGAACGATGCCCACGGTGCGCAGCGCGTCGACCTCCTCGGTCACCTTCATCGTGCCGATCTGCGCGGTGTAGGCCGATCCGGAACGACCGGCGACGATGATGGCGGTGAGCAGCGGCGAAAGCTCGCGCAGCATGGCGAGCCCGACGAGGTCCGCCACGAAGATGTTGGCGCCGTAGCGCCGCAGCTGCGTCGCGCCCTGGTAGGCGATGACGATCCCCATCAGGAAGCAGAGCAGCCCGGTGATGGGCAGCGCGTCGACTCCGGCGGTTCGGACGTTGTAGAGGACGGGCTTCCAGCGAATCCGCCCGGGTCGCAACACGGACCGAACGCCCACGACCGCGACCTCGCCCACGAACGAGAGCATCTCGACGGTCTGCCGGGCGCCGGCCCAGGCGCTGGCCCCGATCCTCTCCAGGAACGAGGGCCGCGCCGCCGCGGTGGCGAGCACGTCGCCGACGCCCGGCGAGCCCACCATCCGGAGCAGGGCCTCGTGCTCGGCACGCAGACCTCGCAGCGACACCCGCCGTCCGCCGCGCTCGAGGGTCTGGAGGATCTGATGCAGGACCCAGGCGCCCGCGGTGTCCATCGCGCGCACGGTCGAGCCCTCGACCACCACCTCCGTGTCGGCCGGCCAACCGACGTCGTCGAGCCGGGCTTCCAGCCCGGCCACGTGGTCGACCGTCCAGGCGCCGACGCAGCGCACGTCGCCGTCGGCGAGCTCGACGTCGGCATCCCCCTCCGCTTGGCGCAGACCCCTACCCTTCGCCGCCCTCGTCGCGCGCCAGGAAAGGCTCGCTGCCTTCGACCGCCAGCTTGATTTCCAGGCTCCTGACCGACGGGGGCGCCACCAGCAGCGGCGCGAGACGGGCGACGAAATCGCCGGCGAGCGCGCTCTCGGCGTAGGCGCGCAGATCCTTCGCGCTCCGCCAGGAGCTGATCACCAGGATCTCGTCATCGCCCTGCAGGACCTGCACGAGCAGCATCCCGGTGGTGCGCCGCGCGAGGTCCACCTGATGGCGGACCACCTCCAGAACGTCGGCGGCCTTTCCCGGCAGCGGCTTCCCTTGAAATACGCGGCAGTGAATGGGCTCGCTCCTCCGCCTCGACGGCGCCCTCGACGTTCCCCAGGGCGACGAGCCTAGTCCCGCCGACGCCGCCGCGCAAGCGTTCACGAGCCCGAGCCGCGTGACCTACCGACTCGACTTCCGCGTCGTACATCCTTCGACGTTCAGTCGCGAGGCTTGGAACGGAACGATTCATGGTCGCGAATCATTCGTGCCCGTGGCGGTGGTGAAGGTCGGGAGCATGAGCATGCTCGTGCTCGAGCGGCTCGTGGGGATGCTGGTGCGCATGCGGCTCGACGCCCTCGCCGCCGCGGTGCGCGTGATGATGATGAGCGTCATGGACGTGGGGGTGGAAATGCTCGAAAGCGGCGTGCCGGTGCCGATGGTAGTGCGGCTCCCAGGCCAGACGCTGCACCCCCCCGAGGACGAGCAGCCCGGCAAAGAGCAGCCGCGTCGTCGCAGGCTCTCCGAGGACCGCCACGCCGACGAGCGCGCCGACCAGTGGAGCCGCCGCGAAATAGGCGCTTGCCCGCGCCGCTCCGAGCCCGCGTAGCGCCACGATGTAGAGCACGAGGCTCGCTCCGTAGGCGAGCGCGCCGACCAGGGCCGCGCCGAGCGCGAGCGGCGCGGCCGGCGCCGGCGCCGTGACGGCGGCGAGCGACGCGTTCAGCAGCCCGCCGACCAGCCCCTTGATCGCGGCGATCGTCGTCGCATCGGCGTGCGCCACCTCGCGCGTCATGTTGTTGTCGAGCGCCCAGCACGCGCAGGCCAGCGTCACCGCCAGACATCCCCACGCATCGACCGCGCCGCCGCCGGCGGGGGCCGCGGTCGCCGCCGCCGCGAGCGTGATCAGCGCGAGCCCCTGGATCGTGCGGGCGCCGAGGTGCTCGCCGAACAGCCACCGCGCCCACAGCGCGGTGAGCGGCGCCTCCAGGGCGAGCAGCAGGGACGCCGACGCCGCCGTCGTCCGCGACAGGCCCCAGAGCGCCAGCAGCGGGGCGATCACCCCGCCGACGACGATCGCCCCGGCGAGCCAGCGAAGGTCTCCGCGCCGTAGGCCCGTGCTCCCCCACGCCTTGCGGCCGCGCGCCAGCAGCGCCGCGCCGAGCGCGGCGGCCGAGCCGAGATAGAGCAGGCCGGCCAGCCAGCGCGGATCGATCGCGCCGAGCAGCGCCTTGCAGGCGGGCGCGCCGCTGCCGAACAGCACCGCCGAGGCCGCCGCCGCGATCGTCGGCGCGACCATCCGCTGGTTTGACGCCGCCGCGCCGTCCCGTGTAGAAGGCCGCATCGTTCGTCCTACGCTCCTCCGCCCGATGCCGAAGAATTGCGCACAGACGGAATGCTGATCATGGCCTGGTGGCTGTGGGTGCTGTTCGGCCTGGTGCTGCTCATCCTCGAGGTTCAGACCTTCGGCGGATTCTACCTGATGTTCTTCGGCGTCGGGGCGGTGCTCGTCGGCTTGCTCGTGGCGCTCGGCGCCGTCGAGGCGGCCTGGCTGCAGTGGCTGTTCTTCTCGGTGCTCTCGGTGGCCGCCCTGGTTCTGTTCCGGCGGCCGATCCTGCGCAAGCTCGCGCCGCCGTCGACGCACAAGGTGGACAGCCTGGTGGGAGAGACGGCCGTCGCCAGCGAGGACATCCCGAGCGGAGAGATCGGCAAGGCGGAGCTGCGCGGGACCGTCTGGAACGCGCACAATGCCGGGCCCGGGACGCTGCACAAGGACACGCGCTGCCGGGTGGAGCGGATCGACGGTCTGACCCTGTGGGTACGCGCGGAGTGACGAAGACCGGGAGGATTCCATGACCGGAAGCTTGATCGTCGTTCTCGGGCTCGCCGCCCTGGTCGTCTACACGCTGGCGCGCACCGCGGTGGTCGTGCCCCAGCAGAGCGCCTACGTGGTCGAGCGGCTCGGCAAGTACACCGGCACGCTCGGCGCCGGCTTCCACATCCTGCTGCCGTTCATCGACGCGATCCGCTACAGGCACTCGCTCAAGGAGCAGGCGATCGACATCCCGGCGCAGACCTGCATCACGCGCGACAACGTGCAGGTCCACGTCGACGGCATCCTCTACCTGAAGGTGCTGAATCCCGAGCGCGCCTCTTACGGCATCTCCGACTACGTGTTCGCCATCGTTCAGCTCGCCCAGACCACGCTGCGCAGCGAGATCGGCAAGATCGATCTCGACCGCACCTTCGAGGAGCGCTCGCACATCAACTCCCAGGTGGTGAGCGAGGTGGACAAGGCCTCCGAGGCGTGGGGCGTCAAGGTCCTGCGCTACGAGATCAAGAACATCACCCCGCCGGCCGACATCATCGCCGCGATGGAGAAGCAGATGCGCGCTGAACGGGAGAAGCGCGCGGTCATCCTGACCTCCGAGGGCGAGCGCGACGCCGCCATCAACACCGCCGAAGGCAAGAAGCAACAGGTCATCAAGGAGTCGGAGGCCACCCGGCAGATGCAGATCAACGAGGCTGAAGGCGAGGCCTCGGCGATTCTCGCGCGCGCGAACGCCACCGCGGAGGGGATTCGCAAGGTCGCCGAAGCGATCCAGGCGCCCGGCGGGTTCGAAGCCGTGCAGCTGCGCGTCGCCGAGCAGTACATCACCAACTTCGGCGAGATCGCCAAGACCGGCAACACGCTGGTCGTGCCGGCCACGCTTTCCGACGTGGGCTCGATGATCTCGCTGGCGATGAACGTGATCCGCGGCCAGACCGGCGGCGGCGCGCGGCAGTCCTAGTCCGCTAGCTCGTCCGCGTCCTCCGGAGCGAGCCGAAGAGCCGGACGCGCTGCTAGCCCCGCCTGCCGAGCTCACGATCGATCTCGGCGAGCAGCGCGCGCGCCGCGAGGGAGCGCGCGCTGCGCCGGTTCTTCTCCTCGCTCGACAGCTCGGCGAACGTGCGCCCGAGGTCGGGGACGAGGAAGATCGGGTCGTAGCCGAAGCCCCCGCCGCCGTACGGCGCCTCGGCGATCCGTCCCTCGCAGGCTCCCTCGCCGTGGGCCTCGCGACCGCCGCCCAGGACCAGCACCAGCGCGGTGCGAAAGCGAGCCCGCCGCTCCGCGCCGCGGCGGCCCCGCAGCTCGTCGAGCAGCCGGCGGTTCCGCTCCTCGGCGCTGTCGCCGTATCGCGCGGACTCGACGCCCGGCCGTCCGCCGAGCGCGTCCACCTCGAGACCCGAATCGTCGGCGAGCGCCGGGCCGCGCACCAACTGGTGGAGCGCCCTCGCCTTGAGACGGGCGTTCTCGAGATAGCTGCCGCCCCGCTCCTCGACCGGCCGATACTCGGGCGGCGCGGGCCGCAGCTCCAGGCGCGGGCCGAGCAGCGCCGCCAGCTCGCGGAGCTTCCCGGGGTTGGTGGTGGCGACGGCGACGATCACGCGCCGCGCAGCACCGCCTGCTGGGCGCGCAGCAGCCGGCGGATGCCCGACCAGGCGAGCCCGGCCATGCGGTCGGCCTGGCTCCAGGCGAACGGAGCGGACTCCGCAGTCCCCTGGATCTCGACGAACCGGCCGGCGTCGGTCATGACGAAGTTCATGTCGACCTCGGCCTTGCTGTCCTCCTCGTAGCAGAGGTCGAGGCACTCGATGCCGCCGACGATGCCGGCGCTCACCGCCGCCACCGCGCCGCGCAGCGGGTCGCCCGCGAGCGAGCCTCGCGCCCGCAGCCGGCGCAACGCGACCGCCAGCGCCACGAAGGCTCCGGTGATCGCCGCGGTGCGCGTGCCGCCGTCGGCCTGCAGGACGTCGCAATCGATCCACACGCTGCGCTCGCCGAGCGCCGCGAGGTCGGTCACCGCGCGCAGGCTGCGCCCGATCAGCCGCTGGATCTCGTGGGTTCGGCCACCGACCCTGCCACGCGCGGCCTCGCGCTCCATGCGGGTGTGCGTCGAGCGCGGCAGCATGCCGTATTCCGCCGTGACCCAGCCCCGCCCGCTGTCTTTGAGAAAGGCGGGAACCTGGTCTTCCAGCGACGCCGTGCAGAGCACCCGCGTGTCGCCCATTTCAATCAACACCGACCCCTCGGCGTGCTTGGCGAATCCCACGGTCATCTTCACCGGCCGCAGGTCCTCGGGCCGCCGGCCATCTGGCCGTGCGGATCGGGACATTTTCTTCGTCATGGGGGCTACCGCTTGTTCAGCGGAAGAGGGGTGTGTTACTTTTTCGCCGCTTGGATTCCGCTCATACTCATAGAAACCTGATCGGGCAACACCCCCTCATCCTGCGGATCCAGGCGCTGATCAAGAAGGTCGCGGCCACCGACGCCACCGTACTGATCTCCGGCGAGAGCGGCACCGGCAAGGAGTTGGTGGCACGGCAGATTCACTCGCTCAGCCCGCGCGCCGCGGGGCCGTTCATCGCGCTCAACTGTGGCGCCATCCCGGCCGAGCTGCTCGAGTCCGAGCTGTTCGGTCACGAGCGCGGGGCGTTCACCGGCGCCGTCGGTACGCGCCACGGCATGTTCCAGGTGGCGAGCGGCGGGACGATCTTCCTCGACGAGGTCGCGGAGATGAGCCCGCCCCTGCAGGTGAAGCTCCTGCGGGTCTTGCAGGAGCGCGAGTTTCGCCCCGTCGGCTCGGACCGCTCGATGAAGACCGACGTGCGGGTGATCGCCGCTTCCAACAAAGAGCTGTTCGACGAGGTCAGCAAGGGACGGTTCCGCGAAGATCTCTTCTATCGCCTGCAGGTGATCCCCATCCGCGTGCCGCCGCTGCGCGATCGCCGCTCGGACGTGCCCCTGCTGATCGACCACTTCCTCGAGAAGATGAACGCCCGCCGGCCGCAGGGCCCCGTGCGCGTCAACGACGAGGCGCGCGTGCAACTGTGGGAATACGACTGGCCGGGCAACGTCCGCGAGCTCGAGAACGTCATCGAGCAGCTCGTTGTCCTCGCCGACGGCGACACCATCGAGGCGGAGAATCTGCCGCCGAGCATCCGCCGTTTCGTCGCCGGCAAGCACAACCCGACGCCGGCGCTGTCCGACGAGGGCTTCGATTTCAATCGCGCCGTCGAAGCCTTCGAGAACCAACTGATCGTCGAAGCGCTGCGGCGCTCGGGCGGCAACAAGCAAGCGGCGGCGCGCCTGCTCGGGCTCAAGCGAACGACGCTGGTGGCGAAGCTGCGCCGGCGCCGCGGCGGCAACGGGGTCGAGGAACTGACACCATGAGCGAGAATCCGTCCGACGAGAGCAAGAACGCGCCGCGCCGCCGGGCGCGGGACCCCGGCACCGCGGCCGCCGCCAAGCCCGGCAACCCGCGGCGGCCCGCCGCGGACTTCGGATCGGTCCTGGTGGTCGACGACAACCGCGACGCGGTCGACATCCTCTGCCGTCTGCTCGGCACGCAGCACCTGCACACGATCCCTGCCTACGGCGGCTCGGAGTGCCTGGACATCGCCCGCAGCCAGCCCATCGACCTCATCCTCCTCGACGTCAGCATGCCGGGCATGGATGGTCTCGCGGTCTGCAGGGAGCTGGCCAAGGAGGAGCGCACGCGCTCGATTCCGATCATCCTCGTCACCGCACGCGACGACCACGAGACGCGGGTGGCGGGCATGCGGCTCGGGGTCAGCGAGTTCCTCACCAAGCCGGTGAACCGGGCCGAGCTGCTGGAGCGGGTGCGCGGACAGCTGAGCGCTCGGGTCCTGGCGCGCGAGATGGACGAGACGATCGAGCGAACGCCGCAGGAGTAGTCGACGGCACGGCGCCCGCCGCCGCCGCGATTCGCCTCGTCGATCATCGGCCACGCAGCGCCGCGCGCACCCGCGCGACGTAGGCGGCGAGATCCGCGTACTCTCGATCGAATTCCAGCTCGGGCAGCTCTCGGCACGCGACCAGCCAGGCCGCGACCGCGAGGTCTCCGAGGTGACAGGCCCCCGAGTCGAGCGCGCGCCGGGCGATCGCCTCGCGGACTTGCCCGAGCAGCACCCGCAGCTCGCGGAGCGGCGTCTCGCGATCGCGCTCCGCGCCGCGCAGCCGCTCGGCGACGGGGCCGATCGCGCGCTCGGCGAACTCGGCGAGCGTAGCAGCCTGGTTGCGCTTCTGCGCGTCGGCCGGAAAGACCGACGGCGGACCGTGGGTGCGCTCCAGGTACGAGACGATCGGCACCAGACCGGCCACCGCGGAGCCGTCCTCCTCGAGCAGCGGCACGTCGGCGCCGCCATGACGCCGCAGCAGCAGCGCGGCGGCGGCGGCGTCCACCTCGACGACGGCGCAAGCGAGGCGCTTGCGCTCGAGCACCCAGCGGGCCGCTCGGCACTGCGCCGAGGACGCGCGTTGGTAGAGCGTGCGGCTCACGAGAATCCCCCCGGTCTCTACAACCAGGTGGCGCGATCGGCTACAAGTCGCGGCGTGAGCCAGACGCCGTTTCATCCCCTGGTCGAGCGTTGGTTCGCGGAGACCTTCGCCGCGCCGACGGCGCCGCAGCGGGCCGGCTGGCGGGAGATCGCGGCGGGGCGCGACACGCTGATCGCGGCGCCGACGGGATCGGGCAAGACGCTGGCCGCCTTCCTCTGGGCCGTGAACCGCCTGGTCGAGGACGCCGCGGCCGGCCGCCTCACCGATCGCGTGCGGGTCGTCTACGTCTCGCCGTTGAAGGCACTCGGCAACGACGTCGAGAAGAACCTGCAGGCGCCGCTCGGGGGCGTCCGCCGGCTCGCCGCGGCGGCCGGTGTCGATCTCTCCGAGATCCGCGTCGCGGTGCGCTCCGGCGACACGCCCGCGCACGAGCGCCAGCTCCAGGCGCGCCGCCCGCCGCACATCCTCATCACCACGCCGGAGTCGCTCTACATCCTGCTCACCGCGGACAGGAGCCGCCAGGCGCTGGCCGAGGCCGAGACGGTGATCGTCGACGAGATCCACGCGGTCGCCGCCGACAAGCGCGGCGCTCATCTCGCGCTGTCGCTGGAACGCTTCGACGCCCTGGCCGCTCGCCGGCTGCAGCGCATCGGCCTGTCGGCGACGCAGAATCCGATCGAGGACGTGGCTCGACTGCTGGTCGGAGCCGGCCGCTGCGCCGACGACGGCCGGCCGGGCTGCGCAATCGTCGACGCGGGCCACCGCCGAGAGCTCGATCTGTCGGTCGCGACCACCGATCTCGACCTCGGCCCGATCGCCGTCCACGAGCTGCGGGCGGCGGTCTACGAGCGCATCGTCGATCTCGTCGGGCGCCACCGCACCACCATCGTCTTCGTCAACACCCGCCGCCTGGTCGAGCGCGTCGCCCACGAGCTCACCGAACGGCTCGGCGAGGGCAAGGTCGCCGCCCACCACGGCAGCCTGTCGCGCAAGACCCGGCTGGCGGCCGAGGAGGGGCTGAAATCCGGGGCGATTCCGGTGGTGGTCGCCACCGCCTCGCTCGAGCTCGGTATCGACGTCGGGCACGTCGATCTGGTCTGCCATCTCGGCGCGCCGCGCTCGCTCGCCACGCTGGTGCAGCGGGTCGGCCGCTCGGGGCATTTTCTCGGGGCGGTGCCGAAGGGCATCCTCTTCCCGCTCACCCGGGACGAGCTCGTGCAGTGCGCGGCCGCCGTGCGAGCCGTGCGCCGCGGCGAGCTCGATCGGCTGACGATCCCGGAGAACCCGCTCGACATCCTCGCCCAGCAGATCGTCGCCACGGCGGCGGCGGCGGAGACCGACGTCGAGGCGCTGTTCGCGATGGTGCGGCGCGCCCATCCGTTCCGCCGCCTCGAGCGGCGGCGGTTCGAGCAGGTGCTCGACTTGCTCGCCGACGGCGTCGTCACCCGCCGCGGCCGCCGATCGGCGCACCTCCACCTCGACCGCGTGCACGGTCGGGTGCGCGGCCGCCGCGGCGCCCGCCTGGCGGCGATCACCGGCGGCGGCGCGATTCCCGACACCGCCGACTACGACGTGGTCGAGGAGCCGGCCGGCACGTTCGTCGGCAAGGTCAACGAGGACTTCGCGATCGAGAGCATGGCCGGCGACATCTTCCTGCTCGGCAATCGCTCGTGGCGCCTGCGCCGGGTCGAGGCCGGGCGCGTTCGCGTGGTCGACGCCGAGGCAGCGCCGCCGACGATCCCGTTCTGGCTGGGCGAGGCTCCGGCGCGCACCGCCGAGCTGTCGGCCGCGGTCGCCGCGCTGCGCCGCGAGGTCGCCGAGCGGCTGGGCGACGGCACCGCGGCCGCCGGCTGGCTGATCGCCGAGACCGGCGTGGACACCGGCGGCGCGCAGCAGATCGTCCGCTACGTCGCCGAGACCTTGGCTGCGCTCGGCGCCGTGCCGACGCTCGACACCCTGATCGCCGAGCGCTTCTTCGATGAGGCGGGCGGCCAGCAGCTCGTGCTGCACGCGCCGTTCGGCGGGCGCATCAACCGGGCGCTCGGACTGGCGCTGCGCAAGCGTTTCTGTCTGAGCTTCGACTTCGAGCTGCAGGCCGCCGCCACCGACGACGGGGTGGTGCTCTCACTCGGCGAGCAGCACAGCTTCCCGCTGCCGGCGGTGTTCTCGATGGTTCGGCCGGCGACGTTCGAGAAGGATCTCGTGCAGGCCGCGCTGCGCGCGCCGATGTTCACCAATCGCTGGCGCTGGAACGCCACGCGCGCGCTCGCCCTCGCCCGCAGCCAGGGCGGCCAGCGGGTGCCGATCGCGCTGCAACGCATGCGGGCCGAAGACTTGCTCGCCGCGGTGTTTCCCGCGCAGCTCGCCTGCGGCGACAACGGTCCGCGCCTCGCCGAGCCGCCGGACCATCCGCTGGTGCGAGAGACGCTGGACAACTGCCTGCACGAGGCGATGGACGCCGCAGGCCTGCGACGGGTGCTCGAGGCCATGGAGGGCGGGACGATCCGCTGCCTCGCGGTCGAGACGCCCGCGCCGTCGCCGATGTCGCACGAGATCCTGAACGCCAACCCGTACGCCTTTCTCGACGACGCGCCGCTTGAGGAGCGGCGGGCGCGCGCGGTGTCGCTGCGCCGCACCGATCCCGACCTGGCGAGCGGCCTCGGCAGCCTCGATCCGGCGGCCATCGACGAGGTGTGTCGCCAGGCCTGGCCGGCGGCGCGGGACGCCGACGAGGTGCACGACGCTCTGCTCACGCTGTGGTGGCTGCCCGAGGGGGAAGCCGGCGGCTGGCGGGTGCCGCTCGACGCGCTGATCGCCGCGCGCCGCGTCGGCATCGCCGTCGCCGCCGGGCGCCGCTTCTTCGTCGCCGCGGAACGCGCCGGCGGCGTTCGGGCGGCGCTTCCCGACCTTCGCTTCTCGCCCGAGCCCGCCGCCGTCGACGCGCCGCGCGTCGTCGCCCACGGCGACGACGCCTTCGCCGAGATCGTGCGGGGTTGGATGAGCGTGATCGGACCGACCGGTGCCGAAGACCTCGCCCGCCGTCTCACGCTGCCGCGAGCGCGCATCGACGCCGCGCTCGGCCGCCTCGAGGGCGAAGGCCAGGTCCTGCGCGGCAGCTTCCGCCCCGGCTCGAACGCCGAGGAGTGGTGCGAGCGGGGTCTGTTGGCGCGCATCCACCGCCTGACGCTCGGCCGGCTGCGCAGGGAGATCGAGGCGGTTTCCGCCGCCGACTTCGTGCGCTTCCTGCTCCACTGGCAGCACGCACAGCCGGGGGCGCGGCTGCACGGCCGGGACGGCGTGCTCGAGGTGATCCGCCAGCTCGAGGGCCTGGAACTGCCGGGACCGGCTTGGGAGCGGGACGTGCTGCCCGCACGGATCGCGCCATACGACCCGTCGGACCTCGAGGATCTCTGCCTGGCGGGCGAGGTCGCCTGGGGACGGCTGCGCCTGGCGGCGGGCGCCGACGCTGCCGCGGCTCCCACCGCCCCCGCCCGCCGCCTGGCGCCGACGCGCTCCGCACCGCTCGCCTTCGTGCTGCGCCAGAACCTCGACTCGCTGCTCGAGCCGACGCCGCCCGGGTTCTCGCTCGCGGAGTTGTCGCCGATCGCCGCGGAGGTGCACGAGTTCCTCGCTCGGCGCGGCGCCTCGTTTCTCGCCGAGGTGGCGCGCGGCGTGCACCGCCTGCCGAACCAGGTCGAGGACGCGCTCTGGGAGCTGGTCGCCTCGGGGCTGGTCACCGGCGACGGCATCGCGGGACTGCGTACGCTGCTGCTCCCCGAGGGCAAGCGTCAGCCGCCGCGGCGCCATCTGCGGGCCTTACCCGCACGCGCGGTCCGCCGCGCGATGCCGGTCGGCCGCTGGGCGCTGCTGCGCGGCGCGGACGGGGAGCGCGAGGACGCCGCGCGGGCGGCGCCGCGCGAAGGCGGCGAGCTCGCCGAGGCTGCGGCGCGGCGCCTGCTTCGCCGCTACGGCGTGCTGGTGCGCGAGCTCTGCGCGCGCGAGCGGCACGCGCCGCCGTGGCGAGCCTTGCTGCCGACCCTGCGGCGGCTCGAAGCCCGCGGCGAGCGGCGCGGCGGGGGGTTCGTCGCTGGCCTCGTCGGCGAGCAGTTCGCGCTCCCGGAGGCCGTCGCGGCGCTGCGCGCGCTGCGCCGCCACGGCCGCGGCGGCGAGGTGGTCGTGCTCGGGGCCGCCGACCCCTTGAACCTGGTCGGCATCGTCCTCCCCGGCGCCCGCCTCTCGCCGTATTCCGGCCAGGTCGTCGCCTACCGCGACGGCGCGGTCGTCGAGGTCGGCGAGCTCGGCGCGGTGCGCAGCCGGCTGCAGGGCGGCTGAGCGTGCCCGCATCCCGCCTTCGCGCTATCGAAATTTTCGCCTCGAAACGATAGGTTCGAGAGCATGCGGCAGCGACTCGACTTCGGGCGCGGGGGCCTGCAATTCGACATCCCCGACGGCGTCCGCGCCGAGGTCGTGGAGAGCCCGCGCGCCACGCCGCTCGCCGATCCCGTCGCCGCGGTGGAGCGCGCGCTCGCCGACCCGGTGGAATCGGCGCCGCTCGCCGTCGCCGCTCGCGGCCGGCGCGATGCGGTGATCGTCATCTCCGACAAGACGCGCCCGGTGCCGAACGGCGTCGTGCTGCCGCCCATCCTGCAGGCGCTCGATGGCGCCGGCATCGATCGGCAGCGGATCGAGATCCTGGTGGGCACGGGGCTGCATCGGCCGAACACTCCACAAGAGCTCGCGGAGATGACCAGCCCGCAGATCGTCGCCCGCTACCGCATCCGCAACCACGTCGCGCGCGATGCCGCGAGCCACCGCTCGCTCGGCCGCACCCGCCGGGGCACCGAGATCTGGCTCGACGCGGGCTATCTCGACGCCGATCTGAAGATCGTCACCGGCCTGATCGAGCCGCACCTGATGGCGGGCTTCTCGGGCGGGCGCAAGGGCGTGGCGCCGGGACTTGCCGGGGTGGAGATGATGCGCCATCTGCACGGACCGGCGATGCTCGAGGACCACATCGGCCCGGGCATCCTCGACGGCAACCCGTTTCACGAGGAGCTGGTGGAGATCGCGCGGCGCGCGGGCGTGGACTTCCTGGTGAACGTCGCCATCGACCGCGGGCGGCGGCTGACCGGCGTGTTCGCCGGCGATCTCGAGGCGGCGCATCGGGCCGGCGTCCGCGCCGTGGAGCAGCACGTGCGCGTCGACGTCGAGGCTCCGGCGGACGTGGTCGTCACCTCGGCCGGCGGCTACCCCCTCGATGCGACGTTCTACCAAGCGATCAAGGGCCTGATCGGCGCGCTCAACGTCGTCAAGCGCGGCGGCACGATCATCCTCGCGGCGGAGATCTCCGAAGGCATCGGCAGCGCCGAGTTTCGCCGCCTGCTCGCGGACATCGCCGCGCACGACGAGTTCCTGGCGCGGCTCGCCGCGCCCGGCTTCTTCGTCATCGATCAGTGGATGGCGCAGCACCTCTGCCAGGTGCTGCGCAAGGCCGAGGTGGCGGTGGTGTCGCCCGGCCTCTATCTCGGCGAGTTTCCCCGTCTGCCGATCGGCCGCGCGCCGTCGGTGGAAGAGGCGCTGCGCCGGGCGCTCGCCCGCCACGGCCGGGGCGCCCGCGTGCTGGTCGTTCCCGAGGGTCCCTACGTGCTCGGCACCGTGCGCGGCCGCAAGCTGCCGATCGGTCGCGCCTGGCTGGACGACGCCGCCTGAGGCGAATCAGCGATGCTCAGCGACCGCGAGGCCAAGCAGCAGGTCCTGCAGATCACCAACGAGCTGTTCGCGATGGGCCTGATGACCGCGACGCTCGTCTACGCGAACGCGGCGAGCAGCTCCTCGATCGCCTTCATCTGGCCGCCGGAGGTCGACGACGGCACCAGGATCGGCGTCTTCACCCCGGCGGCAACCCAGGCCTCG
>JACPRU010000078.1 GCA_016189835.1 Deltaproteobacteria bacterium | reverse complement strand
GATCCGTCCGGACCGTCACCGTCCGACGAAGCGGCCCGGCCGCCGCTCGGCGACCGCCTGGACGCCCTCGCGGTGGTCCTCGGTGCGGAACAGCCGGGCCTGCTCCCGCGCCTCGTGATCGGTCTGCGCTCGCACCGCCTCGGCGAGCCCCCGGCGCATCGTCGCGCGAATCGAGAGCAGCGCGAGCGGCGCGCCCTCGGCGACCTCCGCCGCCAGCTCCAGGGCGGCGGCGCGCAGCCGGCTCGGCTCGGCGAACAGGTCGGCCAGGCCCCAGGCGACCGCCTCTTCGCCGCCGATGCGCCGGCCGGTGTAGAACATCAGCGCCGCCTTCTGAACGCCCACCAGCCGCGGCAGCGTGTGCGTGAGACCGAAGCCCGGATGGATGCCGAGCTTCACGAAGTTGGCCGCGAAGCGCGCCTCGGAAGAGACCACGCGAAAATCCGCGACCAGCGCCAGCCCGAGTCCGCCGCCGATCGCCGCGCCGTGGACCGCCGCCACGATCGGCTTCTGGCAGGCGAACAGCCGGACCGCCTCCGAGTAGAGCGGGTTGGCGATGCCGGATACCGGCTCGGACTCGCGGTTGCCGAAATTCGCACCCGCGCAGAACGATTTTCCCTCGGCGCAGAGCACCGAGGCGCGGCACTCGGACTCGCCGTCGAGCGCTTCGAAGGCGTCGGCGAGGTTGCGGGTCAGCGCGACGTCGAAGAAGTTGTGCGGCGGCCGGTGTATCTCGACCAGCGCGACGTTGCCGTCGAGGGCGATGCTCACGTCGCCGTATCGCTCTTCCAGCATATGGCCTTCTCCCTACTCGACGGCGAGTGACAGACCGCGACGGTCGCCGGACCGCGAGAGGGCGGGGGAGACGCCCCCCGCCCCACGATGGCTCCCGAGACCGGCGTTCACCTCCGATAGAAATCGATGACCTTCGGCTCCTCGATCAGGGTGTTGGTGTTGTACATGCTGTCGGGAAGATTCGGGTTGACCGTGCGCTGGCTCGGGAAGAAGATGGTCAGGAAGCCGGTAGTGTAGTCCTTCACGGGGGCGGGTCCCCACGCCAGGAACGTCTTTCGGCCGGTCTGCGGGACTCCCCGGGAGTCGTCTCCGGGCGGCGACAGCGTCTGGAACCACATCAAGCGTTGGATGAGACGGCCGTTGGCATCGAAGGAATCCGTCCGCCACGAGGCCATGCTGAAGATGCCCACGTAGTTGACCTGGCGGGCGAACCACCAGTCCGGTCGGAAAGGCGTGGTCTCGTAGACCCAGCAGGGTTCGGCCATGCCGTCGATGCGCTTGGCGTCGTTGGAGGGAGTGCCCTGGTCTTCGGTCCCCTCGAAGCCCAGGCCCGGGTCGGTCTCGGCCAGGCGCAGCAGCTGGCTGCCGATCATCTTGTAGTTGTGAATCGGCGTCATCAGCGCGTTCTGCTCCTGGCGGAGCACCAGGCCGCCGGTCGCGTCCTGGCGGTTCGCGGTCGCCAGGCGGCGGACCTTCCGCACGGTGGGGACGTAGAGCAGGTTGTCGTCCTCCTTCTGGCCCTGATACTGGATCTGCAGGAACCCCACCTTCGCGAGGTCGCGCGGAGACCGGAACACGAAGATGTACTTCCGGTAGGGCTGGCCGCTGGTGTCGTTGGGATCCCAGACACCGCGCGTCCGCCCCTCGAGAAACCACTTGTTGTACTCGAACCCGGTCTTGTCGCGCCGGTAGCCGGTGGGCGAGTAGAGGTGTCCCTCGAACATGTCCTGAAGGTCGAGGCCTCCGTTCACGAACGGAGCGAAGAACGCCCCGGAGTTCTGCACGTCGAAGGCGGTGAACTTCTCGCGCTCCTCGAGCGGGACGTTGTACGGGAAGAGCTTCTTCATCGCCTCGGAGTACTCGACGTAGAACATCGGGCCCTTCTCGTTGACCTCGTTCTCGTAGTAGGGCTTGGGCTCCCACTTCGTCGTCTCCTGCCCCCAGGACACCCGATACGCTCCCTTTTCCCCCGCGATGCGCTCGATCCGGTACTCCTTGCCGAGCACGGTCTTCGAGTACACGACCTCCCCACCGCCCGCGGGTTTCGCCTCCTCGGTCCGGCCTGCCGGCGGCAGGGCCAGCAGCCCAACTGCCACCGCGGCCGCGAGCAGGATGCCTGACGATCGCCTGTGACCCATCGTTCTCATGGTCTATCCTCCATCCTCGACTGAACTGTGAGACTGGTTACGACCCGTTCCGCGCGCGAGCGAGACTGAAACAGTCGAACGAGCTCGTCCTCGAGCGTCGAGACCCCGACCCGTCCGGGAAACAGATCTCGCGGCCGGCCCTGCGCGAGAATGCTTCCCCGGTCCAGCACGAGGATCCGGTCGCAGAGGACGATCGCCTCGTTCAAGGAATGCGTCGTGAGGACCACGGTGCGGTTCCCCCGGAAGGAGCGGATCCAGGCCCGCACTTCGATGGCCGCCTCCGGATCGAGGCCCATCGTCGGCTCATCCAGCAGCAGGACCGGCGAATCTCCGAGCATCGCCTGCGCCAGGACGACTCGCTGGCGGTAGCCCTTCGAAAGGGTGTCGATCCGCTGCTGCATCCGCGGCCCGAGCCCGCAACGCTCGACCACGTAGCCGAGCTGCGCGGGCCCCGCGTGCTTCACGCTCGCGACGAACGACAGAAAATCGTACACACTGAGGTCGGGGTACAGCGACACCCCTTGCGGCGCGTAGCCGACGCGGCGACGCACCTCGGCGCGAGCGTCGCGCGTGTCGTGGCCGGCGACTCGAACGCTGCCGCGGGTGGGGGGAAAGTAGGCGCACAGAAGACGCATCAGCGTCGTCTTCCCCGACCCATTGGGTCCGACCAGACCGATCACCTCTCCGGCGTCGATGCGAAGCGACACGTCGTTCACGGCGGCGACCCCGCCGAAGACCTTGGTTGCCGATTCGAGCTCGACGATGGGATCGTTCACGACGCCCTCGACCGGACGATGTCCGGAGTACAGGGGCGAGCGGTCCCGAGGTCGCGTTCCTGGAGCTGCGGCACGGCCAGTTCCAGCTGCTGCAGGAAATAGCGGCCGACGACCAGCACCTCTTCTCCGCGATCTCGGCGCGCGTACACCGAGGTCCCGGTCGGAGCGACGTCGCCGATCGCGATCTCCTGGAAACGCTCGTCGCCGCTCTGCGACACTTCGATGCGCATCCTCGGCTCGTCGAGCCCGTACGCGCTCCAGTCCGCGGCGGGTGGAAAACGGCGGATCGTCCTGGTCCCGGCCAGCAGATCGGCCAGCGCCGCCAGTTCGCTCTGCGCGGCGCCGCTTGGCGCCGTCGCTCGGGCCACCAGACAGTCTCGCCCGTCGCGGACGTCGATCGCGGTGACCCGGGGGCGCTGCAGCCGCAGCAGCGGCTCTCCCATCGCGGCGCCGCGCGTCGGGGGCGAGCGCTCCTCGGCGGGCCGCGGGCCGGCCGCATCCCGGTAGGCGAGCACCGCCAGCAGCGCGGCGAGGAGGCACAAAGCGGCGTTCGTCTTCATTCGGCGGCCGCCCGCGGAGCCCGAGGAGGGGCTCCGGTCGAGTCCATTCCACTCTGCTCCGCTAGGTCCATCGCCTGCGCCACCATCGCGCGCCGCCGACGCCGAAAAAGACGATCGCCGGCATCATCGCCGTCCCGAGGCAGATCCGCGCCTGTCGCTCGGTCAACGGGGCGAATCGATCGCGCGCCCCGCGGTCGCGGGGAAGCTCGTCCGGCCGCGCCAGCCATTGCACCATCTCCACGAACAGGTCCTGGCTGCTCATCCGCGTGAACAGGCGCCCATCGAGGAAATCGGAGTCCCCGACGACGATCACCCCGCCGTCGGCGCCGTTGCGCCCGATCGCCGCCGCCAGCGGCACCTCGCCGCGGCGGGGCGAGCGGTAGTGGAGAAACGGGAACCCCCGTGGCTCCGCGCCGTCCCCGGCGATGCCGATCTGGCGAGCGTCGTAGAGGACCGCCGCAAAGTGGCGGCGGCCGGCGGACTCCAGTCCGCCGGTTGCGGCCAGCGTGTAGCGGTCGTTGCGGTACAGGCGAGACGACCCATCCGCCGACACCCGGTCGCCGAGAACGACGCCGTAACGCCCGGCGAGACCCGCGAGATTCGGCGTGTCCAGCGGATCGAGCAGCAGCAGCGCGGCGCCGCCGCCGCCGACGAACGCCGCGACCCCGTCGACCTCGGCCGCTGTGAAGTCTCTCTTCGGACCGTTCGCCAGGACGATGCCGCAATCGGCCGCTCCGCCCGGAGCGGCGTCGAGGGCCAGCTCGCGCCAGCGGTAGCCGATTCGTTCGAGCAGCTCGCCGACGGATCTCGGCTGTTCTCCCTCGGCGCGGCCGGCGGCGAAGATCTCGCTTTCGCCGTGCCCGGTCGTCGCGCAGACCACGCGCGGCTTGGGGTCCGTCACGTCGAGCACCGCGCGGACGATCGCGCCGTCGCTCGCCTCGTCGACCACGGTCCAGCGCTCGCCGGAGCGAACGACGACCTCGCCGTACGCCGTGACCCGGTACCGTCGCGCCAGCGACGGCTCGCGGTCCAGGTCCGCCAGACGGACGGCGATCCGCGGCGAGGCGCGGCGGTAGCGGTCGGCGAAGAATTCGGTCTCGGAGTAGCGGCCCGGCTCGTAGAAGAACGTCAATTCGACCGCGGTCTCGACCCCGGCCAGCGCTCGGGCGGCGTGCGCCGCCAACGTCGCGTCGGCCTCTCTCGACAGCTCCCAGGTCGGACCACGGCGGAGCACGAGCTGATCGAAGCCGATGGCGATCGCGGCGACGAGCGCGATCCTCAGGACCCGGGCGGGCCGCCGTCGATGCCACGGCCAGCGCAGCGTCTCGCGGGCGGCGAACGACAGGCCCGCGGTGATCATCAGGAAGTAGGCGACGTCCGCGCTGCGCACGGTGCCGCGGCTGAAATCGTAGAAGCGGTCGAACAGCGACAGGCGCTGCAACACGTTCGCGATCGCCGGGCTCGCCGCGAATTCGTTCCAGTTGAGAAACCACAGGAAGGAGAGCACGCCGAATGCCGCGAGCGCCGCCGCGGACTGCTGGCGGGCCAGCGCGGAGCACAGCATTCCGAGGCTGAGGCAGGCGACGGCCAGCAAGGTCACGCCCAGGTAGGCGGCGACCAGCGGCCGGGGATCGACGGGCCAGATGAGGCCGAGGACGAAGGGGTAGGTGAGCGTGATGCCGAGCAGCGGGAGCAGGACGATCAGCAGCGCGAGGAACTTCCCGGCGACCAGCTGTCCCTCGCCGAGCGGATAGGTCAAGAGCATCTCCATCGTGCCGCGGCGCTTCTCCTCGGCAAATGCCCGTGCCCCGAGCACGGGCAGGATCGTCAGCAGGCAGAGCCGGATGTCCTCGAAGTACCGCTGCCACAGGCCTTGCATCAGGCCTGCGCCATCCTGGTTCATGAGATCGAAGTACAGGAGATCGGTGTAGAAGAAGTATCCCGCCAGGCCGAGGAACACGGCTCCGAGGAGATGGAGCAGGGGAGAGCGGCCCATCTCGCGGATCTCCTTGACGAGCACGGCCCAGGTGCCGGCCCACCACCCAGGATGGGGCGGCATCCCGGGATTCGCCGGCGGCGCGGCCTCGATGCGAGGCTCGCCGGCGCCGCCCGGAATCGACCGCAGCAACGGCTCGCTCTCGCGATACCCCTGCTTCACGAGCGCTTCCCCGCCTAGATCCCGAAGGTGAACTGCGTCCACATGTAGTCCGGGTTCGACCCGAACGGCTCGCTCTCACGCCCCCAGTTGCGATTGTATCCGATCGCCAAGCTCACGAAGTCGCTGAACATGTACTTGAACTGGATGTGCTCCCAGACGTTGCCGAAGTTCGGATCGATGAGCACGAACTCCTCCAGGTTCAGCGACTGGTCGGGCAGCAGATCCTTGCCGAGGAAGAACGTGATGTACTGCTGGGTCGCGTCGCGCAGCCCGTTGGTCGCTTGCAGCGTCTCGAAATCGAAGTTGTTCGTGCCGCCCGTCCAGTAGGCGTTCTTCCAGTGGTCCGGACGAATGATGAAGTCGGAGAAGACCTGCATGCTGAAGAACCAGGATACGCCGCTCGATCCGAGGCCGAGCGCCGGGAAGTTCAACCACTCGGGGTCCGTGAAGAATTTGTCCACCCCGATCATGACCTGATAGTGGTTCTTCTCCGATCCCGAAGTGTCCGGCAGGAAGAACATGTCGTTCAGGAACATGCCGGTCTCGACGCGCATGACGGTGTTCTCTCCGAACGGCGGCAGCCACGGGAACTGGTAGTCGGCGGCGCCGCCGATGATGTGGATGCGTTGCGCCCGGCGCACGTTGCCGATGCCGAGCGCCGCGGTGCCTCGGCCGACGGTGCCCTCGTGGTCACCCACGTCCGGCAGGTCCTGCAAGAACCAGTTGTACTTGTACTCGTACGCCAGGCTGTAGTTGAGCTGGCCGAGCGAGGAGTCGAAGCGGGCCATCACGGCGCTGTTCTCGAGACGGGACGGAGGCTTGCTCGTGTTCGGGAAGGGATAGCCGAGCTTGCCGTCGGCGCCGACGATCCCGTTCGCCTTGAAGAACTCGTCGAAGGTCACGAACAGCTGGTTCACGAGGCAGGTGGAGCTGAATTCGAGGTCGTGCTCGCAATTCGGCCCGCCGGTGAATCGCTTCAGCGGCCCGATCCCCGGGTAGGATGCGAACTCCGGCTTGGGAACCCAGATCAGCTGGGCGGTGCCGAACGTGCCGAACCGGTAATTGAAGTTCAGCATCCACTGCGGGATCTTGATCTCCTGCTCCTGAAAGCGCTGCGGCTCGCGGAAATTGAACGGACTGATGTTGTCGAGGAGGAAGATCCCGTCCGATTTTCCCCAGGCGACGATCTGGCGCCCGAAACGGCCCCAGAAGTCGCCGTAGACGACGTCGGCGTAGACCTCGCGGAACACCGGGTCCTTCTCGTTGTCCCAGTTCAAGCTGTCCTGCCAGTCGGAGCGCAGCGTAGCGCCGTTTCGACCGGTCAGCGACCCGCCGTGCCAGTCGTAGATGCTGTCGTAATACGGGCGGATCCACGTATAGAGCTTCAGGTTGTCGTTGACGGCGTAGCTCGCCTGCAGGTTGAACTCGTTGCGCTGGCTGAAGATGCTGCCGACCCGCGGCGAGCTGGCTCGCATCAGCATCTCGTTGAACACCCAGGCGTTGAGGTGGAGAGACTCGACCGGGTCTCGCGCCTTGTCGGCGAGGTCCCGGAACGACGGACGAACCTCCCCGGGCGCCAGAAATCGCGGCGATCCGACCGCGGCGGCTTCGGCGGGAGCCGCCGCCCAGGACCATCGAGGGCAGGCCACGAGCAGACCGGCGATGAGCACCAGCCCAATGCCGCTTGACGAGCACCTGTGCGCCAACATCACGACCTCCTTCCCCCTTCGCGGGCAATCGGTGTGAGATCCGGTTCCGCTTCGCGCCCAACGGTCGGAAGCAGGAACTTCGGTTGCAAGACGCTCCAGAGAAACGGCGATACGACGAAGCTGCAGAGGAAGCAGACGAGAAGGATGAGCCCCATGCCGAATCCGAGATACCCCACGTACAGTGGGATCGGGATCAAAGTCCAACACCCGGCGATCAGTCCGACGTACGAATAACTGAGCGCCTCCCGCACCTTGACGAATCCCTCCTTGAGCGCCGCCTGGAAATCGCCGCTCGCCGCGTACTCCTCGCGAAAGCGGCCGAGCAGGTAGAGCTCCGCATCGACTCCCACCCCCGCCGCCATCGCCATGCCCGCGGTCGTGAAGGAATTGATCTCGATGCCGCAGAGAAACACGATGCCGAGCCAGATCACCGTGCCGAGCGCCAGCGGCAGCAACAACAGCGCCGGGCCGACGATCGACCGGAAGATCGGTATGAGCACCACGAACGACGAGACGAAGCTCGCGAGCGTCGCGAGGATCAGCCAGCGGCCGATGTTCTCGTTGAAGCCGTAGGCGATCGCCACCGCCCCGCCGCCCACCTCGGCGCTCAGCTCGCCTCGATTGAACGTGCTCTCGGCATAATGTCGCGCGGCCTCGACGACTGCCCGAACGGTCCCGTGGCTCGTGTCACCCGTGTAGACTCGCAGCGCGTGCTCCTTGAAGTCCACGGAGGCCACCGCATCGAAGCTGCCGGGAAAGCCCTCCTGGTAGTATTCGAGCTCCAGCCCGACCGCCTGCGGGTCCTCGGGCAGCCGGTTGTGCCGCGGATCTCCTCCCTCGTAGAACTGATTGATCATCTTGACGTAGTCGGGCAGGCCGAGGGCGCCCTTGACCCCCGGTTGCCGGAGCATGAAGTTCTCGTAGGCTTCGATCGCGCGTTCGACTTCGGGCTCCTTCAATCCGTCCACCGCGCCGCTGTCGATCCGGATGGTCAGCGGATAGACGCCCTCGAAATGCTTCTTGATGTTCTGCTCCATCTGGAAGATCTCGTTGTTCCTCCAGGAGCGGGTGAGGAAGTTGTGAATGGCGTAGGTGTTGTCCTGTCCCGGGTCGAGGAACGGGATGCAGGCGAGCGACAGGAGAAAGGCACCGAACACGCACGCGACCATCACCTTGCCCCGGCGGGTCCTGGTGACGAGATCCTCGACCAGTTCCTCGAGGAGGCGGACGATGCGGGTCTTGCGTCTGTCGACGTGGCGGGCCCGGACGGCGGCCATCTCCCGGGGCGAGCCGTGCAACACGGCGAGCATGGGGATCTGCAGGAAGAAGACGTTGAAGACGATCGACAAGAGGCCGTAGGTGGCGGTGACGCCGAGCTCGGAGACGTTCTTGAACGGCACGAACGCCATCACCACGAAGGCGACGACGTCGGTCACCAGCGAGCCCATGAGCGGGAACAGCAGCGGCGTGAAGGTGTTGACGATCGCGCGGCGCGCGTCGCCGGCCTTGGGGTATTCCTCGTCGAAGAAGCGCTTCAAGAACTGCGTGTGGTGGCAAGCGGCGGCGGCGACGACGATGAACGGCGCGATCAACGCCGATGCCGATTCCAGAACCGGGCCGTGGAGGAGCGCCTTCACGCCGAACGCCCACAGCGAGGCCACGAGCCCGAGAGCCACGGCGATGAAAGCGCCGCGGAAGCTGCGGAACGCGCGCCAGAGGACCGCGGTCACGCCCCCGACGAAGGCCAGGAACGCGAGCGCGATGTACAACAGCCCCTCGCTGTTCACCCAGCCGATGATGATCGGCGTGCCGGCCGCCTGAATGACGTGATTCGCGTCCTTTTCCTTGTCGATGATGTCGCTGATGGCCCGGTAGATGGAGACGGGGTCGGTGATCGGCAGGTCCTTCCTCTTCGACAATCCGAGGCCGGTGCGGAAATCGGCCTGGATGATGGTCGACTTGACGTCCGGAGAGACGAGCGCCCCGTAGATGAGCGGATTGTGGTAGACGCCCCACTTGAGCCGCTCCATCTCTTCGGGCGTCCGCGGCACCTGCTCGAGGAGCGGCGTCACGTCGAGGAACTCCTCCGTGGCCCGCATGTACTTGGTCTTGATGTCGGCGATGGACTGCAGCGCGTAGGGGATCACTCCCCAGATGAGGCCGACCTCCCGGGTGATGCGCTTGACCTTGTTCAACGTCTCGGCGTTGAAGATGTCCCCGTTCTCGACGCTCACCTGGATCGTCACCAGGTTGCCGCCGCCGAATTTCTCCTGCATGTAATTGTTGAGATTGCCGATCGCGCTGTTCGCCGGCAGCCAGTCGTTGGGATCGTCGTAGAGCCTGGATTGGGTGACGAGCACGTAGGCGAAGAATCCCGTCAGCGCGGCACAGAAGGCGAGGAGGACGTATCGGAACGTCACCGCGAGTTCGACGAATCTGCGCACTGCACTGACCTCCCTGCGCCGCTCCGACCCTCACCACGAACGCGCCGGCGCTTGGACGATGGACGTGGACCTCACGGCGTCGGGTATTCGAACGCCAGCAGCACGTTGCCGGGCAGGGCCATGTTCAGCAGCCCCATCCCGGAGTTCTGAAACAGCATCCCGTTCACCACGGCGGGGCCACCGAACGCCAGCGAGCCCCCGTGGCCCTTGCGGCCGTTCGCGCCCTCGAACTCCCGGGTGGTGTCGTATTGCCAGAGAACGTGACCGTCGTCGGCGTCGAATGCCCGCAGGTAACCGTCGTTGGCGCCGGCGAACACGACGTTGCCGACCAGCGTCGGCGGCGACATCATGGCGTTCGAGCACATCTGGGGCTTGCCCTGGCACGTTTCGCGCGGCACCGGCTGGCGCCAGACTCGGTTCCCGGTCATGAGATCGACGGCATTGAGAGCACCATCCGCCGTGAGATCCGCGTCCATGTCCGAGATCGGAACATAGGCTCGGCGACGATCGGTCGCGAAGCCGTAGAGGATGCCGCCGGTCTCGCCGCCGCGCCCGAGACGGACCTCCCAGAGCACCTTGCCTTCGTCGTCCGGGTCCAGGGCGTAGAACATGCCGTCCTTCGACCCCGCGAGCAGGATCTCTCGTCCGTCATCGCGGACTTGCAGGACGGCCGGAGAACCGAAGTCCCGGTCGCCCTGCCCCTTGGGATTGAGCGGGGAGCACGTCGCGCGGGTCTCGTCGACCCACTTCTCGCAGCCGAGGTGATAGATGTCCTTGCCGCCCATTTGCCGCGGAGCGAGCGAGCGAATCCAGCGCTTCGCCCCGGTCTTCCGGTCCAGGGCGACGATGGCGTCGGACTCGGCGACGAGCGGCTCGGAGTGCTGGTTGCCGGTCGCCGCGTACACCACGCCGCGCTTGGCATCCACGGTCGGCGGCGCCCACAGGACGACGCCGGCGGGCCCATAGCGCGCGGTCCCCGTCTTGGTCTTCCCGAGGTAGCGCAGCGGCGTCTCGACCATGTAGGTTTTCCAGACTCGTTCGCCGCTGCGGACGTCGATCGCGACGACGCTGCCGCTGCCGCTGCAGCACGGGACGTCTCCCTTCATCCCGTAGACTTCCTGGAGAGTCGAGACGGGCACGTAGGCGACCCCGTCGTGCACCGTGAGATTTCCGGTGATCCTCGCCGAGGGTTGCGCATCGGCGCGCACCTTCCAGAGCAGCCGCCCCGTCGCCGCGTCGAGCCCGTAGACGTTGGCGAGCAGATCGCCGAATACCGCCACGCCGCCGGCGACGACCACGTCCGAGCGCACCCGGCCCTCGGCGCGGTAAGTCCAGTGGGCGCATCCGGTCGCGGCATCGAGCGCGTAGACCCACTTGTTCAAGTTGCCGACGTAGATCCGCCCGCCGACCACCGTGATCTGGTTCCCGCCGCCGGTGAACGCCGCCTCGTCGGGAAACACGAAGGCCCACTTGAGGCGCAGCCCCTGGACCTGATCCGGCGTGAGCTTCAGCTGCGCCTGCTCTCGCGTATTGCGAGCGTCCGCCGACCAGCCCCCCCACTCGGTCCCCGCGGCGCTCGGCGGGGAACCGCCGCTCGCGCCCGCGGCACAGGTGCGCGCGCCGCTCGTGCGGTCGGGCTTGTCCGGGCTCAGACCGGCGATGTACTTCGCGACGGCGCGACGCTCGGCGTCATCGAGCCCGTTGGCGATCTCGGCCATCGCGCCGCGCCACAGGGCGTCGTAGATGTCCTCCTCGCCGAGCTTGGACATCGGCTGAGGCGTCGGCATCAGGAAGGCCATGGTGTGACAGTGAGCGCAGCGCTTCGCGAACACCGCCGATCCGTCGACCGGCGCGCCGACGGATCGCCAGGCGGGGGCGGCGAAGCCGTATCCAGGGATCGGCAGCAGCAGCGGGACGGCCAGCGCGAGAGCTTGCCGCAACCGCGCCCGACCACGCCGCAGCTCACGGCGCACGCCGAGGGCCGCGGCATCGGCGGCGGGTGCGGGCATGGCTGCGGCGACATCGAGCGCACGTTTCGACATGGTTCCCTCGCAGTCCGGGAGGTGCGAATTCGCGGTCGTTCGAGCGGTCATACGCATAAAGCATTCCCGCCCGGGAGTGGACGGAATCGCCCGGGCGTAGACGATCTGGTGTGCGTTTCCGACGCACGCCGCGAGTGAATGTACCCGAAGGGCACAGCGATCCGCGCGGGCGGCGGTTTCGACGAGAACTCCCGCGCGCTGCCGCGTGGAACCGCGCGCGATGTGGATGGTACGAAACCATCGTGCGTCGTATCGCGTAGTACGAAAGTCTACTGCGCCGTATCATCGCGTTCGACCGACTGTCAATCGGAAGGAGCCGCTTGAGTCGGCCGCTCGAACGAGGATAGGGTCGCGCCATGGAGCTACGCGGCAAGGTCAGCGTCATCACCGGAGCGGGAAGCGGCATCGGCGCGGCCAGCGCCCGCGCGTTCGCGGCCGAAGGCGCGCGCGTCGTGGTCGCCGACCTGAACGGCGCCGCCGCGCGGGCGGTCGCCGCCGAGATCGGCGGTCTCGCCGTCGCCGTCGACGTTCGGCGGCAGGCGGACGTGGACGCTCTGGTCGCGGCCGCGCGCGACGCCTGCGGCCCGATCGACGTGTTCTTCAGCAACGCCGGCGTCGCCAACGGCTCCGATCCGCTCGACACCCCGCTCGAGGTCTGGCAGCAGCAATGGGAGCTGCACGTGATGGCGCACGTCCACGCGGTGCGCGCCGTGCTGCCGGAGATGCTCGCCCGCGGCAGCGGATACCTGATCCAGACCGCCTCGATGGCCGGCATCCTCACCGCGCAGGGGAACTGCCCCTACTCCGCGACCAAGCACGCGACGGTCGGCCTCGCGGAGTGGCTGTCGATCACGTACCACGAGCGCGGCGTGCGCTCGTCGCTGCTCGCTCCGCTCGGGGTGCGCACGCCGATGCTCGGTGACACCGGTTCGCCGTTCGCGCGCCTCGCCGCCGGGCCGATCCGCGAGCCGGAAGAGGTGGCCCGCATGGTCGTCGACGCGGTTCGCGAGGAGCGCTTCCTGATCCTCACCGATCCGATCGCGCAGAAGTGGATCGAGCAGAAGGCGTTCGACCCCGAGCGATGGCTGCGCGGCATGCGCCGGCTGCAAGCCAGGCTCGAGGAAGAATCCGGCTGAGCGAGGGAAAAGGGGTCGGGAGTCGTTTTCCGGGTCCGGAAAACGACTCCCGACCCCTTTCACGGCCGCTTGCCGCCGTGGCGAGCCGCGACCTCGTCGGCGATCTCGAGCGCCCGGCGCACCTTGGGCTCGGTTGCCGCCCGTCGCTCCAGCCGGCGGCGCCGGAGCGGCTTGGCGACGTACTCGTCCATCAGGATGAAGCCGATCGTGAACAGGATGAGAAAGATTCCCGCGTTGGAAAAGTCGATCTCCATGGAATCGTTCCTCCTTGTCTAGAGCGCGCCCGCTCAGGCCGTGGCCGCCTTCGTCGATGCCGCCGGCACCGGCATCTCGCGGGTGATGAACTTCGGCTTGAAGACCAGGATCAGCGCCGGCATCAGCGTCTGGGAGGCGACGAAGCTGATCGCCATCCACATCGCCAGCAGGCCGCCCATCTCGGCGTCGAAGCGGATGTTCGACGAGGTCCAGAACAGCGTGCTCATCACCATCGTCACGGCGGTGAAGGTCACGCCCTTGCCCGTGGTGCAGAGCGCGGTCTTGGTGGCGTCGTAGAGATCGCCGGTCACGCGGATCTCCTCGATGATCCGGCTGACGATGTAGAGGCCGTAGTCGATGCCGAAGCCGATCCCGACCGTCACCACCGGCAGGGTGTGCAGGTTCACGCCGATGTCGCGCACGCTCATGTACGCGTTGACGAAGGCGTTGGAGACGAACAGCGGCAGCAGCATGTAAATGCCGGCGGCGAACGAGCGATAGGTGAAGAGCAGGATCAGGTAGATCGTCGCCAGGCCGAGCACGTTCATCAGGATGTCGTTGCGCACGATCTCTTCGTTGGCGGCGGCGGTGACGCCGATGAGGCCGCCGGCCAGCCGGAAGTCGATCTTCTCCGCGGGGAACTTGCCGATGTAGTCGCGGCAGCGCGCGATGATGCGCGCCACGGTATCCCCCTGGTGGTTGCGGCAGAAGAACGTGACGTGGCCGTTGGTGTAGGAGGGATCGAGGTACTTCGACGTCTCCGACGGCGGCGAGCCGGCGAAGTAGAAGAAGAACAGGTTGGCGATGCGCCCGACCTCCTCGGGGATCACGCCCCAGCGCGGGTCGGTGTCGAAGAAGACCATGTTGATCGACTTGACGATGTCGGCGAGCGAGAAGCTGTAGCCGATCTCCGGGTCGGCATCGACGTAGCGCTGGAAGGCTTCCATCGCTTCCAGGGCCTTCGGCTCCTGCAGCGCCTTCTTGGTCTTGCCCTCTACGACGACGATCAGCGGCTCGACGCCGCCGAAGAACTGCTGGATGCGCGTGTGCGACTGATTGTAGGCCGAGTCCTGCCACAAGAGAGGGGAGGCGGCCGTCGGGTCGCCGATCGTCAGCCCGCGCAGGAAGATCAACGACAGCACGGCCACGCCGCCCCAGAACGCCAGCGTCACCATGCGGCCCGCTCGCGACAGCGTGAGGTCCGTCAAGCGGTCCATGAACCTGCGGAACCACCCTTCCTCGCGCAGGATCACCATCTCGGGCTCGGGCGCCTTCAGGTAGAAGTAGACGATCGGGTTCAGCAGCACCTCGGAGACGGTGATGGCGAAGATCCACCACGAGGCGGTGATCGCGAGCTTCTGCAGCATCACCACGGGGATCAACAGGATCACCAGCACGCCCAGGGCGTCGGTGACGATCCCCGAGACGGTCGGCACGAACAGCTCGGCGAAGGCGGCGACGATCGCCTTGCGCTTGTCCCAGGCGTTCTTCTGATACTCCTCGTCGTAGCGGTCGTGCATCTGGATGGCGTGGCTCACCGCCCGGGCGGTGATCAGGAACGGCACGACCAGCATCAGCGGGTCGAGGGCGAAGCCGATCAGGTTGATGAAGCCGAGGCCCCAGACCGCGGCGAGGATGCCGGTGATCGTCGGGCGAAGCGAGCCGCGCCAATCGTGGAAGTACATCCAGCGCAGCACCCACTCGATCGCGTAGGTGATGACGAGGATCCAGAACACGTCGTTCGAGTAGCGGTAGATCCAGCCGTAGAGCCGCGGCTCGCCCGCCACCCAGATCTTCGTGTTGTCGTCCTGGTAGCGCTCGATGATGTTGCGGTTGATGTCGTAGAAGATCTGCCGGTAGTTGATCCGCCCCTCGTGGAAGTTGGCGCGGATCAGCGCCGCCTGGTCGTCGAGCGAGACCAGGATGCCGTGGATGTTCTCCGAGTAGTGAACGATGCTGCGGACCTGCTCGACGTCCTTCTCCGTGACCGGCGGCCGGCGCATGACCGGCGGCGAGGAGATCGAGCCGCCCTGCATCGTCAGGTACCGGGTGGTCCGGTGGCCGATCGAATCGATCTGGTCGTGGTTGATGTCCGGCAGCAGGTCGACCTCGCGCGTCGCCGCGAAGATCCGGGTGAGCGTGTCCTTGGTGAAGATCGTGCCTTCCTTCACCTCGAACATGATCGTGATGTTGTTCGCGCCGCCGAACTGCCTGGCGTAGGTGTTGTGGACCGCCACGAAGGGATGTCGGTAGGGCAGCAGCTCACCGAAGCTGGTGAACATCTCGAGCTGCAACGACTCGTAGGTCATGAAGGCGGTGAAGGCGATGGTGACGATCGAGGCCCAGCGGCGGTTGTCGATCAACCACTCGCCGACCCGGTACAGCGCCTTCTCTTGATCGTTGGATTCGCTCTGAGGTGCGGTCATCGGCGTGGTCTCCTGCGGCGGTCGCGGGCGGGATCGAGCGTGCGGCGCGGCTCTTCACGGGGCGGGCACCACTCGATCGCTTGGGCCGGGAAGCAGCGGGCGACGCCGGCGGCGGCTGCGGGGGAAGACGACGTTATGGTGATGGAGCGGTGGCGTGGGGTGTGAACGCTCTTGTCGATGATCCCTCGCGATCGGCTTCGGTTCGGCGGCCCCGCTGGGCGCCGCTCGGCGCGGCCCGGGTTCCCTTAGCGAACCGCCGGGAAAGTGTCCAGGGGGTTTCGGCGATGGCCGCGATGGTCGCGGGTGAGCGGCAATCTGCGGGCGGTGCTACATCCAGCTTCCCAAGGGTGCGTGACGGAGCGCGGCATCGCATCGCGGGCACTGGATCTCCGCCGAGGTGCCCTCGAAGAGGACGAGAAGGCCGTTGCAGTCGGCGCAGCGCCTGCCACCACGGTCGGGCTCCCTGGCGTTGAGGTCGACCACGCCGAGCCGCTGACAGACTTTGCACCGCGCCAGCGCGCCCCAGAAGCCTCGCCGTCCGTCGTTGCCCCATCCCACGGAAAGCTGCCCGCTGGTGAAGGTGCAGCGGGTACAGCGGTATTCCACCACGGATCCCATGTCGTTTCTCGCCTCCTCGGTGAGCAGTATCTCCTGTTTTCCGTCCGGAAATCCGTGCCGGTGGTCAGCGCTTTCGCCTGGCGAGCGACGCGCCGCCGCCGCTCGACGGTGCCTGTGAGCGCCGCGCTTCGACCGGAACGTAGACCGGCGCGGCGGTGCTCGGGGTCGGGACGGAGGCCGGCGTCGAGCGCAGGCTCGAGACGGCCAGCCAGCCGACCAGCGCGCGCTCCTTCGATCGCACGCGGTAGCGAGTCGCCGGCCCGCGTGGCACCCACTCGGTGATCTCGACCTCGGCCCCGTCGTTCAGCCGACCCACCGCCATGGTGCTGGCGCCGTCCGTGAGCACGACGGAGCCGTCCGCGCTGCCGGCTCCGCTGACGTACGCCCGCTGACCGACGGCGAAGACCGGCGCTCTGTCGCCGGCGCGCTGGGAGCGAGGAAGGGGGCGGTCGCGGAACGTCATGATGCCTCCGTGCGCGAGCTAGTAGCGAACGTTGCCGAATCGCGAGAGCAACATCTCGAGCCGGCGCCGAACGTCGGCCGGGACCCGGCCGACGGCCAGCCACATGCGGATCTTCCCGAGGTATTCTCTACACAACCGTGAATCGCCGCCGGTCTGGCCGCCCCGGCGCAGAATCCCCTCCATCCTCGACAGCTCGCTGATGGAGACCATCGGCGCCCTCCTTTCGGGAATCGCTCACCCTCAGGCTGAATGCTCGCGGCGACGACACCTGTGATCGCCGCCGAGACTGCCTGAGAGTGGGGTGGGGGGAAGGGGGAGTGAAGACCGCGATGCCGTGGGCTCCCGCCGAACCGTCAGGTTGAGTGCTCGGACCCTAACACCGATCACGGTGGCGCACAATCGCGCGGGGGCGCCGCGGGCGCGGGGCGGCGCTCAGAACGCCGCGACGCGGACGACGACCCAGGCGCCGATCGCGAGCGAGCCGGCGCCGATCGCGACCTCGAACGTACGCGAGGCGCGCTCGAGGCGGCGAGCCGAGACGCGGATCGGCACGAACAGGAGGACGGCGAACAACACCATGCCGAGGATCGTTCCGGCGCCGAAGGTCGCCAGATACAGCAGAGCCTGCGCGGGGGTGCGCATCGTCCGCAGCGACAGCAGGATCAGCGCCGCCGATCCCGCCAGACCGTGAACGCAGCCGACCAGGATCGGCGGCAGCGCGTGGCGGTGCTCGTGGATCTCGTGCCGGCTCTCGCCTGCGTGCGAATGCCCGTGTAGATGGCGCAGGTCCGGGCCGTGCTCGTGGACGTGGAAGTGAACGCCGCGCCGGCGGGCGCGCCGCAGCACGTCGGCGCCGAGCAGGACCAGCAGCAGACCGACGGCGAGCTCGAAGGCCCGCTCGAGTGCCGGCGGCAGGGTGGCTCCGAGGGCGACGAGGATCGCGCCGAAGACGAACAGCGTGGCCGCATGGCCGATCCCCCACCAGGAGGCGACGCTGACGGCGCCGCGCACCGAGCGCGCGCGCGTCGCCAGCGCGGCGACCGCCGCCACGTGATCGGCCTCCAGCGCGTGCTGGACGCCGAGCAGGAGGCCGAAGAGCAGGACGGACCAGAGCATGTCGGTCGCCTCGCGGCCGCGCGGCGACCGTCGATGCGGGTGGCCTTCCATGCCGGCGTCGGCTACGGGTTGTCAAGCGGCGCGGTCGGGTCAGCGCGCGGTCAGGTCAGGCGAGGCGGTCAGGCGATCCGAACGCGGAGCCTCGCGCCTGCGATCGGCCGGCTCGACCCGCCGACCTGCGGCGCGGGCCTCGCGAAGCTTGCCGCGCGCCGCGTTCTCAGCCAGAGCAAGGAGCTGCGGCCGGGGTGGCGCAACTGGCGAGACGCGCGAGGCTTAAAACCTTGTGTCCCGAGAGGGATATGTGGGTTCGAATCCCACCCCCGGCATTGCTCGAGGAAGGAAAAGACTCCCGACCCCTTTTTCGCGGCTAGGCGTCCGTCGCCTGCTTGAGCTCGACGACGTAGCCGTCGGGGTCTCGCACGTAGATCGACGGTGCGACGCCGCGGGCGCCGGCGCGCGGCACCGGCGCGTCGTGCAGGAACGCCACGCCGGCGGCGCGCAGCTCGCGAATCGCTTCGCCGAGATCGGCGAGCGTCACGCAGAAGTGCAGGAGCCCGCCGGACGCGGCGGTCGCCGGATCGTGGGCCGGGTCGGGAACGAGGTCGAGCAGCGCCTCGCCGACGCGCAGCGAGACGAACGGCCGGGCGCCACGACGGTGCTCCTCGAGACCCTCGACGGCGAGACCGAGCAGGCCCCGGTAGAACGCGAGCGAACGGTCGAGGTCGCCGACGCGCAGCACGAGGTGGTCGAGCGAGCGGACGGTGGGCACCTCACAGCTCCGAGATCGGCCGGCGGCCGGCGAAGCCTTCGTCGATCGAGTGCCAGTAGGCGACGTCGGTTTCGCCGGCGCGAAAGCACAGGTAGACTTCCTCGCCGCCGCGGCGCACGTGCGGGAAATCGACCAGCCCGTGGTCGATGCCCTTGACGACGACGCCGATCGCCTCGAGATGGCGCAGCACCTCGACCAGCCGTTCGAGCTCGGGCGGGAAGTAGCTCTCGCCGTTCGGCCCGGCGCCCCCGAAGTAGCCATGGCGGCGAACGTCGTAGCCCCAGCGGTCGAGCGTCTCCTTGAGGTTGACGAGCTCTTCGCTGAGCGGCCCGACCTCGGCGAGCGCGACTCGGGCCTCCTCCAGCGTGAAGTGCCTGGCATGGAGGAACGCCATGGCACCTTCTTCACAGATCGCAAGCCGCCGTTCAACCGCGGCGTCCCACGCGCCAGCGCCGCCCACGGCCGCGGCTTGAACCCCCACCCCTGTCTGGTAGATTGAGCGGCCTCGTCGATGACCGCGATTGCGAATCGATCTTGAGCGATGGCGAAGGCGAATCTCGCGGTCGTAGCCCGCTCGGCGGCCGTCTCGGAGTCCCCCGGGGCGGCGCGCTCCGGCAGGCCTCGGGTCGCCGGCAAGTTCTTCTTCCACAACGGCGAAAAGGTGTTCGTTCGCGGCGTCACTTACGGCCCGTTCGCGGCCGGAGCGGACGGCACGCCGTTCCCCGGGCCGGACCAGGCGGCGCGCGATTTCGCCGCCATCCGCGACCTCGGCGCCAACACGCTGCGCACGTTCACGCCGCCGCCGCGCTGGCTGCTCGATCTCGCCGCCGAGCACGGCTTGTGGGTGCTGGTCGGCCTCGCCTGGACCCAGCACACGTGCTTCCTGGACGCCCCCGAGGTCGTCGAGTCGAACCACCGGCTGGTGCGCGACGGCGTGCGCGGCGTCGCCGGCCATCCGGCGATTCTCGCCTACCTGATCGGCAACGAGATCCCGCCCGACGTGGTGCGCTGGTGCGGCCCGGGGCGCGTGCGCGATTTCCTGAGCGCTCTGGCGCAGGACGTGCGCGAGATCGATCCGCAAGCGCTGGTGAGCTACGCCAACTTCCCGTCCACGGAGTACCTCGACGTCGATTGCGTGGACTTCATCTGCTTCAACGTCTACCTGCACCGCGAGGAAGCGTTTCGCCGCTACCTGTCGCGGCTGCAGAACCTCGCCGAGGACAAGCCGCTGGTGCTGACCGAGTTCGGCATCGATTCGATCCGCGAAGGCGCCGGCCGGCAAGCCGAGGTCCTGGCGTGGCAGATCCGCGCGGCGTTCGAGGGCGGAGCCGCTGGCACGTTCGTGTTCTCGTGGACGGACGAATGGTTCACCGGCGGATCGGCGATCGGCGATTGGGCGTTCGGCCTGGTGACTCGCGAGCGCACGCCGAAGCCCGCCTACTACGCGGTGCGCGATCTGTACGGCGGGGCGCTGCCGCCGCCGCTGGCCGCGCCGCCGAAGGCTTCGGTGGTGATCTGCGCCTACGACGCGGAAGCGACCATGGAGGCCTGCCTGCAGTCGCTGCTGCAGCTGCGCTACCCGAACTTCGAGGTGATCGTCGTCGACGACGGCTCGAAGGACGCGACGGCGCAGATCGCCAGGCGCTTTCCCTTCCGGGTCATCCACCAGGAGAACCGGGGGCTGTCGACGGCGCGCAACGTCGGGATCGGGGCCGCCACCGGCGAGTACGTCGTGTTCACCGATTCGGACTGCGTGGTCGACCCCGACTGGCTGACGTACTTGATCGGCGCCATGGTCCGCCACGGCTGGGTCGCCGCCGGCGGCCCGAACCTGCCGCCGCCCGAGGATTTGCGCGTGCCGGCGTGCGTCGCGGTCGCCCCCGGCGGGCCGACCCACGTGCTGGTGAACGACGACGTGGCCGAGCACATCCCGGGCTGCAACATGGCGTTCCGCCGCGACGCGTTGCAGGCGGTCCAGTGCTTCGATCCGGTGTTCACCGCCGCCGGAGACGACGTCGATCTGTGCTGGCGCCTGCAGAACCGCGGGCTGCAGATCGGCTTCAGCCCGGCGGCGATGGTGTGGCACTTCCGGCGCAACACGGTCGGCGCGTATCTTCGCCAGCAGCGGGGCTACGGCAAGGCCGAGGCGCTGCTCTACTTCAAGCATCCCTACCGCTTCAACATGCTCGGCCAGTCACGCTGGCTCGGGCGCATCTACGGTGAGTCGCCGGCGGGGCTCCTGTCGCGCCGGCCGGTGATCTACTACGGCGCCTTCGGGCGAGGGCTCTTCCAGACGCTCTACGAGCCGCCCAGCTCGCTGCTGTCGTATCTCCCCTTCACGCTCGAGTGGGCCGCGGTGTCGCTGTTCTTGGGCCTGTGCGCGATGGTCTCGGGACGCTACGTGGTTCCGGCGTTCGTGCCGCTGGCGATCTCCTGGGCCTCGGCCGTGGCCCTCGCCTCCTCGCGCCGGCTCGACCCGCGCTACGACGACTGGCAGAGCCGCTCGCTGCTCGCGCTGCTCATCTATCTCGGGCCGCTGCTGCGCTCCTACGAGCGCTACAAGTGGCGGCTGCGCGGCCTCGCCGACGTCGAACCGATGCGCTTCGCCGAGCCGCGCCAGCGCCCGCAGGGCTGGCTCGCCACCGAGTTCCGGCTCGGCTACTGGAACGACGCGGCGATGGAGAAGGAGGGGCTCATCCAGGGCCTGATGGATTTCCTGTTGCCCCGCAAGTACCTGATCGACGTCGACCGCGGTTGGAACGACTGGGACATCGAGGTCCACCGCGGCGCGTTCACGCGCTCGGAGATCGCCGTGGCGGTGGAGAACCACGGCGGCAACAAGCGCTTGCTGCGCGTGCGGTGCCGCCAGCGGCTGACCGGCGTCGCCAAGCTGACGCTCGGCGCCTGCGCGCTGCTGGTGGTCGCCGGGGTGCTGTTCTCGGTGCGCGAGATGGTCGAGTTCGCGATCGCGCTCGGCGCCGTGAACCTCTGTCTGCTGCTCTACAAGAACTACCGCCTCGGCCAGATCCTGCACGACGTCCTGGAGATCGTCGCCCGGCAACTGAACCTGTTTCCCCCTGGAAAGCGCGCGTGAGCGACCCGCGGCAAACGGCGGCCCGGCCGCCGCTGGCGAGGCGGCTGTGGCAGTACCTGCGCCCCTACCGCGTGCCGTTCGCGCTGGCGCTCGCGCAGGTGTTCTTCATGAGCGTCTTCGATCTGCTGCGGCCCTGGCCGCTGAAGATCGTCGTCGACAGCGTGCTCGGCGACCGGCCGCTGCCGCTCGGATTGGACCCGGGACTCGGCAAGCCGGCGATGCTGGCCGCCTGCGCGTTCTCGCTGGTGGTGTTGCAGGCCCTGCTCGGCGCCTTCTCCTACTGGAACAACCGCACGACGATCACCATCGGCCAGCGGATGGTGAACGATCTGCGCAGCGACCTCTACCAGCACCTGCAGCGGCTGTCGCTCACGTTTCACGCCAACCGGCAGGTCGGCGACCTGCTCTATCGCCTGACCGCCGACACGTACGCGGTGCAGACGCTGACCATGAACGGCGTCTTCCCGATCGTCAGCGCGGCGATGTTCCTCGGCGGCATGACCGTCGTTCTGGCGCGCCTCGACTGGGTGCTGACGCTGGTCGCGCTCGGCGTCTGTCCGGTGCTCTATGCGGCGATCCGGCGCATGAGTGGGCGCATCAGCGACGTGTCGGTCTCGGCGCGCGAGCTCGAGAGCGGCATGTACTCGATCGTTCAGAACGGCCTGTCGGCGATCCGCGTCGTACAGGCGTTCACCCAGGAGCAGGCCGAGCATCGTCGCTTCCTCGACCAGAGCTCGGCGAGCCTGCTCGCCAACCGCCGCCTCTACCTCGTGCAGACGGCCTACGGCGGCGTCGTCAACACGCTGATCGCGGCCGGGACCGGCCTGGTGCTGTGGCTCGGCGCCTGGCGAGTGCTCTCCGGCGACATGAGCGTCGGCGACGTGCTGGTCTTCCTCGGCTACGTGGCCGCGCTGTACGCGCCGGTGAGCGCGGTCAGCCAGACCTACGGGACGATCCAGGGAGCGAAGGCCGGCATCTGGCGGGTGTTCGAGATCCTCGAGGCTCCCGAGGTGGTGAACAGCGGGCCGGTCGTCCTCGATCGGCGCGCCTTGCGCGGCGAGGTGCGCTTCGAGGACGTCGGCTTCTCCTACGACGGCCGGCGAGCGGTGCTGTCGAACGTCTCGTTCGTCGCGCCGGCCGGCGGGTCGGTGGCGCTGGTGGGTCCGACCGGCGCCGGCAAGACGACGATCGTCAGCCTGCTGCCGCGCTTCTACGATCCGCGCGCCGGCCGGGTGCTGCTCGACGGCCGCGACCTGCGCGAGTTCCAGCTCGCCTCGCTGCGCGGCCGGATCGCCATGGTGCTGCAGCCGCCGATCGTGTTCGCGGCGACGGTTCGCGAGAACATCGCCTACGGGCGGCCGGGCGCCTCGCCCGCCGAGATCGAGCGGGCGGCCGAGCTGGCGCAGCTCGCTCCGTTCCTGGCGCGGCTGCCGCGGGGCCTGGAGACGCAGATCGGCGAGGGCGGCGCCACGCTGTCCGAGGGCGAGCGGCAGCGGCTGACGATCGCCCGGGCGCTGCTGCGCGACGCGCCGATCCTGATTCTCGACGAGCCGACCGCCTCGCTGGACGCCGAGACCGAGGCGTTGCTCGTCGCCGGCCTGAGGACGCTGCGGGAAGGCCGGACGATCTTCATCATCGCCCACCGGCTCTCCACCGTGCGCGACGCGGACTCGATCGTGGTGGTGCGCGACGGACGGGTCGTCGAGCAGGGTCGCTACGCGGACCTCGTCGCGCGACAGGGATGGTTCGCGCGCCTGGTCCGGCTGCAGGCCGGCGAGAAGGACGGCGGGCTGCCGGCGCTGGCGGAGTGAGGAGCGTGGCGCGTCGACCGCGCGTGATCGTCGCCGGCTATTTCGTTCGCTTTCCGGTCGGCGGGTACGTCTGGCAGACCCTGCACTATCTGATCGGTCTCGCCCGGCTCGGCTGCGACGCGTACTTCTACGAGGACTCGGCGTACTACCCGCACGCCTACGATCCGCTGAGCGGCGACACGGGCTTCGACTACGAGTACGGGGTGCGGCGGCTCGGCGAGGTCCTCGGGCGCTTCGGTTTCGCCGGCCGCTGGGTGTTCTGGGACGCGGCGCTCAACCGCCATCACGGGCTCTCGGCCGAGGGAACGCGCCGGCTGTTCGCCGAGGCCGATCTGTTCCTGAACGTCGCCGGCGTCAACCGGCTGGGCGATCGCCCGCTGCCGCCCGCGCGCATCTACCTCGACATCGACCCGGCGTTCACCCAGATCCAGCTCGCGGCGGGAGACGCCGGACGGCGCGAGCTGCTCGACGATCACAACCTGTTCTTCACCTACGGAGAGAACGTCGGCACGCCGCGCAGCCCGCTGCCGACCGGCGGATACGCCTGGCGGCCGAGCCGTCCCGCGGTGGTGACCGACTTCTGGGAAAGCTCGCGGACACCGGCCGACGCGCCGTTCACCACCATCGGCAAGTGGGACGCCAGCGGCCGCGACCTGGAGTTCCGCGGCGAGCGTTATGATTGGCGCAAGAGCCTCGAGTGGCGGAAGTTCCTCGACCTGCCGCGACGCAGCGGCGAGCGCTTCGAGCTGGCGATGGACGTGCAGAGCGCGCCGCAGGACGAGCGCGCGCTGCGCGCGGCGGGATGGGCGATCCGCCCGCCGCTCGAGGTGTCGATGGATTTCGAGACCTACCGTCGCTACATCCAGGAATCGAAGGGCGAGTTCACGGCGGCCAAGGACATGAACGTGCGACTGCGCAGCGGCTGGTTCAGCGACCGCAGCGTCTGCTACCTCGCCGCCGGACGGCCGGTGGTGCTGCAGGACACCGGCTTCGGCGACGTGATCCCCACCGGGCGGGGCCTATTCGCGGTGCGGAGCCTGGAAGAAGCGGTGGCCGCGGTGCGCGCGGTCGCCGCCGACCACGCCGCGCACTCGGCGGCCGCCCGGGCGATCGCCCGCGAGAGCTTCGAGGCGGTCCGCGTGCTCGGCCCGATGCTCGAGGCGGCGGGGTTGTAGTGCAGGTCGTCGTCACCGGGCTGATCGGCGCCTACCCGCTCGGCGGCGTGGCCTGGGACTATCTGCAATTCGTCAAGGGGTTCGTCGCGCTCGGCTGTCGCGTGACGTATCTCGAGGACACCGGGCAGTGGGCCTACAACCCGCGCCTCGGCACGTTCACGGAGGAGGCCGCCGACAATCTGCGGCATCTGCGCGACGTGTTGTCCCGCGTTCCCGGCATGGCCGATTCGTTCGCGTACCGCGACCCGCGCGGCACGCTGCACGGCCTGTCCGAGCAGGAGATCGCCGCGCGCTGCCGGAGCGCGGAGCTGTTCCTCAACGTCTCGGACTCCGCCTGGCTGCGCGACGGCTACCGCGGCGCGCGCGTTCTCGCCTGCTACGACAGCGACCCGTTGTACACGCAGGCGGCGTGGCTCGCGGCCGAGACCGGCGACCGCTCGCAGCAGAGCCGGCCCGGTGCCTACCGGAGCTACGACGCCTACTTCACGATGGGCGAGAACATGAACGACGCGTCGTGCCGGGTGCCGCGCTGCGGCGTCGAGTGGAAGACCACGCGGCAGCCGATCACGCTCGAGGACTGGCCGGCGAGGTTCGACCCCGCGGCGCGGAGCTTCACGACCGTGATGTCGTGGAAGACCAAGCCCGCACTGCCCGTGCTCGGCGGCCGCGTGTACGGCGCCAAGGACGTCGAGTTCCGCCGCTTCGCGGCGCTGCCGGGGCGCGTGCGGCCGCCGCTCGAGATCGCCGTCTCCGGCCCCGCGCCGAGGGAGGAGATGGCGGCGCACGGCTGGCACGTCGTCGACGCCGCGGAGCGCTCGACGACCATGGAGCGCTACCGCGACTACATCGCCGCCTCGCGCGCGGAGTGGAGCGTCGCCAAGGAAGCCTACGTGGCGACCGCGAGCGGCTGGTTCAGCTGCCGCAGCGCCTGTTACCTGGCGATGGGCAAGCCGGTGGTGGTGCAGGACACCGGGTTCTCGCGGCTCTATCCGACCGGCGAGGGGCTGTTCGCGTTCCGCGGGATCGAGGACGCGGCGGCCGCGATCGAGGCGGTGGACGCCGATTACCGCCGCCATTGCCACGCGGCGCGCGCCATCGCCGAGAGCTATTTCCGCGCCGAGATTGTGCTAGAGAAGCTGCTCCACGACGCCGGGCTGTGACCGGCGGAACGACGACGGGGAGGACGCATGGAGCTCGAGTTCATCCGCTACGAGAAGCGTGACCGCATCGCCTACGTGACCCTCAACCGCCCGGAGGTCATGAACGCGCTGCATCCGCCCTGCCACGACGAGCTCGACCGCGTGTTCGACGATTTCGCCGCCGACGCCGAGACCTGGGTCGCGATCGTCACCGGCGCGGGCGACAAGGCGTTCTCGGCGGGGAACGATCTCAAGTGGACCGCCGCGCACGGCGCGCCGACGCTCCCCAAAAACGGATTCGGCGCGATCACCCGCCGCTTCGATCTGGTCAAGCCGCTGATCGCGGCGGTCAATGGCCTCGCGCTCGGCGGCGGCTTCGAGATCGCGCTCGCCTGCGACCTGATCGTCGCCGCCGAGCACGCGCGCTTCGGGGTGCCCGAGCCGCGCGTGGGCCTGATGGCCGGCGCCGGCGGCGTGCACCGCCTGCCGCGGCACGTTCCACTGAAGGTCGCCATGGGCATGATGCTGACCGGCCGCCACGTCGGCGCCCAGGAAGCGCTGCGGCTCGGCCTGGTGAACGAGGTGGTGCCGGCCGAGGATCTGCTCCCCGCCGCCGAGCGCTGGGCGCGGGAGATCCTGGAGTGCTCGCCGCTCTCGGTTCAGGCGAGCAAGCAGGCGGCGATGCAGAGCCTCCACCTCTCGGTCGAGGAAGCGATGGCCACGCACCTCGAGGCCGAGACCCGCCTGTGGGCCTCGGAGGATGCGGTCGAGGGGCCACGCGCGTTCGCCGCCAAGCGCAAGCCCGTGTGGAAGGGCCGCTGAGCGCGCCGCGGGGTCGGACGCCGCGCCGCCTCCGGCCCCGCGGGGCTCAGCCCTTGTCGAGCTCGACCGCGAACGCGAACAGCCAGTTCTGGAACGTCAGGTTGCCCTCGATCCGGCGGTTGTTGAGGAAGAACGTCGGCGTCGAGTGGATGCCGAGCCGCGCGGCGAGCTGAACGTCCTGGCTGATGCGCTCGAGCGGCGCGGGCGAGCGCATGCACTGCTCGAAGACCGCGACGTCGAGGTCCGTTTGCTCGGCGTAGGAGACCAGGGACGCGTCGTCGAGCGCCCCCTGGTTGGCGAACAGCAGGTTGGCGTAGGGCGCGAAGCGCCCCGCCTGCGCCGCGCAGTCGGCGGCCACCGCCGCACGGCAGGCGTGCTCGTGGCCGCGCTGCTGCATCGACGGATTGCAGTCGCTGCTCAACGGATAATGGTGATACGTGAAGCGCACGCGGTCCCGGTAGCGGGGCAGCAGGTCCTTCAGCGTCATGTGGGCCTGCGCGCAGTGCGGACACTCGAAGTCGGAGAACTCGACGAGCCGGATCGGCGCGTCCTGCGGGCCTTGCGCGTAGCCGCCGTCGATCGGCGTGTCGATGATCGGCCGGTTCGTGTACCAGTCGTAGAACTGCGGGCTGCTGCGGAAGACCTGCTCGCGGGTGAGCCGGGTCTGTGCGCCGAGCCATCCCGACAGCGCCAGCACGCCGACCGCGGTCCCGGCCACGGCGGTGGCCAATAGCGGCCGGCGGCGCACGGCGTTCCAGCGCTCGAGCACGCGCCGGATCGCCTCGCCGACCGGGGACGCCTGCGCCCACGCCGCGCCGAGCGCGAGCAGGCTGACGGCGTAGAGCCCGGCGCAGAGCAGGCAGACGGCTTTGAGGACGAGGATCGAGATGGCGGCGAGATACGCCGAAAACGACGACCCGGCAAGCGCCCAGGCCAGGGTGTCGGCGCGCGCCCGGTCGCGCCGCTGCGACGCGCCGGCGCCGGCGCGCAGCGCCAGGCCGAGCAGCACCAGGTAGAAGCCGACCGCCCACACGGACACGGGAACGCCGAGCAGCAGACCGTGGGGGCTCGTCACCACGGTGTCGCAGTTGATCGTGGCGTTGACGTTGCAGAAGCTCGTGTACGCGCCGTGTGAGGAGGTGACCCGGTAATGGACCCAGGTAGAGACCGACCCGAGCGCGATGCCCGCCAGCGCGCCGCCGGCGAGCAGCCGCGTCGCCCACCGCGGAGGGTCGGCCCACGCCGGCGCGGCGCTCGCCGCCGGGCGCGTCGCGGGCTTCGCTTTCGGCGCCTGGTGCATGGTCGAGTCGGCGGCGGATTGTAGCGGCTCGCCGGCGCGATTTCGAGCCGCCGCGCTTCGCGAACCGGCTCGGCCGCCGCCGTGCGCGAGCGGTGCGTCGCGCTCGTACGCCGTCGTCGGCGCGATCTCTTCGCAGCGTCGCTTCACGCGCGGTCGCGGCGCGCTGCGCGCAGGCGCGGCACGTCCCGCTCGAGCCAGCGCCGGGCGTTGCGCGTCACCAGCGCCATGATCGTCTCCTGCGGATTGACCCCGATCGGCGAAGGGAAGAGGCTCGCGTCGGCGACGTACAGGCCGGCGACGTCGAACACGCGGCCGAACGGGTCGGTGGCCCCGCGCCGCGGATCGGCCGCCATGCGCGCGCTGCCCATGATGTGCACGGTCATCAGCTCGAGGCCGCGCGGGTCGGGCGGCCGCGCGCGGATGCGGCGGATCTCGTCGGGCGAGCCGATCTCGGCGAGGTCGGCGAACGGCAGCAGGCAGCGCCGCGCGCCCGCCGCGAACAAGAGCTCGCAGACCTTGGCCACGCCCTCGTGGGCCGTGGCGGTATCGCGGCGGGAGAGCGAGTAGAGCATCTGCGGCTGGCGATCGAGACCGAGCACGACCCGCCCGCTCGACGTATCCTCGATCAGGCAGCCGACCGGGAACATGTGGTCGTAGAGCGCCATCAGCTCCGCGCTGCGTTCGCCGAGGCCGGGCAGTGCCGCCGCCAGCAGGCCGGGCGGCGGCACCGCGTAGCCGATCAGGATGCCGTCGTCGAGAAAGTCGTGGATCTGGTGCGCTTGGTGGGCTCCCCACCAGGGACGGATCGTCTGGTCGAAGATGCCGACCACCTTGGCGTTGGGATGGACCGTCAGGTGGCGGCCGATCGGCCGGGCGCGGAGCCGGCTGCGCTTGAGGATCCCCGCGGTGTGCCGGGCGCCCGCCGCCAGCACGACCATCGGCGCGTGCGCGCTGAATCGGTCGCTCGGCCGGCCGTCCGCGCCGAGGTAGCGGCCGCGCACGCCGACCGCGCGGCCGCCCTCGAACAGCACGCGGTCGACGTACGCGTCGGCGGAGAGGCGCGCGCCGGCGCGCAGCGCCCGCGGCACCCAGGTGACGAGCGTGCTCTGCTTGGCGCCGGTGGGGCAGCCGAACGCGCAGTTGTTCAGGCCGGCGCAGCGGCGCATGTTGCGCAGGTTCTCGCGCGGATGCCAGCCGAGCGCGCGCGCGGCATCGGCGAACAGCCGGTGGTGCACGCCGAGCGTGTCGTCGGCCTGGGTCTCGGGATTGGCCTCGCGCTCGACCTCGGCGAACGCGGTCTCCATCGCCCGCGGGCCGATCTCGGGAAGCCCGTCCTCGCGCTCCCAGCGCTCGAGGATGCGCGGCGGCGTGCGCCAGTACATCCCGCCGTTGATCACCGTGGAGCCGCCGACGCAGCGTCCCTCGGCGAAGACGATCGGCGGGCGGCCGAGGATCATCGAGCCGCCGAGGTCGCGATAGAGCGCCCGCATCATCGCCAGCACGTCGGTCGAGAAGCTCTCGGTGCGGTGCAGGCTTCCCTCCTCGAGCATCAGCACGTCGAGGCCCGCCTCGGCGAGCAGGCAGGCGGCGACGGCGCCGCCGGCGCCGCTGCCGACCACCAGCACGTCGGCGGCCAGCGCGGCGCCGCGCCGGGCGCCGCGCCCCGACTCGCAGTTCGGGTAGGCGAGGCCGCGCTCGGGGATGCGGGCGGAAACCTCGGCGGGCAGCTCAGCGGGGATAGCCATACTTCTCGCGATCGAGAGTGTCGGCGCGCAGCCGGACGGTCTCGGCCAGGCGGCGGTCCCAGCCGACGCCCATCGCCCGCAGCACCGACGGGTGCTGATAGAAGGCGAGGAACACCAGCGCGCGCAGGCCGTGGACGAGCAGACGGCGGAGCGCGAGGCGGCTGTCGAGCCAGCCCTGAAGGTAGGCGCGGGCTTCGTCGCGGGGCATGGCGCTGAGGCGGGTGAACCGCCGGAAGAACGGCGCGGGCCCCCACTCGAGCAAGCGCAGCCCGAGCGGCAGAGCGGCGCGCGCGAGCGCGGGCAGGCAGGGCAGGCAGCGATCGACCTCGAGCAGCACGTCCTCGTCGATCGGCTGATCGAAACCGTGGCCGCGCGGGCGGATCGCGGCGATCACGGCGCGCAGGATCGCCGCCGAGCTCGGCGACAGGTGGCGGGGTGCGGACATCGTCCAGGCCTTCGGTGGACGCCGGCGATTTTCCGGTTGCCTGTTCCGCGCGTTCGGCATACGAAACCGATTCCACGGGCTGCGGCGCGAAGGTGGCTCGTCGCTAGCGAATGGAGGCACGAATGGTCAAGGCCGCCGTGATGTGGGGATTCAACGAGCCGTTGAGAATCGACTCCGTGAAGCTCAAGGCGCCCCGCGAGGACGAGGTGGTCGTGAAGGTGGTGGCGAGCGGGGTGTGTCACTCGGATCTCTCCGTCGTGAAGATGGTGCTGCCGATTCCCCCGCCGCTGGTGCTCGGGCACGAGGGGGCGGGGATCGTCGAGGAGGTGGGGAGCGCCGTGCAGAACGTCCGGCCCGGCGACCACGTCGTGATGTCCTGGGTCGAGAACTGCGGCCGCTGCCTCTACTGCACTGCGGGCGACAGCCATCTCTGCGACACCGGCGTCCGGAACGCCATGGCCGGAAAGGAGGCGGTGTTCGAGAAGGACGGCGTGGACATCGCCCGCATGGCCGGCGTCGCGTCGTTCGCCGAGCGCACGATCGTGCGCGCCACGGCTTGCGTGAAGATCGCCGAGGAGATTCCCCTCGACCGCGCCTGCCTGGTCGGCTGCGCCGTGATGACCGGGGTAGGGGCCGCGGTCAACACGGCGAAGGTGCGGCCCGGCGAGACGGTGGCCGTGTTCGGCTGCGGCGGCGTCGGCCTCAACGTCGTCCAGGGCGCGGCGCTGTGCGGCGCGTCCCGGATCATCGCCGTCGATCTCGCCGACGCGAAGCTCGAGCTCGCCCGCGAGTTCGGCGCCACCGACCTGGTGAACGGCAAGGAGACCGACGCGGTCGACGCCGTGAAGAGCCTGACCGGCGGGCGGGGGGTCGACTACGCCTTCGAGGTGATCGGCGTCCCGGCCGTAATCCAGCAGGCTTTCGCCACGCTCAAGCGCGGCGGCAAGGCGGTGATCGTCGGCGTGCCGCGGATGGGCGAGGAGGTCGGCTTCCAGGGTTGGTCGTTCCCGCTCGAGGGGAAATCGATCATCGGCTCGCTCTACGGCTCGGCGAGCGTCCACCGCGACATGCCCCGACTGCTCGAGCTCTACCAGCAGAAGCGGCTGAAGCTCGACGAGCTGATCTCGCGCCGCATCCCGCTCGAGGCGGTGAACGACGCGTTCGCGGCCATGGAGAAGGGCGAGGTGGCGCGCAGCGTGATCGTGTATTGATCCGCCGGGGCCGACTTCGCCGTCTTGCACGAAGACATGAGATGCGAGGTTTCCGTACGCGGCCGCCGTTCCCGGTTGCGGCTGTGTCGCGCTGAGCTGCTAGGACGCGACTTCGCTGTTTTGCACGAAGATATGGGATACGAGGCCTCAGTACGCGACCACCGTTCGGTTGCGGCTGTGCCGCGCTGAGAGGCGAACGCAGCGATGATCACCGAGGCCGACGACTACCCGATCCATCAGACCCCCGAGCCGATCGCCTACGCGGGGACCGACCGCAACTTCTACGACCGCTACTTCTTCAATGGCTACGGCCGCGACGGCGAGACGTTCTTCGCCGCCGCGCTCGGGGTCTATCCGCACCTGAACGTGATCGACGCCTCGTTCTCGGTGATCGACGAGCGGCGCCAGCACAACGTTCACGCGTCGCGCTGCCTGCGGATGGAGCGCATGCACACCCGCGTCGGGCCGATCGCCGTCGAGGTCGTCGAGCCGCTGCGGCGGCTGCGCCTGCGCGTCGACGACCGCGCCCACGGGATCCGCGCCGAGCTGCTGTTCGTCGCCCGCGCGCGGCCGATCGAGGAGCCGCGCTACACCCGGCGCATCGGCCCGCGCACGTTCATGGACCTGACCCGCATGACGCAGAACGGCGCCTACGAAGGCTGGCTGGAGGTCGGCGGCCGCCGGATCGAGGTTCGTCCCGAGCGGGTGCTCGGCACCCGCGACCGCTCGTGGGGCGTGCGATCGGTGGGCGCTCCGGACGCGCAGCCGCACGCGCCGGCGAGCCCGCCGCAGTTCTACTGGCTGTGGGCGCCGCTCAACTTCGACGACGCGGTCTTTCTCTACGACGTGAACCAGGACGCGGCGGGCGAGCCCTGGCACGAGGCCGCATTTCTCGCCCCGCTCGGCGACGGCGAGCCCGAGGCCATGGCCTCGGCGGCGTCTCGGGTCGAGTTCAAGCCCGGGACGCGCCACGCCAAGGGCGCGGTGCTCGAGCTACGCCGCCGCGGCGGCGGCACGATCGAAATCGCGCTCGAGCCGCAGTTCCAGTTCTACATGGCCGGCCTCGGCTACTTCAATCCGGAGTGGGCGCACGGCGCGTACGGCGGCGAGGACCGCGCGGGCTACGACGTCTACGACCTCGCCGCGCTCGACGAGCGCCTGCCGCTCCACCTGCACGTGCAGGCCTTTTGCCGCGCGCGCTTCACCGAGGCGGGGCGCACGCGCGCCGGCGTCGGCGTGCTCGAGCAGCTCGTGCTCGGCCCGCACCGGCCGTCCGGCTTCCGCGAGCTGGCCGGCGACTGAGGCCCGGACGGAGCGAGGGGGCGGCGGGCCCGGAGCGGATGGCGGATCTCGGCGAGCGCTTTGCGGCCTATCTCGCGCGGCAGTGGCGCGAGGCGGACGAGGTCCGCGTCGCGGCCTTCGAGCGCATCTACGGCGGCGCTTCGCGCGAGACCTACCGAGCGGCGGTGCAGGTGCGCGGTCCCCGCGGCCAGTCGGAGCGCCGGTTGATCCTGCGGCGCGATCCCGAGTCGAGCCTGATCGAGACCGACCGCGCCAACGAATACCGGGCCTACGTGGCGTTCCACGGCACCCGCGTGCCGGTGCCCCGCCCGCTGGTCCTCGAGACCGACCCGCGCTGGCTCGATCGGCCGTTCTTCGTGATGGAGGAGGTCGTCGGCGCCGTGTCGTCGGCGAAGCTGCTCGCCGAGCCGCCGTACGCTCGGCACGTCGAGCGGCTCGGCGAGGCGAAGTGGCGGATCCTCGGCGAGATCGCCGCCGCCGATCCGGCCGCGCTCGGGCTGACCGAGCATCTCGAAGCGCCGCCGCTCGAGGGGTGCTGGCGCCGCGAGCTGGAATTCTGGGAAGGGGTGATCGACGAGGACGAGCTGGTTCCGCAGCCGATCGCCCGCGCGGTGATTCGCCGGCTGCGGCGCCGCCCGCCGCCTGCGCCGCGGCGGCTCTCGGTCGTGCACGGCGACTATCGGACCGGCAACTTCCTGTTCGACGCCGAAGGCGAGATCCGCGCGATCCTCGACTGGGAGATGTGTCATCTCGGCGATCCGCTCGAAGACCTGGCCTGGGCGCTCGATCCGATCTGGAGCTGGCCCGACCGCGAGCGCCCGGGAAAGCTCATCCCGCGCGACCGTGCGCTGGCGAGCTGGAGCGCGGCGAGCGGCATCGCGATCGACGCCCGCGCGCTCGAATGGTGGGAGACGTTCGCGTCGCTGAAGGGCCTGGCGATCTGGATCTCTTCGGGACGCGAGTTCGCCGAGGGGCGGAACCTCGATCCCATCCTCGCGCTGGCGAGCTGGTTCCCGACCGACGTTCACGAGCGCGTGCTGGTCGAGCGGCTGGCCGCGGAGGAGGACGGCGATGATTCCTGAGGTCGATTGGGTGCTGCGGGCGAGCGCGTCGCGGCTGCTCGCCGAGGTGGCGCCGGCGCTCGGCGACGCCTACCTGCGCAGCAACGTCGAGGTGATCGCCGCCCTGATGGCGGCCGCGGCCGAGGAATACGACCGCGCGGCTCACCTCCGCGTCGAGGAGAACCGCGCGATGCGCGCTATCTTCGCCGATGCCGCGCCGCTCCTCGACGAGGGGACGCTGCGCGCGCGCCTCGCGGCGGCCGCCGCGGAGACCGACGAGAGCCTGCGGGTGAGCGACCTGAACGCCGCCAACGGCCGGCTGCGCGCGCTGCTGATCGAGCTGCACGCTCTGGTCGAGGAGCGCGTGGAGGATTGGGCGGCGCGCATCCGCAAGGCGGTCGGCGCCGAGCTTCGCGCCTCCGCGCAGCGCCGCGCGCTGTCCTTCTACCCGATCTAATGGGAACTTCCGTTTAATGGAATCCACGCTCGGTAGGAGCTACGAGCGGGCGTAGCAGACTTCCAGGGGCGGGCCCGCGGCGCTTCGACGCCGGCTGCGTCCCTACGACGAGCTGCCTTGCCGCATCCTGGGCGCACTACCTGGAGGCAACCGAGGTGAGCACCCGCCCTCCGCCCGAGCGGAACGAGCACCGCCACTGGCACGCGCTGCACGCCGCGGAAGCCCTGGCAGCCGTCGAATCGGACGCGGCATCCGGACTCTCGCCCGAGGAGAGCCGCCGTCGGCTCGAGCGCTTCGGCCGCAACGCGCTCCCGGAACCCGAGCGGCGCTCTTTGTCGTCGGTCTTCCTGGGCCAGTTCAAGAGCCCTCTCATCTACCTTCTGCTGGTCGCCGCGGTCATCGCGGTCGCGCTCGGCCACGCGAGCGACGCAGCGGTCATCTTCATCGTCGTCCTCCTCAACGCGCTGATCGGGGCGTTCCAGGAGGGGCGGGCCGAGCGGGCGCTGGAGGCCTTGCGCAAGCTCGCGACGCACAAGGCCCGCCTGGTTCGGGGGGGCCGGCAGCGCATCGTCGCGGCGGGCGAGGTCGTTCCGGGAGACGTGCTGCTCCTCGAGGCCGGTGACGCTATCGCCGCGGACGCGCGGCTCCTCGATGGCGCCGCGCTGCAGATCGCAGAGGCCGCGCTGACGGGTGAGTCGGTCCCGGTCGGCAAGCACCTGCTGCCGCTTGCTCCGGACACGCCGCTCGCGGACCGGCGAAACATGGTCTACGCGGGCACCCACGTCACCGCGGGGCGGGCACGCGCCGTGGTGGTGGCCACGGGCCTGGCCACGGAGATCGGTCACATCGCCGCGCTGGCCGAGGCGGCGACGGAGCCGAAAACGCCGCTCGAGCGCCGCATCGCGCAGTTCGGCCGGTGGATCATCTTCGCGGCCGCGGGGATGTTCCTCCTCGTCAACGCCATCGGGCTGCTGCGCGGCGTGCCGCTCGGCGAGATCCTCATGGTCGGCATCAGCCAGCTCGTCGGGATGATTCCGGAGGGACTGCCCGTGGCGATGACCATCGCGCTCGCCGTCGGCGTGCAGCGCATGGCTCGCCGCAACGCCGTGGTCCGTCGTCTGGCCGCCGTCGAGACGTTGGGCTCGACCACGGTCATCTGCAGCGACAAGACGGGCACGCTGACGAGAAACGAGATGACCGTGACGGCGGTCTACCTGCCGGACGGTCGAGAGCTGTCGGTCACGGGCGCCGGCTACGAGCCGCTCGGGAGATTCCTCGACGGCGTTCGCGAGGCGGACCCGGCCGGCGACGAGGAGCTGCGCGTGCTGCTCGAAGCGGGGGCCTTGTGCAACGACGCCCGACTGCAGGGGCCCGAGCAGGTGGAGCCGCGGTGGAAGCCCATCGGTGACCCCACGGAGGTGGCGCTCCTCACCCTCGCCATCAAGGGAGGCGTCGTCCCCGAGGAGCTTCGCGTCCGCTATCCGCGCCGGGCGGAGATCCCGTTCGACCCCGCCGCGAAGATGATGGCCACGCAGCACGAGACCCCGCAAGGTACGCGCGTCGTCCTTAAAGGGGCGCCCGAGGCGGTGCTGGAGCTGTGCCGCGCGGTCCGCCGCAACGGAGCGGACGAGCCGCTGGATGAGGACGCCCGCCCCGCGATGCACGCGGCCGCCGAGCGCCTGGCGGCCGGAGCCCTGCGCGTGCTCGCGGTAGCCGTCGTCGACGGCGCCGAGATCGACGGCCGAGCCGGCTTCGCGGCCTTCCGTGGCCGGGCCACGCTGCTCGGCCTGGTCGGACAGATCGACCCACCGCGCCCGGAAGCGAAGGATGCGGTCGAACGCTGCCGCGCCGCAGGCATCAAGCCGGTCCTGGTGACCGGTGACCACAAGGTGACCGGCCATGCCATCGCCAAAGCTCTCGACATCGCTCGGGACGGCGACGTGACGGTGGATGGGCGCGAGCTCGAACGGATGTCCGACGCCGAGCTGGCCGAGCGCATCGAGGACATCTCGGTCTTCGCGCGCGTCCACCCGGCGCAGAAGCTCCGTATCGTCGACGCCTACCAGAGACGGGACGAAGTCGTGGCGATGACCGGCGACGGCGTCAACGACGCCCCGGCGCTCGTCCAGGCCGACGTCGGCGTCGCGATGGGAGTCACGGGCACCGAGGTGGCGAAGGAGGCGGCCAAGATCGTCATCGCCGACGACAACTTCGCGACCATCGTCGCGGCCGTCGAAGAGGGCCGCGTCGTCTATCGGAACATCAAGAAGACCGTCTTGTTTCTCTTCTCCACCTCGGCGGCCGAGGTTCTCGTCCTCGTGCTCGCGATGCTGCTCGGCTACCCGCCGCCGTTCGCGGCCGTGCAAATCCTCTGGAACAACCTCGTGACCGAGGGCGTCATCACCGTCAACCTGGTCATGGAGCCGCCGGAGGGGGACGAGATGCGGCAAAGGCCGATCGCGCCCGACGAGCCCCTGCTCACGCGAATCCTGCTCACGCGGATGGGATTCATGGTACCGGCCATCGTCGCTTCCACTCTCGGGTGGTTCATCGCGCGAATCGCCGAGGGCGTCCCCGAGGCCCAGGTCCGAACCGAGACGTTCACGCTGCTCGCCATCTGCGAGTGGTTCAACGTCCTCAACTGTCGCTCGGAGCGCAAATCCGCCCTCACGCTGGGTCTGCTCGGAAACCGTTGGCTGCTCGGGGGACTCGTGATCGGCAATCTCCTCCAGGTGGCCGTCGTCTTCTGGGCGCCCCTGGCCGGCGTCTTTCACACGGTTCGCTTCAGTCTCGAGGAGGTGGCCGCGCTGGGTATCGTCGGCAGCCTGGTCCTCTGGGTGGAGGAGTTGCGCAAGCTCGTCGTACGCCGGCGCGCTGCGCGCCTCACCGCTGGAGCCGCGCGATGACCTACGTGCTCGCCTTCGTGGCCAGCGGGGTCGTCGTGGTGCTCGCCGGTACCGCGCTCGCTCGTCATGCCGACGCCATCGCGGAAGCCACGAAGCTGGGTCGCTTGTGGATCGGCTCCGTGCTGCTGGCTGGGGCGACATCACTGCCGGAGCTGGCGACCGACGTCGCGGCGGTCCGGCTCGGCGCGACCGACCTCGCCGTCGGCGACCTCTTCGGCTCGAGCATGGCCAACATGCTCATTCTCGCGGTCATCGACCTCGTGCCGCCGCACAAGCAAGTACTCCGGCACGCGGCGCTCGACCACGCGCTCGCCGCGAGTCTGGCCATTTCGCTCAATGCGCTGGCGGCGGTGTTGGTCGTCGTCGGTCCCGGGGCATCACGGTCGTGGGTCGGTCCCGGCTCGGTGGTCCTGTTCCTCGCCTATCTGGCCGGGACGCGCGCCGTGTATCGGCACGCCGTGCGTGCGGGCGCGGCGCCCACGCCTCGGTCCGCGGCCGCGGGCGAAGGGGCCGAACAGGCCCGGTCTCTCCGTCGCGCCGCGCTCGGGTTCACGGTGGCGGCTCTTGTCGTGCTCGCGGCGGCGCCGGCCTTCGCGTGGTCAGCGAAGGGCATCGCGCAGATCAGCGGCCTCGGGAACACCTTCGTCGGCACCTGGCTCCTCGGACTCGCGACATCGCTCCCGGAACTCGTGTCCTGCCTCGCCGCAGTCCGGATGGGCGCGTTCGACCTCGCGGTGGGCAACCTCTTCGGGTCGAACGCGTTCAACATGGCCGTCTTTTTCCCGCTGGACCTCGTCCAGCCGAACGACCTGTTCGCGTCGCTTGATCCCAATCACGCCCTCTCGGGCCTGTTCGCAGTGGTGCTCATGAGCTTGGGTCTGGCCGCCATCGTCTACCGGGCCAAGCGTCGCTTCGCGATGCTGGAGCCCGACAGCCTGCTGATGCTCGTCGCATACGGCACCGCGCTCTGGCTGACGTACCGGAACTCGGCCGGCTGGTGAGGAGGGGCCCAAAAAAGGGGTCGGGAGTCTTTTCCCGCCCGCGGGAAAAGACTCCCGACCCCTTTTTTCAAGGCTAACGGCCGTAGCGGCCGGTCAGCTCGGTCTGGCCGATCCTCTTGTCGCGGATCGCCTCGAGCACCGCCGCGCGCTTGGCGCCGGGCTGCAACTCGAGCGGCGCCGAGAGCGCGTAGACGCGGAAGACGTAGCGATGCGGCGAGCCAGGCGGCGGGCAGGGCCCGCCGTAGCCGATGCGCCCGAAGTCGTTCGTGCCTTGGCGCGAGCCGTCACCGAGCGCGGGTGCGGTCGGCACCTTCGCGCCCAGCGCCTTGGCGCCGGCCGGCACGTTGTAGAGCAGCCAGTGATTCCAGTTCCCGGACGGGGCGTCCGGATCGTCGACGACGACCGCGAACGCCCGCGTGCCCCGCGGGGCGCCTTCCCAGTGGAGCGGCGGCGAATGGTCGGCTCCGTCGCAGGTGTACTCGACGGGAATCGGCTTGCCGTCCTGGAACGCGTCGCTGGCCAGCGTCATCGAGTCGGCGCGCGCACGGCCCGCGACCGAAACCGCCGCCGTCGCGAGACCGGCGAGCAGCCGTCGTGCACGTCGCCGCATCGTGTTTCGCACGCTAACAAAACCCGGCATGTAGAAAAAGGCCTTCCTTCTCGGTAAACGCCAGCCAAGATGAGCGAGCCGGTCACCGATCTCAAAGTCGCCGCCGAGGAGCGCTACCTGAACTACGCGCTGTCGGTGATCACGTCGCGCGCGCTGCCCGACGTGCGCGACGGCTTGAAGCCGGTGCAGCGGCGCATCCTCTACGCGATGGCCGAGAACCTCGGCCTCGCCGCGGGGTCCAAGCCGCGCAAATCGGCCGCCGTCGTCGGCGAGGTGCTTGGCAAGTACCACCCGCACGGCGACGCAGCGGCTTACGAGGCGATGGTGCGCATGGCGCAGCCGTTCGCGCTGCGCTACCCGCTGGTGCACGGCGAGGGCAACTTCGGATCGCTCGACGGCGACCGCGCCGCGGCGATGCGTTACACGGAGGTCCGGCTCGCGCGCATCGCCGAGGCGCTGCTCGGCGATCTCGACAACGACACCGTTCCGTTCCGCTCGACCTACGATGCGACGCGCGACGAGCCGGTGGTGCTGCCCGCGGCCGTGCCCCAGCTGCTGATGAACGGCTCCACGGGCATCGCCGTCGGCATGGCGACGAACATCCCGCCCCACAACCTCGCGGAGCTGACCGATGCGCTGGTGGCGATGATCGACGAGCCGGGCGCGGATACCAAGGCGCTGCTCAAGTTCGTCAAGGGCCCCGACTTCCCCACCGGCGGCGAGATCCTCAACACCCGGGCCGAGCTGCGCGCCCTCTACGAGAGCGGACAGGGAGCGATCCGGCTGCGCGGCCAGTACGAGCTCGAGAGCCTGCCGCGCGGGCGCCGCCAGATCGTCGTCACCTCGATCCCCTACGCGGCGAACAAGGCGGCGCTGGTCGAGGCGATCGCCGAGCGCGTGATCTCGCGCAAGCTCCCCCAGGTGCTCGACGTACGCGACGAGTCGACCGACGACGTGCGCATCGTCCTGGAGCTCGCCGGCGGCGCCTCCGCCGAACTGGCGATGGCCTACCTCTACAAGCACACCGAGCTGTCGACCACGTTCAACGTCAACCTCACCTGCCTGGTGCCGACGCCGAATCCGCTGGTCGGCCAGCCGGCGCGGCTGTCGCTCGCCGAGATCTGCCGCCACTTCCTCGACTTCCGCCTCGAGATCGTCACCCGCCGACTCGAGCACGAGAAGCGCACGCTCGAAGCGCGGCTGCACCTGCTCGACGGCTTCGCCAAGGTCCACGCCGACCTCGATCGAGCGCTGCGCATCATCCGCGGCGCGGAATCGCGCGCCGACGCCGCCGCGAAGCTCGGGGCGGCGTTCCGGCTCGACGCGGTACAGGTCGACGCGATTCTCGAGATCCGGCTCTATCAGCTCGCCCGGCTGGAGATCTCCAGGATCCAGAAGGAGCGCAAGGAGAAGCGCGAGCGGCACGCCGAGATCCGGGACCTGTTGAGCAAGCCGAAGCGGCGCTGGGCGATGATCCGCGAGGAGCTCGAGAGCGCGCGCCGGCAGTACGGCGACGCGCGCCGCACGATGATCGCCAGGGGCGAGGAGGTCGCCTACGATCCCGACGCCTACATCGTCCACGAGGACACCACGGTGATCGTCTCGCGCGACGGCTGGGTGAAGCGCGTGCGCGAGCTGCGCGACCCGGCCTCGACGCGGCTCCGCGAAGGCGACGCGCTCTTCCAGGTGCTCTGCGCGACCACGCGCGAGCGTCTGGCGTTGTTCACGACCTTCGGCGGGCTGTACGTCCTGCCGGTGAGCGAGGTGCCGGCGACCACCGGCTACGGCGAGCCGATCCAGTCGCTCATCAAGCTCGCCGACAACGAGCGGCTGGCCCGCGTCTTCGTGGTGCGCGCCGAGGGGCGCGCGCGGGAGGGTGAGAAGGCGCAGGGCGAGCTGTTCACGCCGACGGCCGTGGAAGGCGAGAGCTATCTGCTGGTCACGGCGCGTGGCTTCGGATTTCGCTTCACGCCGGACCTGAGCGAGACCACGCGGGCCGGGCGCAAGGTGGCGCGCGTCGCGACCGGGGACGCGGTGGTCTCCGTCGCGCCGGTGCGCGGCAAGCAGGTGGTGTGTGCCGCGGCGCGCGGCAAGATGCTGCGCTTTCCGATCGACGAGGTCGCCGCGCTGTCCGGCGCGGGCAAGGGCGTCTATCTGATGCGTCCGGGGGACGACGAGGACCGCATCGTCGGCGCGCTGGCCCTGCCGAAGACGGCGGGCCTCGTGGTGGTGACCGAGGAGGGCGGCGAGCGCAAGCTCTCGGTCGAAGAGGTTCCCGAGGGCAAGCGTGCGGGCAAGGGCCAGAAGGTCGTGAAGCGCGGGCGGATCGCCTCGCTTCGAGCGCAGGAGTGAAGGAATCGGCCGCGGGCCGCCTGCGGTCGCACCTCGTCGGAACGATGGCCAAGTCGAAATACACCGCGAAGGACATCACGGTCCTCGAGGGCCTGGAGCCGGTGCGCAAGCGGCCGGGCATGTACATCGGCGGGGTCGACTCCGCGGGGCTGCACCATCTGCTCTGGGAGATCGTCGACAACGCCGTCGACGAGGCGATCAACGGCTACGCCGACCGCATCGGCGTGACCGTGCACCGCGACGGAGCGTCGGCGACCGTGACCGACAACGGCCGCGGCATCCCCGTCGACGTTCACGACAAGTACAAGAAGCCCGCCCTCGAGCTGATCCTCACCACGCTTCACGCCGGCGGCAAGTTCGAGGCCAAGAGCTACGTGCATTCCGGCGGGCTGCACGGCGTCGGCGCCTCCGTGGTGACGGCGCTCTCCGAAGAGATGACGGCGACCGTGCGGCGCGATGGCGCCGAGTGGCAGCAGACGTTCTCGCGGGGGAAGGCGAAGTCGAAGCTGCGCCGCGTGGGGGCGGCGCGCGGCAGCGGCACGACGATCTTCTTTCGCCCCGATCGCGAGATCTTCCCGCAGGTCGAGTTCGATCCCCGGCTGATCGCCGAGCGCCTCGAGGCCAAGGCCTACCTGCACCGCGGCCTCACCGTGACGTTCGCCGAGGAGGCGCGCGGCGGGAGCCGCACCTACCGCTACGAGGACGGGATCCGCGCCTATCTCGGCAAGCTGCTCGCCGAGCGCGGCCTCCAGCCGATCGGGGGCGAGGTATTCTCCGTCGAGCGCATGCAGGAGGCGGAGCACGGCGCGCTGCCCGAGCTGGAGTGCGTGCTCGCCTGGACGGAAGCGACCGACGAGACGTTTCTCTCGTTCGTGAACAGCATCCCGACGACCTCCGGGGGCACGCACGAGACCGGGCTGAAGTCGGCGCTGGTCAAGGCCGTGCGCAACTACCTCGAGATCCACAACCTCGTGCCGAGAGGCTTGTCGATCGCCCCGGAGGACGTGCGCGAGGGCGTGGTGGCGATTCTCTCCTGCTACCTGACGGCGCCGCAATTCCAGGGGCAGACCAAGGAGCGGTTGAACAATCCCGAGACGCAGGCGGTGGTGGACGGCGCGGTGCGCACGGCGCTCGAGAACCAGCTGCTCGCCAACCGCAGCCTCGGCGACGCGATCGCGGCGCGCGTCGTGCTCGCCGCCAAGGCGCGCAGCGCCTCGCGCGCCGCGCAGCAGGTGACGCGCAAGGGCGCGGTGTCGCACCGCCTGAACCTGCCCGGCAAGCTCGCCGACTGCAGCTCCACCGACCCCGCCGAGTGCGAGATCTTCATCGTCGAGGGCGACTCGGCGGGCGGCTCGGCGAAGCAGGGCCGCGACCGCTCCTTCCAGGCGATCCTGCCGCTGCGCGGCAAGGTGCTGAACGCCGAGCAAGCCTCGACCGAGAAGGTGCTCTCCAACAAGGAGCTCTCGGACCTGGTGTCGGCGCTCGGCTGCGGCGCGGGCAAGAGCTTCGACCTCGCCAAGCTGCGCTACCACAAGATCTGCCTGTTGATGGACGCCGACTCCGACGGCAACCACATCTGCACGCTGCTGCTCACGTTCTTCTATCGCCATCTTCGCGAGCTGGTCGTCGGCGGCTACGTCTACATCGCGCAGCCGCCGCTCTATCGCGTCGACGTCGGCAAGGAGACGCACTGGGCGCTCGACGACGCGGCGAAGGATCGGCTGCTCGCGCGCGCCGACGGCAAGCCGGTCTCGGTGACCCGCTTCAAGGGGCTCGGCGAGATGAACCCGCAGACGCTGAAGGAGACCACGCTCGACCCCGCGCGCCGGACGCTGCTGCGCGTCGCGGTCGGCGACGCGGACGCGACCGACGAGACCCTGCAGCGGCTGATGGGTCGCGACGTGCAGCCGCGCTTCGAGCTGATCATGGAACGGGCACCGAAGGTCGAAGCGCTCGACGTATAGGGTGGCGGTGCTTCCCGGCGACGGCATCGGCCCGGAAGTCAAGCGCAAGGCCGTCACCCGCGACCTGGGGGGCTCGGCGCGGACGATCGAGATGGCGAAGGCGATCGCCGCCGCGCTCGACTGACGCTCGGCGCCCGCCACGGCCGCCGCCGCCGCGCGCTCAGCGCGCCGACGGCGTGGCGCCGCGCGTCTTCGCGGCGGGTGCCGTGACGCGCAGGCCGCGCTTGGAGCGCGGGATCGCGCGCCGCGGTCTCTCGCTCTCCGCCTCGACGGGATCGAGAGCGGCCAGCTCGGCGAACGCGGCGTCGACGTCGAGGACGAAGTCGTGCAGATCGGGGAGCAGGTCCCAGTCCGCGGTGAATCCCCAGCAGAGCCGGCCGGCGTAGCTGAACAGCACGACGCCGAGGCAGAGGTTGTCGGTGAGCGGCACGAGGCCGTAGGTGTCGAGCATGCGGGCGCCGAGCAGGTACAGCGGCACCTGCGGGCCGGGAACGTTGGTGACCACCAGGTTGAACGGCAGGCGGCGCGTCGCGAGCTGGGCGCCGAGCGAGAGCAGCGTCGACGGCGTCCACTCGCCGACCGCGGTCAGCGCCTCGGCGCCGAGCGCCTGCTTGGTCTCCTTGAGCCGGGCGGTGGTCGCGCGGATGATGCCGAGCCGCCGGCGCGGGTCGGGCTCGGCGAGCGGCATCGGCACCATCCATGCCGAAATGCGGTTGCCGAGCTGGCCGCGATCCTCGTCGCCGCGCACGCTGACCGGCGCCATCACGCGAAAGTCGAGGCGGTCGGTCGGCACCCGGCGCCGCGCCAGAAACCGCCGCAGGGCCCCGGCAACGGTGGCGAGCACGACGTCGTTCAGCGTGCCGCCGAGGCGGTTCTTCACTTGCTTCACCGTGGCGAGATCGAGAGCCAGCCAGTCGAAGCGACGGTGCGGCCCGATCGGCCGATTCAGCGGGGTGGGGGAGGGGCGCTGCAGGTTGGAGGCCAGCAGGTCGCGCGCCGCGCGCAGCCGCGCCCGCAGGTCCGAGCGCGGGTCGCCGGCCTGCCGGGCGAGGTCCCGGAGGTTGCGGCCGATGGCGAACGGCGCGGCGGCCCAGCGGCCGAGCGCGTCCGTGAACAACTCGAGCGCGGTCGGCGCCGGGCGCGGAGCCCACTCGGCGGGCGGCTCGAAGTCCTCGACTGGATCGGGCTGCAGGAGCACGTTCAGCAGATCGACGCTCGATAGACCGTCCACCATGCAGTGATGGATCTTCGAGACCAGCGCGAAGCGGTGCCCGCCCTCGAGGCCCTCCACCACCCAGATCTCCCAGAGCGGCTTGGAGCGGTCGAGGTGCTGGCTCATGATGCGCGCGGCCAGGCGCTTCAGCTGCCGCTCGTCTCCCGGCCGCGGCAGCGCGGCGTGGCGCACGTGGTAGTGGATGTTGAAGTGCTCGTCGTCGACCCATACCGGATGGTTCTCGAGCGGAACGAAGGCGAGGCGCTGCCGGTAGCGCGGGATGAAGTGCAGCCGCGAGCTCACGTAGGCGCGAATGCGGTCGATGTCGAGGCCGTCCTCCGCGCCGCGCAGCGAGCCGGTCTCGAACGTGGCCGTGGCGGCGACGTGCATCGGGCTCGACGGCCCTTCCATGACGAGAAACGAGTTGTCGAGGAAGCTCAGGCGCTCGTAGCTGGGACGGCTCATGCGCAGGCCCTCCGGCCGCCTCCGGCGAGAGCGGCTCTCCGCTTGTAGCCCCGCCGGGTGCGGCGAGGGAAGGGCCCGCGCCCCGAGCACGCGCCGCAAGCCGGCGTCCCACTCTGCGCCGCACGCTCGCGCCGTGTGGAACGAGCCGGCGCCCCGCGTCGTCGCAGCCCCCGGGTGCCGGGCACGGGCGCGACCCGCGCAGTCCCGCCCGCGGTCTCGCAGATGGTTCGCCGCTTGCGCTTCTCGTGGAGATCCATCAACTGTTCGTCGGGAACGCGGCGGATGCGGGCAGGGCGCGGAACGGATCCACGCCGGAGAATGCGCGTGTTCGAGATCGGGCTCTCGGAAGAACAACGGTTGATCCAGGACACGGCGCGGCGGTTCGCCGCCGAGCGGCTGGCGCCCCGCTGCCGCGAGCACGAACGCCGCCGCGGGCTCGACGAGGGGCTGATCGAGGAGTTCGCGCGCCTCGGGCTCTCCACCCGGGACCTCGGGGCGCCCGGCGGTCCGGGGGCGCTCGCTCACGCGCTGGTCCTCGAGGAGCTGGGTGCGACCGACGCGGGAGCGGCCCTGGCGCTCGATCCAGCAGGCCTCGCCGCCCATCTGGCGATCGAGTCCGGCAGCGAGATGCTCGCGCGCGCGGTCGGCGGCGCCGGGCGGCGGGTGGCGGCGGTGGTGGACGCCGCGGAGCGCTTCACGACCGGCGGACGGCGGGTGTCGGGGACGACCGACTGGGTGCCGGCCGATCGTCTCGACGCCGTGCTGATCCTGCAGCCGCGCCGCGCGCTGTGGGTGAGCGAGCGGATCGACCTCGAGCCCGTTCGGCCCTGCGGGCTCGAAGCCGCGGGGGCTTCGGCGCTGCGGCTGAGCGCCGCGCCAGTGGCAGGGCGGGTGGACGACCCCGAGGCCGTCGCGCGGGCGCTCGGCCGGATCCGGCTGCACGTCGCGGCGCTGCTGGTCGGCGTGGCGCGCGCGGCGCGCGACTACGCCACCCGCTATGCGATGGAGCGCACGGCATTCGGTCGGCCGATCGCCCACCATCAGGCGCTGGCGTTCCTGCTCACCGACCTGACCACCGCGGTGGACGCCGCGCGCCTGGCGGTGTGGCGCGCGGCGTCCGCCGCCGACCGCGGAGGCGCCGCGTGGGAATGCGCGTGCGCGTTCGCCGAGGCCGCGGAGCAGGCGCTGTTCGTGGGACCGAACGCCGTCCAGGTGCTCGGCGGTCACGGCTTCATGAAGGACCATCCCGTGGAGAAGTACATGCGCGACGTTCGCACGCTCGCCCAGCTCGCGGGCGGTCGCGACGAAGCCGAGCTGGCGGTCGCCGAGCGGGTGGTCGATCGGGAGATCGGGCTGCGATGATCACGTTCGAGATCGGCGCCGAGGCTGGGGCTCAGCTCGAGCGCGCCCGCGAGCTCGGCCGGCGCTACCTCCGTCCGCTGGGAATCGAGGCGGATCGCAAGCGCGAGCCCGTGCCGCCGGAGCATCCCTTCTTCCTGCTCGCCTGGCAGCAGGGCATCGGCCAGCCGATCGGCGTGGAGGAGCCGCGCGCCGCGGGCGGGCCGCGCACCGCCGCGCGGCGCGGCGTGCTGCTCGCCGAGGAGATGTCGTACTGGGACCGCGGCATGTCGGTGGCGTTGCCCGGCCTCGGTCTGGGCGGGCCGCCGCTGCTGTCGATGGGCACGCCCGAGCAGAAGGAGCGCTTCCTCGCGCCGTTTCGCGACACCACCCGCCCGCACTGGGCGGCGTTCGGCATGACCGAGCCCGGCGCCGGCAGCGACGTCGCCGGCATCCAGACCAGCGCCGTGCGCGACGGCGACGCATGGATCCTGAACGGCGCCAAGACGTTCATCTCGAACTCGATGCGCGCCGAGTGGATCGTGGTGTGGGCGACGATCGACAAGTCGCTCGGCCGCGCCGGCCATCGCGCGTTCATCGTCGAGCGCGGCACCCCGGGTCTGGAGGACCTGCGCTACGAGCACAAGATGGGGCTCATCGCCTACGAGAGCTCGTCGTTCACGCTGCGCGACTGCCGGGTCCCGGCGCTGCACCTGCTCGGCGGCGAGGCGCACTACGCGGGCCGGGCCGGCTTCAAGGGAGCGATGAAGAGCTTCAACGCGACGCGCCCGGCGATCGCCGTGATGGCGATCGGCATCGCCCGCGCCGCCTACGACGCCGCCCGCGATTTCGCGCGCCAGCACTACCGGCTCGACCGTCCGATCCCGCGCTACCAGCGCTACCGCGAGAAGCTCGCCCGCATGGCGCGCAAGATCGAGGTCGGCCGACTGCTGTGCTGGCGCGCCGCGTGGCTCGCCGACGCCGAGCAGCCGAACGAGGTCGAGGCGTCGATGGCCAAGGCGTTCTGCCCGCAGATCGCCCAGGAGGCGACGAGCCTCGCCGTGGAGATCCTCGGCGACGCCGGCGTGGCGAGCGAGCACTACGTGGAGAAGCTCTACCGCGACGTCAAGGCGATGGACATCGTCGAAGGCACCGGCCAGATCCAGCGCATCGTCATGGCGCGGCGCCTGGTCGGCCTGCCGCACTGACCGGAACGTCGCTCCCGCGCGCCGTGGAGGCGGCATGACGCGGCCGCGAGACCCGCCGCTTCAGCGCCAGGGGGGACGCGCGGCCATCGATTCGTCCCAGTGCCGTCCGTCGAAGGGAAGCGGGCGGACCGCCGAGAGATCGACGCCGTCGAGGCAGCGCACGTTGACGTCGATCTTGTCGGGATCCGAGCGCGGCACGTAGAAAGAGTGGATGCCGCAGTGGCGGCAAAACAGATGCTGCGCGACCCCGGTGTTGAAGCGGTAGGTCGACAGCTCGTCGGCTCCGGCGAGCAGCTCGAAGCGCTCGCGCGGCACGATCAGGTGGAGGAATCCCTTCTTCGAGCAGACCGAGCAATTGCACTCGGTCACGCGCTCGAGCGTCGCCTCGACGCGGAAGCGCACCCGCCCGCAGTGACAGCCGCCGGTGAACATCGTCGCCTGACGGCGGGAATCGCGCGGCGGGTCGGGTCGGTCGCTGGCCAACGCGCCTAGTCCAAGCGGTACGTGACGGAGATCCCGGCGACCCCTCCGCCGCCTGAATAGCGCCCCGGGAAGGCGGGGTTCTCGGCGGCGGTGACCACGCGGTCCTCCTGGTACGGGATGCCGGCGATGAAGTCGACGCCCCAGTTGGCGTACGCGGCGCCGAGGCCGATGGCGAACAGCACGTCGCCGGTGTCGTAGATCACCGGGGACAGCGACGAGCCCTCCATCATCCATTGCTCACGCGAGGCCCCGCCGCGCAGCCACACGTGATCCTTCACCAGAGCATACTCCAGGCCGAGGCCGTAGCGGAAGGTTGCTCGCGTCGCGGAGAACGGCCCGTGATCGAGCGCGGCGTGCTCAGCGGCGCGGAAGTCGAGCTGCCCCTTCTCGAACTGGCCGTAGTCCGTCCAGCGCGCGTTGGCCGCCACCAGCAGGCGTGGGGTGATCTGGCGGGCGAGCCCGAAGTTCACGGATTGCGGCAGGTGCAGGTTCCAGTCTACGTGCTCCGCGGCCGGGCCGACTTCGCCGTCGCCGCTCATGTAGACGATCCCCGGCGAGCGGTAGCCGACGCCGAGCGTCGTGCGCTCGTCGACGTCGTAGAGCAGGCCGACCATTCCGGCGATCCCCGCGCCGGCGATGTCGAAGGAGACCGGACCGAACGGGCTCGGGTAGTGCGCGCGGGCCCTCCCGTAGGTGGGCATCGGCTGGATCGCGAGGCGCAGGCCGGGAGCGATCTCGCGGCCCGCCACCAGGCCGAGATGGATGGTGGTCATCTCGCTGAAGAAACGGTTCGGGATCCCCACGGCGGGGTTGCCCGGGAAGTTGAACGACGCGCCCACCGAGCCGTACACGCCGGCGCCGACGAACCAGGGCGCGAGGCGGTCGGTCGAAAGCCACAGCGTGGGAGCGATGGGGATCTCGCTGCTCTTGGTATCGTAACCAAGGTCGGGCCGCTGGTAGTGGCCGTCGAAGAAGATCGTGAACCAGCTGACGTTGAAGCGCGTGCCGCTCTGACCGACGACGCCGGCGGGGTTCGAGAGCAGGATCCCGGGCCCGTCCTCCGGCGTCGCCACGTCGGCGCCGCCCATCCCGGAGTTTCGCCCGCCGAGGCTCGGCGAGCTGATCACGCTGGCCTCGGCGCTGGTCGCCGTCCATGCCAGGGTCGCTGCCCCCAAGGAGGCCCAGATCACGAACCAGTGCGGCATATCCCCTCCGTGCGCCGACCGCCCCACCGCCGGTCATGGCTCGACGTCGGCGGGATCGTCGGCCGGCGGGCCGAGGGTCGACAACCCTCTTTTGGGCGCAGCGCCGGGAATCTTTCGAACAGCCCGCGAGATCGGTGAATTGTAATCCGGCGGCCCATACTCTAAGCAGGCGTTGGCACCCCGGAGGTCGTCGATGGCCGAGCTGCGCTGGCGAAGAATCGGGCTCCTGCTGGTCGCGTTCGTCGCGGCGGCGGCGCTCGGCGCGCCGTGCCTCGGCGAGGATCTGTCGCCGGAAGAGGCACTGCGGCGCTACCTGTCGGCGATCCAGGACCAGCGGTTCGACGCGGCTTACGAGCTGGTGTCGAAGGCGATGAAGACCGATCGCAAGACCGGGCTGGTCAAGCCCAAGGAGGTCTGGGTCAAGGAGTCGCAGTACATCTTCGCCTTCTCCGAAGTCAAGATCTTCGATTTCAAGGTCGGCAAGGCCCAGCTCGAGGGCGACGAAGCGGTGGTGCCGAACCTGCTCTCGTCGCAGGACAAGTTCTTGAACCAACTGGGCATCGACGAATACGAGCTGTACACGCTGATCAAGGAAGACGGCGGCTGGAAGATCGATCGCCAGAAGGAGGTGATCGAGGCCGCGGAGATCGCCAAGTGGTTCCCCAAGCAGCCGCCGTAGCCATGACGCCCGAAAAGGGGTCGAGAGTCTTTTTCGGGAGGAGGTTCTGCGAGCGCGGCTAACTCTCGGAATTTCTTGACACTCGAAGAATCTATTGGGTAGGAGCAGTTCGGCTTTTCATGGCTCGGATGGCCGCTCGGTTGCGGTTCAGAAGGAGTGCTTGGCCGTGGTCGTGAGCAGGATCAAGGTACGCCTGGGGATCGCCGCCGCCGCGCTCGGCTTGGGTGTGACGCTCGGGGCCTGTCACTCCCAGGTGGAGAACGTGCCGCTCAGCGATCAGAACATCTACTTCTCGGACAAGTTCTACGACGTGAAGGCGCTGTCACCGACCCGGGCGCTGATCGTCGGCTACGGCGGCAAGATGCTCGCGACCGACGACGGGGGTACGAGCTTCGCCCGCATCGACGGCGGCACCGACCTCGCGCTCTACAAGATCGCGGCCGTCGGCAACCGGCTGTGGGTGGTCGGGCAGAAGGGGCTGATCCTGCATTCGGCCGACGGCGGCAAGACCTGGCAGAAGCAGGACAGCGGCACCAAGGTCTACCTGTTCTCGGTGTACTTCCTGAACGAGAGCCGCGGCTTCGCGGTCGGCGACCGATCGACCCTCGCCGAGACCAGCGACGGCGGCCAGACCTGGCAGGCACGCCAGGTGGCGCTCGCGCCGCAGGACAGCGAGTCCGAGATGGCGCTCGCCATGCAGGATCCGATCTTCTACGACGTGCGCTTCACGGACGAGCGCAACGGCTGGATCTCGGGAGAGTTCGGACAGCTGCTGAGAACCATCGACGGCGGCCAGACCTGGACCGCCCGCCAGAACACGCTGATGACTCCCGAGTCGGGCATCGTCGATGCGATGAACTTGCCGACGTTCTTCGGTCAGTTCGTGATCAACGATCGGGAAGCCCTGGCGGCTGGCCTCGACGGCCGGATCGCGCGCACGCGGGACGGTGGCGCGACCTGGCGCTTCGAGCCGATGAAGCTCGCTTTTCCGCTCGCCGATCCGCTCTACCAGCCCTACGTCACCGCCGACGGCACCGCCTGGGCGGTCGGGGCGGCGGGGGAGGTCGTGCGTCTCCCCGCCGGGCAGACGGAGTGGACTCGCGCCGACCTCGGCATGCCGGTCTACACGTGGCTTCGCTCGGTCGACTTCGCCGACGCCCAGAACGGGTGGCTGGTGGGAGGCTACGGAACGATCCTGCGCAGCGAAGACGGCGGAAAGTCGTGGAAGGTCTGCCTCGGATGAGCCGGTCGTGAGCCGCGCGGCGGTGCCCCGAGCGGCGACGGGCGTGGGGCGGACGACGCGGCAGTCGAGCCGCTAGGTCGGGGCCGACTCGACCGCGGGGCGGCGCGGCAGGCGCCGCAAGGGCACCGCCGGGCCGGACGGCCTCCCGCGGTGAGCTGCGAGGGCGGTCGCAGATGCCTCCGGCCGCCCTTTTTGTTAAGCCTCCATCATGCACGTCGTCCTGCTGGCCGGTGGACTCGGCGGTGCCCGACTGGCTCCCGCGCTCGCCCGGGAGATCGGCCCCGGCAGCCTCGACGTGATCGCCAACGTCGGCGACGACCTCGAGTGGATGGGTCTCAAGGTCTGCCCGGATCTCGATTCGATCGCCTATGCCCTGGCCGGCCTGTGGGACGGGGTGCGCGGATGGGGGCGGCGAGGCGAGACGTTCGCGGTGCGCGACGGATTGCGCGGCCTCGGCGCCGCGGTGTGGTTCGGCATCGGCGACCGGGATCTCGCGCTGCACCTCGAGCGCGCGCGGATGCTCGGCGAGGGCCGCAGCCTCACCGAGGTCACCGCCGATCTCGCCCGGCGCCTCGGCGTGCGCGGCGCGGGGCTGCTGCCGGCGAGCGACCGTCCGAGCCCGACCCGCCTGCGCCTCGCCGACGGGCGCCGGCTCGATTTCCAGGAATGGTACGTCCGCGAGCACGCGCAGCCGGTGGTCGCCGAGACCGTGCCCGCCGGCGGCGCCGCCGCCGAGGCGGCGCTCGGCGCGCTCGCTCGAGCCGATGCCGTCGTGCTGGCGCCGAGCAACCCGCTGACCAGCATCGGCCCGATCCTCGCGCTCGACGGGATGGAGGCGGCGATGCGCCGCGTGCCTCGCCGCTTGGCGGTGTCGCCGGTGGTCTGCGCCCGGCCGAGCGCGAGCGCGAGCATCGAGCACCATGCGCGGGCGCGCCGCCGAGTGCTCGAGGCCGCCGGGCTGGCCGACCGGCCGGCGTCGATCGCCGTCCGCTACCGAAATCTCGTCGACGCGTTCGTTCTCGACGAGAGCGACGCCGGCGAGGTGGAGGCGATCGCGCGTCTCGGCTTGCGCGCCGTGACCGCCGACATCCTCGACGAGTCGCGGCTGGCGGGCGCGCTCGGCGCGCTCATCGGCCGCACGTAAGAAAGGGGTCGGGAGTCTTTTCGCGGGAACCGCGAAAAGACTCCCGACGCTTCAGGCGCCGAAGACGTGGACGGACATCGCCGCCGCGTCGCGGCCGAGGAAGCCGCCGCCGTTCTCGGTCAGGCCGATCTTCGCGCCCTTCACCTGCCGGTCGCCGGCCGTGCCGCGAAGCTGCTCGCAGATCTCGACGATCTGCGCGATCCCGGTAGCGCCGATCGGGTGCCCCTTGGCGAGCAAGCCGCCGCTCGGGTTGACGACGTGCTTGCCGCCGAGCTTGGTCGTGCCGCTGCGCAGCAGGCGCGGGCCTTCGCCTCGCTTGCAGAAGCCCAGGTCCTCGTAGATCATCAGCTCGGCGGGCGCCGCCGCGTCGTGGATCTCGGCCACGTCGATGTCCTCGGGGCCGACGCCGGCGATTTGGTAAGCGCGCTCCGCCGCGCGCTCCGCGGCTCCCGGCTCGTCGGCCTTGCGGTCGCGGCCGGAGACCAGCACCGAGGCGCGCACCGTGATCGGCCGGCGAACCCCCAGCGTGCGCGCGGCCTTCTCCGAGCAGAGGATCGCCGCGGCGGCGCCGTCGCCGATCGGCGAGCACATCATCAGCGTGAGCGGCGGCGAGATGTCGCGCGATGCGAGCACCTCCTCGCGGGTGCAGCGGTTGCGGTATTGCGCCTTGGGGTTGAGCGCGCCGTGGTCGTGGTTCTTGACCGCCACGTCGGCGAAATCCTCGGCGGTCGCGCCGCTCTGCTTCATGTACTCGCGGGTCATCGTCGCGTAGATGTCCATGAAGAACGAGCGGTTCTGGCCGCCCTTCTCGTCCGGCGGCTTGCCGCTGGCCTGCGCGGCCTCGGCCATCCTCTTCTTCAGGTCGTTGATCGCTTCGAGGTCGACCGCGGCGCCGATGGCCCGGAACGCCCGCGACTTGTCCTCGTGGAACAGCTTCTCCGCGCCGACCGCGAGCGCCACGTCGTACTGGCCGGAGGCGATCGCCATCCACGCCAGGTGGAACGCGGAGGCCGCCGAGGCACAGGCGTTCTCCACGTTGAAGATCGGAATGCCGAGCAGGCCGGTGTTGCGCAGCGCCACCTGGCCGCGGATCATCTCCTGTCCGGTCATGAGACCGGCGACGGCGTTGGCGAAGTAGGCCGTCTGGACCTGCTTCGGCTCCACTCCGGCGTCCTTCAACACGTCGCCGACGGCCTCCTCGGCCAGCGAGCGAACGCCCCGCTCGAGATACTTCCCGAAGCGCGTCATGCCGATGCCTGCGACGACGACGTTCTCAGCCATGTTCGATCTCCTGCGAGTCTGGGCCGCCGACCCGCGCTCGGGCCGCCGGCCTTCCCTCATTTCTTCGACACCTGATAGCCGGCCCGTTCGCGGTCCCAGGCGGTCGGGGTGATGCCCCGTTCGCGAAGCACGCCGTACTGCACGCGCTGCGTGCCGGTCTTGGGGATGTCCTCCACGAAGTCAACGTAGCGCGGGACGGCGTAATGCGCCATCCTGCCCTGGCAGAAATCCAGCAGCTCCGCCGGCGTCAGCCTCACTCCCGGTCGGACGATCACCGCCACCATCACCTCGTCCTCGCCGAGCTCGGATGGCACCGCGTAGGCGGCCGACTCGAGCACCGCGGGATGCTCGTTCAGCACCGACTCCACCTCCCACGCGGAGATGTTCTCGCCGCGGCGGCGCATCGAGGCCTTCTTGCGGCCGCGGAAGTAATAGAAGCCCTCGGCGTCGTATTCGGCGAGGTCGCCGGAGTGGAACCAGCCGCCGCGGTAGGCCTCGGAGGTCGCGTCCGGCAGCTTGTAGTAGAGCGTGAGCGGCCCCCGCGGGTGGCGGAACAGCAGCTCGCCGACCTTGCCCGGCGGCAGCGGCCGATCGTGATCGTCGACCACCCGGAACTCGACGCCGCCGATCGGCTTGCCCATCGCGCCCACCTTGCCGACGTCGTTCATCAGGAAGCCGGGCGAGTCGACCATGCCGTAGAACTCGACCAGCCGCACGTCGAAGCGCTGCTCGAACTCGCGCCACACGTTGGCGGGGCAGGCGGCGGAGATCACGACGCGCACCGGGTTGTCGCGGTCGTTCGGCTTCGGCGGCTGCTTCATGAGGATCGAGACCATGCCGCCGAGCGTGTTGAACTCGACCGCGTCGTACTTGCGGCAGTCGTCCCAGAACCGCGAGGCGCTGAACTTCTCGGCGAGCGCCAGCTTGGCCCCGATCGTGAGCGAGCCGATCGCCGAGATCAGCAGCGCGTTGCCGTGGAACAGCGGCAGCGCCGTGTACATGGTCTCGCCCGGCTGCACGCCGCTCACCCGGAACACGGTCTGCATCGGCGTCATGTCGTAGCCGGTGGCGACCACGCCCTTCGGGGGGCCGGTCGTCCCCGAGGTGTACATCATGCCGACCGCCGCCGAGGGCTCGGCGACCTCGACCTCGGGCTCGCGGTCGGGATGATCGAAGAGCTTCTCGATCGTCCAGTCGACGCCCTTGCCGGCCGCGCCGTCGGCGACCACCGTCGAGCGCAGCGCCGGCACGCTGTCCTTCACCGACAGCACGGCGTCGCGCAGCGCGTTCTCGAAGACCACCGCGACCGAGTCCGAATTGGCGAGGATGTGCTGCAGCGTGGCGCCGCGCTGCGAGGTGTTGATCGGCACCGAGTGCGCGCCGATGAAGTTGATGGCGAAGTGCACCCAGAGGAACTCGGGGCGATTGCCCATCATGATCGCCACGCGCTCCCCGGGCTTCACGCCGAGCGCGAGCAGGCCGTTGGCGGCGCGCTGCGTGTTCGAGAGCACCTCCGCGTAGCTGTAGCCGCCGTCCTTCCACTTGAGCCAGGTCTCCTCCGGCTGCCGCGCCGCGTGGTGGCGGATGATCTGCTCGACTGCGCTCTGGGCTCGGGGCACGGGAGGGGCTCCTGTCAATCGACCACGCAGGCCTGCACGAGGTCGGACAGCGTGTGCATGCGCAGGATGTGGCGATGCTCGTGGATGAGGCCGGCGGTCAGGCCGACGAAGACGAGGGCGCGAGCCGGGTCGGCCCACGCCATGAGGATCGTGTAGACGTCGTCGGCGCGCGCCGGGCGGCGCCGGGCGGCGTCCAGCCGGCCGCGGCGCGCCAGCGCGAAAGCGCCGCCGAACATCCAGCCCGCGGCGGCCATGCGCTCGGCGGTGGCGAAGAGGCGCTCGATTCGCGCCGGATCGAGTCCGACTTCTTCGGGCCGGGCGGCATCCATCGCGACCTCAGGCGTAGAACGTCTCGGCGATCTGCTGGTTGTAGAAGCCGATGCGCTCGCCGCCGATGCCGACGTACGGCGCGCACAGCGTGAAGGAGTCGACCACCTCGGCGATGCGGTCGATGCGCCGCCGCACCTCGTCGGGCGAGCCGATGATCGCGAACTTCTCGACCATCGCGTCGGTGCAGGCCCGCAGCATCGCGGCCTCGTCCTTCGCCTGGGCGGCCGCGGCGATCGCCCGCGCCTCGCGGCCGAAGCCGTTGGCGGCGAAGTACTTCTCGTATTGCGTGTGCAGCGCGTAGAACGCGACCGTCGGCCGCGTCTCGGCGATCGCCTGCTTCGTGTCGGCGTTCGGGGCCACGTAGAGCCACACGTTCAGGTCGAAGCTCGAGCGCGGCTTGCCCGCCTTGTCGAGGCCCTTCTTGACGTTCGGCACGATGCGCTCGAAGACCCACTGCTCGCTCGAGATCGGGTGCGACGCGAGGCCGTCGCCGACCTCGCCGGCGAGCTGCATCGCGGTCTCGTAGAGCGCCGGCAGATAGATCGGGATGTGCGTTCGCACCGGCGCCGCCAGCGCCTTGTAGCGGTCGAGGTTCAGCTTGTAGTACTCGCCGCCGATCCGGCCGAGCGAGCCGCTGTGCCCCTTCTCGATGATCGCGCGGATCACCCGCACGGCTTCGCGCAGGTGCGGGATCGGCTTTCCGTACTCGACGCCGAACCACTCCTCGTTCCACCAGCGAACCGACGGCCCGATCCCGAGCACCATGCGGCCGCCGCTGATGGTATCGACGTCGAGCGCCGCGGCGGCGGTCTCGAGCGGGCTGCGCACGAAGGCGAGCGCGACGCCGCTGCCGAGCTTCAGCCGGGTGCTGGCCATGGCGGCGGCGCCGAGCGTGACGAACGGCGGCCCCCACAGCTGGATCGCCCAGACGCCTTCGAGGCCGATCGCCTCGCACTGCCGGACAGCGGCGCCGAGGGCGGCTCCCGGCAGGGGGGGAATCACCCCCCAGTAGCGACGCTTGTTGGCCATGCGGGTCTCCTCAGGCCTGGATCAGCACGCCGTTGTGGATCATGAACGAGAGCACGGCCGAGCCCTTGCGCTGCCCCTCGGGGCCGCCGCCGGATCGGGCGCGGAACTCCTTCACCTTGTCGGCGTAATGCGTGCGCCACTTGACCGACAGCACGCGCTCGCCGTCGGACTTGCGGATGCGGAAGAGCTTGGACGCGATGGCGTCGGGATCCTCGGCGACGAACTCGCAGAACTCGCGCAGCGATTCGAGCATATCCGGTTCTTCGGCGAGCGGGTCTCCGCCCCACTGACGGCGGAGACCCTGGTCCCAGGTCTTGACGGTGTCGTAGTCGGTGAGCGGCTTGTCGAGCGCCATCGTCACATCGGCAGGTTGAGCCGGCGCGCGAGATCGCGGATCTCCTTGCGCCGTTCCGCGTTGTCGGGCCGCGCCGGGGTAGTGAACAGGCCCGAAGCCTCGAGCTCCTTCACGACCTTGGGATCGCGCGGGAAGGAGCTGCCGTACTGGTTCAGGAAGTACTGCTCCTCGAACGGCGGGCGCGGCCGCTGGCCGCCGGCCTCGCGCGACTCCGCGGGGTAGCCGACGTTCAGCTGGTAGAACGGGATCCAGTTGCCCGGCACCTTGGTGTACTTGGCGACGACCTCCGGGACGAACGCGGTCAGGCAGGCGCCGAGGCCCTGGTCGAACGCCATCAAGACGCCCTGACACGCGGCGACGCCGCAGTCGAAGGCCAGCGCGACCGGGTAGAACGGATTGTCGGTGAGCGGCTTCAGGATCTGCGGGTAGACGACCTCGTCGACGAACTTGTGGCTCCAGCCGTGGGTGGGGTTGAGCGCGCCGACGTCGTGGAGCTGCTTCAGGCGCGAGCCCTTGATCTGGTTGACCACTCCGGGATCGCCGTAGAAGTAGATGTGTACCGGAGCGAGGGCGATCACGTTCGCCTGCACCGGGTTCTTCATCTTCTCCAGATCCGCGGGCGCGATGTCGTCGCGCCGCACGACCACCGCCTTCAACCAGTGCGCGTTGACCGCGCACGAGGCCACGCGACAGGCCTCGAGAATCTTCTGGATCTTCTCCTGCTCGACCGGCTTGTCGGGCTCGAAGTAACGAATCGACCTGCGGATGCCTACGACTTGTTGGAATTCCATGGATGTCCTCCGTGCGCCGAGATCACGGCGAATTAGACCAAATCCCGATCCGAATCCATCGCCCAAAACGCCCGCCGATTCAATCTTTGGGAGTATGCTCCGCGTTCGGCGGCGACGGCGATTGACTTCGCGGCGAGCCGTTGACTATGTGCTCATCGATGGGCGGCTGCCGGCGGCGGAGCCCGGCGGCCGTGTAGCGACGAACGAGATCGAAGGAGACTTTCCATGACGGACAAGGAGCGACTGAAGTACGCGTTCGAGCAGACGCCGAGCTTCTTCCAGCTGTGCAGCACGATTCGCAGCCGCCGCGTCGGGCGCGGCTACCGCATCGACTCCGGCACCGAATACAAGCACCCGGCCACCGGCCGCCTGGTCAAGCAGCAGAAGGGTCCGATGCAGTTCGTCTCCAAGAAGGAGCCGAAGCCGCTCTCCAAGCTCGAGGAGGCGCTGATCGCCTGGGCGGCCTGCGGTCCGAACGGGCTGGTGGCGTGGGACATCTCGCTTGACGGCGGCTTTCACGAACTCACCTGGATCGCCGGCCGGACCACGCCGCATCCCGGGAACTCGCTGGCGACCGACCTGCTGATCATCAACGACCAGGGCGCCTTCATCTACAAGCCGACCACCAAGCGCGAGAAGCCGATCGAGATCGAAGGCGAGAAGGACTACGACAAGGTCGTGCGCTGGTACGAGGAGTCGACGACGCAGATCCTCGACGAGCGCCCGGACGTCGACCACGTGATGCGCGCGCAGGGCGCCCCGAACGCGACGCTCATGGGCCCCTACCAGGTCAACATGAACAGCCCGGGAACGACCTGGTTCATTCCGCTCACCGACGCCGGCTACCTGAACTCCGCGCTGATCAATTTCATGGACTGCTGGCACATGTACTTCGTCGACGAGTGGAACGGCGGGCGTCCGGCGGGCTGCGAGAAGTGGATCGGCGAGGGCAAGCTCGAGCTGGCCTCGACGATCGCCGGGTCGGAGCAGCTGATCTTCCAGACCGAGAGCTACCCGACGGGCATGCAGATCCAGAACATTCGCCTCGCCGCCGAGGCGATGGGGCTCGGCAACTGGGTGTACTGCGGCTTCAACCCCGAGATCCTGTTCGGCGCCATGCCCGAGATCTCCCGGGGGCTCGGGTTCCACGTCGAGGCGCCGAACCCGCGGGCGCCGATCTCGACCGGACAGATCAAGGTGTTCGGCATCGAGGGCGTGAAGGAAGCCACCTACGTGCCGTCGCCGCGCTGGAAGTCGGCCGAGCAGCTGGTCGACTTCTGGTACGACGAGAAATACGGCAAGGAAGGCGTGATGAACGACGCCCCCACCGGCTACTTGCGCGCGGTCGGCGCGCCCTGGAAGGACGCCACCCGCGACGCGATTCTCAAGGACCCGCGCACCCGGCCCTCGCCCTGGGTCAAGGAAGCGCTCACGGCCTACATCGACTACTGCGTGAAGAACTTCGGACAGTGGCCGGTGACCTACAACCCGATGCAGGCCCACTTCGGCGCGGTGATCCACAACGTCGACGAAGAGTTCTACGACACCTACTACAAGGCCGGCTACGTCAACGACCGCATCCGCAACCGGTCGAAGATCTGGCACGATTGAGGCGCCCCGGTGACGTGGCGGCGAGGACCGGTCCGGATTCCTCGCCGCCACGGCGCCGACCCTCGCCGCCACGCCGCCGCCGTCACCCGTGTCGACCGTCTTCTGGCTGCAGCTTCTGCGGGTGATCCACGTCTATTCGGCCATCCTGCTGGTCGGATCGATCGTGTTCAACACCGCGATTCTCAATCCCGCGCTGAAGCGCATTCCGCCCGCGCACTCGACGGTCGTCAGCCAGAAGATCGGCGGCGGGCTGTTCGTCGTCGGGACGACGGCGATCCTGCTGCTCGGCCTCTCCGGGTTCGCCCGCCTGTGGCTGATGGGACAGCTGCCGAGCCTGCTCACCGCCGACTTCGTCACCGGCCCCTACGGCCGATGGATCACGCTGATGATCACGTCGTGGTTCTTCCTGTTCATCACCGGCGGCCTGTCGGGCTACTGGTACAAGGCGGTGCTGACCAAGAAGATGCCGTACTCGGCGGGCCTGCGCGACATGGAGGAGATGCGCGCGGCTCAAGAGCGCGTCACGCTCTGGCAGGATCGCTTCTACTACTGGAACGTCGTCGCCGCCGTGCTGGCCGCGCTCGGCGGAGCGATGGCGAAATTCTAGGGTGCGGCGGCGAGCCGTCGTGACCTGAGCCGCGCCGTGACCGACCTCCGCGACTTTCCCTTCTATCGCCCGCGCCTCGACGGGCGCGGCGTGCCGGCGCCCTGGTCGGTCGAGGATCTCGAGGACTTCGCCGGGGCGCACGACGACCCGTTCGCCGGCCGCGTGCGCGCGGGCGCGAAGCCGCGCGTCGCGCTGCAGATCGAGGCGACGAGCGAGCCGCCGGTCTGGTCCTCGCTCGACGGCAGGGACCTCGACGCCTGGGCGGGCGCGGTGTCGCGGTTGTGGGCGCGCTTCGGGCTCGGGGCGGGCGATTCGATCGCGTTCTTCGACTACGGCTCGAACCCCTGCGTGCTGCTGTCGTCGTCGATCTACGTGTCGCACCTGCGGCGCGGAGCGGCGACGCGGCTCGGCGCCAGCGTGATCTGCAACGACGGCGTGGCCAGCATGACGGCGCGCCTGCTGGGGATCCTCGAGGCCGTGCATCCCTCGGCGCTGGTCATCCGCCGCGACCTGATCGCGCCGTTCGTCGATGCGCTCGGCACGCGCGGCTTGCCGCCGGGGTCGCGGCTGCGCTGGGCGGCGGTGAGCGAGGTAGAAGGCGCGCCCGCCCGCGCCGACGCCGAGCGACTGCAGGCCGCCATCGGCGCTCCGGTGCGCCGGCTGCTGCGCGCGGACGCCGCCTACCTGGTGAGCGGAGACTGTCCGAGCTGCGGCCTCTTCCACCTCGACCCCGCGTACCGGGCGGAGCCGCTCGCGGGCGGAGGGGTCGCGCTGAGCGCGCGGTTCGCCGCGGAGTGCCCGGCGATCGGTTACCGGCTGGACGGCGCCGAGATCGTCGGGCGCGGCTGCGCCGCGGAGCGGCGCGCGGCGAGACTGGCATGGAGCTGAACGGCCGAGCGCGCCCGGCCGAGCCGTTCGACCGGCTCGACACGCTGACGCCCGCCGCGCTGCGACGGTGGTGGACGAAGCGCTTGCGGGGCGTGCTCGAGACGGCGATGAGCGAGCTGCCGTTCTATCGGAGCCGCTTCGGCGCGGCGGGCTTCGACGCGAAGGAGTTCCGCAGCCTCGACGACCTGCGGCGCCTGCCGACGTTTCGCAAACGGGACATGCTCGGCCGGCAGGCGGAGCTGCAGAGCCACGCGCTCGGCATCGAGCGGCGGGCCGATGGGCGGGTGGGCGACACGCTGACGGTCAGCTCCGGGACGAGCGGCACGACGTTCCTGACCGTCAATCCCCGCTGGCGGCGCCGGCAAGGCCGCTCCTCGGCGCGCGCGCACTGGTGGGCCGGGTTTCGCCCCGGTTCGCCGTTCGTGATCTCGGCTCCGGCCTGGCACGCCTACGCGGCGATCCAGCCGTATCTCGCCGAATTCTTCGACGCGCCCTGCGTGGTGGTGTCGGGCACGTACCTGCCGCGCTACGCGGACCGCATCGTCGATGCGCTGCGCCGCTTCCGACCGCGTTACGTGACGATGTTCCTGCCGATGGTGTTTCCGATCCTGGCGGCGGCGCGGCGCATGGGCCTCGAGCCGCGCGCGCTGTTCGACCGTGCCGAGGTGCTGCTGGTGACCGGCGCGCCGATCACCGCCGGCATGGAGCGGCACCTGAAGGAGATGACCGGCGTCGGTCGCATCGCGGAGGTCGCCGGCGCGACCGAAGGAGTGCTGGCGGTGTCGTGCACCGAGCGGAGCGGCCTGCACGTCGTTCCCGACACCTGCTACGTCGAGGCGCTCGATCCGCAGACGCGAGAGCCCGTGCCGGCCGGCCGGCGGGGCTCGATGGTACACTGCTTCCTGATTCCCGAGGGCTCGGTGTACCTGCGCTACGACACCGAGGACGTGATCACGCGGGACGACTCGCCGTGTGCTTGCGGCCTGCCGTCGCCGCGAATTAAGATCGTCGGCCGCTGGGAGGCGAGCTTCCGGCTGGGCGGCGAGACCGTGGTCGCGTACGACGTTCAGCTCGCGCTCGAGGAGGCCGTGCCGGAGACGGTGGGAATGCCGTTCGTGATCTCGCGCGAGGGATTGAACTGCGGCAAGCTCCGGCTGCTGATGCCCGAGCCCGAAGCCCGAGCCGCCGCTCTCGCCGAGCGCATCGTCGCGGCGCTCGCCGAGCGCTTCGGGGCCGGCGGCGAAGTCGCCTGGGTGCGCGAGCTGCCGCTCCAGTTCAAGGGCGTCGCGCCCGTGCTCTCCGAGACCCAGGTCGGCTGAGGGCGGCGCGCGATGGGCAAGGGAGCGCTCGGCCAGCTGGCCGCCTACTGGCCGGAGGACACGGCGCGCTACGCGCACGTGCCGCTCAAGCGCGTCGGCGAGATCACGCTGCACGCCTTCGCCGGCAGCGCCCCGGATCGGGCGGCGCTGGTGACCGACGGCGGACCGGTGTCGTACGGCGAGGTGTCGGCGCGCGCGAAGAAGCTCGCCGCGTCACTGCGCGCGCGCCTGGCCAAGGGCTCGCGCGTCGCCGTGGCAGTCGCCGAGCCCGCCGACCTCGCCGCCGCGCTGTTCGCCTGCTTCGAGACCGAGATGCTGGCGTACGTGAGCGCCGGCGCGATCGCGGCCGAGACCGTCGAGCTGTTCGGGGCCGATCTGGTGATCGGCGCGGGCGAGCGCGCGGTTCCGGTCGCCGCCTTGCTCGGCGAGGAAGGCGACCCGAGGAGCGAGCGGCCGGACTACAAGAAGCCGCTGATCGCGTTCGCCAAGCCCGATCGCGGCGGCGAGGTCGTCCACACCCACAAGACGCTGGCGGCGACGGCCATCGACGTCGGCAGCTTCTTCATGATCGACGCCGACACGCAGGTGCTGCTGCTCGAGCCGCCGACCGACTGGCTGTCGCTGGCGACGCTGCTCGGCGCCTGGCAGCGCGGCGCCGCGGTGTGGGTGGGCTGGGGGGAGCACGCTGCGGCGCCGCCGGAGCGCGTCGACTACGTGGTCGCGACCTGGCCGACGGCGGTCGCCCGCTTCCTCGACGCTCCACCTCGCATCCCGCGGCTGCGCGTCGGCGCGGGCGCGCTGGTCGGCGTGGAGGGGCCGTTCAGCCTCTCGGCGCGGCGGCGTCTGGCGCGGCGGGTGGGTGCGCCGGTGCTCACCGTGCTCGGGCGCAACGACCTGGGGCCGATCATCGCCAGCCATCCCACGTGGTTTCTCGACGATGCGGTCGGCATCCCGCTGCCGAACGTCGATACCCGGCCGCTCAATCCCGCCACCGGCGAGCCGCTGAACATCGGCTGGGACGCGGTCGAGTCCGCCGAGCTGGGCATCAAGTCGGCGCACGCGCCGGCGGGCGGGACGCTGGTCGCCGACAACTGGATCCGCACCGGCCTGGTCGCCGAGATCGATCCGACCGGTCTCTATTTTCTCCGCGGCGCCGCCGCGCGCTGATCCCCACAACCAGGAGGTCATCGATGGACAAGAGGGATGTCGTGATTCCGAAGGGGATGGAGGCCTACTACGATCAGTACCATTTTTCGCCGGGCGTGAAGGACGGCGATCACCTGTACTGCTCGGGCGTGATCGGTATCGGCCCGGACGGCAAGGCCGCGGCCGACCCGCAGACGCAGTTCACCCAGGCCTTCGAGTCGCTCCAGGGCGTGCTCGCGGCCGCGGGACTGTCGTTCGCCGACGTGGTCGAGATGACGACGTTCCACGTCGGCCTGCAGGCCAACCTGCTCACGTTCATGAGCGTGAAGGACCGCTACGTGAAGGAGCCCTACCCGGCGTGGACGGCGATCGGCATCACCGAGCTGGCGATCCCCGGCGGCCTCGTCGAGATCAAGGTGATCGCCCGCCTTCGCCGGTAGGGACACGCGGGGCCGGCCGCCGCGAATCGCGGCTACCGCCCGCTGACGCTGCGGAACCCGCCGCTCTCGTAACGCTCGAGCGCGGCGGCGACGCGCTCGGCGAAGGCGGCGTGATCGTCGCGCAAGCGCAGCGCCCGCTCCGCCCAGTCGTCGCAGTGGCGGCAGTCGCGGCAGCCGACGCGGCAGTCGTGCTTCTTGCGGAAGAAGTCGATGAAGCCGGCCATCGCCTCGAGGAAACCGTCTTCGTAGACGGCGGGGACGACGAGCCTCATGCGCCGCTCGATACCCCTATTTCCCCTGCTTCAACAATCCCTGCAGCGTGAACTGCTCGGCGCGCACGCGCGGGGTGTTCACGTAGACCACGCTGCCCGGTCCGGCGACCGAGGTGGCGGTGGCGCGGTCGTTCTTGTCGTCGACGAACAGGCTCATCGCCACCACCGGGTAGCAGCGCTGGTTGTCCGGCGCGCACGACATGCCGAGGTCGACGAGCACCGTCTTCCAGTATTCGCCGGCCGGCGTGTCGATGACCTTCGCGTAGGCCTGGAACGTGTCGCGGTCGACGTAGAAGAGCTGGCGGCCGTAGCTGTAGTAGCGGTCGCGCGGCCGCCCCTCGACGACCCAGACGGGGCGCTTCACCCAGTAGGCGTTGGTCGGCGCCCAGGGGGCGCCGGTCCAGCCGGGCACCTGGTAGCCCCAGAGCACCCCCTGGTAGTCGGCGCCGGTCATCCATTCGGTGCCGTTCTGCCAGCGGCGGCCGGCGTGCAGCGGCTGGGGATCGAGCGACATCGTCGGCACCAGGACGTCCTGGGAGCCGACGAGCTTCCAGGTGAACGACTGGTTCTTGCCGGCCCACACCAGCGCATCGTCGAGCGTGACGTCGGTGCCGGCGAGCGCGTCGGAGCGGTTCGCCGAGGTCGCCTGTCGGACGCGGCGCGCCAGCGGCACATAGACCCACAGCGAATCCCAGCGCTCGTCGCGGAAGCGCCAGGTGAGCGTGGCCACGCCCTCGACGTAGCTCGGCGAGGTTTGCAGAACGATCTCGCGGTACTCGGTCTGCTCGGGATTGGCGAGTGGCTCTCCCTCGCGCCCGCTGTACGCCACGGTCGTGGTCAGCGCCTCCACGTCGCGCACCAGACCCTCGCGGCCGAGCACGTGGATGTGCGAGGGCACCCTCACCTGGGTACGCTTGTAGACCGTGTACCAGCGGTTCCACATCACCTTGACGCCGGCGTCGGGATCGCTCGGATCGATGGCGGGGAAGGGAAGCCCGAACACGAAGTCCGGGCGGGCGCCGCTGCGCGCATCGACCACGTTCAGCTCCGCGTCGATCGCGTACCGTCCCTGGTTGGCGGTCGAGGCCTTCAGGAACTCCTCGTCCCAGCGCGGCGCATAGCGCAGCTCGCCGACCCGCAGCACGAAGTCGCCGCGCTCCACCCAGCGGCGGATGGAGGGCAGCAGCCACTGGCCGGCCTCGGCCAGGTTGCCGGCGCGGATCTCGCGGGTGACCGCGGGCGAGGGCTCGGCGGCGCCGGCGAGCGCCGCGGCGAGCGACACCAGCAGAGCCAGGATGCCGCAGCGGCCGCGGCTCACAGGCTCACCTCGGCGCGCAGCAGCACCTCGTCGCGATCGCGGAAGAAGCCGAGGTTCGCGAAGTTGCCGCGCACCAGCGCGTACTTCGCGGTCAGCCGGACGTGCGTTCCGATCAGCCAGGTGAGCCCGGGCACCGCGGCGAGCACGCCGCGCGGATCGTAGGAGGCGAACACCGACGGCTGCAGCCGGCCCCGCCACAGCAGCGTGCTCAGCAGGAACGTGTTGGTGAATTCGTCCTGCTTGCGCGGCACGAAGTCCCGGGTGTCGGGATTGGTGATGCCGTTGCGGATGCCGTCGTCGTGGTCGAGCACGTGGGTGTGAAAGAGCTGCGTCGAGAACGAGAACGTGTTGGTGGGGTTCAACGCGCGCAGCCAGAACACCTTGTCGAAGCCGATCACCCAGCGAAAGACGTCGCGCGGGGTGAACCCGCCGGCGGCGCGACCCGGTCCGCCGCTCAGCCGATCGGCAATCGCCTCGCCGACCAGCAGCGGAAAGCTCGCGCCCGAGCCGGCGCGGACGGGATCGAACACCCGCTCGTCCCAGAACATCGCCGCCTCGGCGCGCACCACCGTGTCGATCGGCGGCTTCACGTGCATGGTGAAGGTCCCGCCGGTGACCTGCTGCTGATAGAAGACGAAATCCAGCGCCGGCCGGGCGACCGGCTTGCCGTCGACGAGGTCGACCCGGGTGATGCGCACGCGCGCCGCCGAGCTGTCGTTCCAGGTCACGTAGTGGGCGACGGAGACCGTCGCGTCCGCGAACAAGGTGCCGATCAGCCGACCGCCTCCGCGACTGTCGCCCGGCGTGCGCCCGGGTCGGGTGACGCGCCGATCGAAGAAGCTCGGCGGCGCCGGAGCCGCGAACGGGCTGCCGCGTGGCGCGATCGGCGCCTCCTGATCGTCGAGCTGCGCGGGCACGAAGAACGAATCGAGCGTGAGGTTGGTGACGTCCTCGCTCTGCCAGGGCAGCGCCAGCGTCGCGCGCACCATCCACAGCGGCATCCTGCGGTCGTCGAGATCCTCGACGAGCGGGAAACCGAAGCGGTTGTCGAGCGGCTCGATCATGTCGAGCAGGCGGAATCCATCGGTCTCGCCCCACGACAGATCCTGGCGGCCGACGCGCAGAAACAGCGGACCGGCGCTGCCCTGGACGTAGGCGTTCCACAGCTCGTACTGGCGGCCGAGGATCCGGCGGTTGATGCGCGCGCGGTGGACGGTGCGGCTCTGCGCCGACGCCTGCGGATCGAACGGCGAGGGTGGGCTCACCTCGACCTGCTCGGAGTATTCCTCGGGGCCGTAGTCCCACACGCCCTCGTAGACGCCCTTGAAGCGCAGCCGATAGCCGAGATCGCCGAGCCACGCCGGGCGCTCGGTGAACCGCCGGTCGAGCGCCTGGGCGAGCTCGATTTCGACGAGGTTCCGGCTCTGGACGACGTGGCCGCGGGGCGTGTGCGGGAAGGTCAAGCCGGACGATTCCTCGGTGCGCAGCGCGGCCTGCGAATACATCCGGCCGAGGAGCTGCACGCTGTCCTCGCCATCGAGGTAGACGGCGCTCGCCGGCGCCGCCAGCAACGCCAGCAACACTACGCCGCCCCCCCAGACCCCCCGTCCGACCTGCATGTAAACTCCTCACGCGGCCCCGAGCGCCCGGGCCGTGCCGCGGCCACTCCCCGGGCTTGCAGCCGGAAGTGGCCTGAACCGCTACCCTGACCGGAAATCCATCGAATCGACGGGCTCTAGCTCGGCTTGTGGATCGTCCTCAGGTAGGCGATCGCGTCGCGCACGTCCTGCTCGGAGAGCGCCGCGTTGCCACCCTTGGGGGGCATCGCGATCTTCGTGGTGTTCAGCGGATCGTCGGCCGGCCGGCCCGTGTTCACCATCTTCAGCAGCTCCTCGTCGGAGGACTCGGTGACGAACTCGCTGGTGACCAGATCCCTGCCGAGCCCCTTGACGCCCATGCCGTCCTGGCCGTGGCAGGTCGAGCAGGTCGTGGTGAACACCACCTTGCCGTGCGCCGCGTCGGCCGGCGGCCCCTGGGCCGCGCCGTGATCGTGTTCGCCGCCGCCCTTCTGGCAGGCGGAAAGCGCCGCGCCGAGCAGCAGTGCGGCGCCGAGCGGTGCGGCGGCAGGTATCTTCCGGATCATTCGTCTCTCCTCTTGTCGTGTTCGGCCGCCAGTGCGATCAACGCGGCGCCAGCGCCTCGAGGGCGCGGTCGTCGGGCAGCGGGGCGCCGTCCGACCGCAGCGGCAGGATGCAGACGTGAGTCGCGCCCGCCCGGTGGTGGGCGGCGATCCGCTCGCGGATCTGGCTCTCGCTGCCCCAGGCGACGATCGCGTCGACCAGGCGGTCGCTGCAGCCGTTGGCGAACTCCTCGTCCTTCCAGCCGAGCGCTTTCAGGTTGTTGGTGTAGTTCGGCAGGCGCGGCACGTAGGTCTTCATGTAGGCGCGCGCCGCCCGCCGTGCCTTGGCGGCGTCGCTCTCCAGGATCACCGCCTGCGCGGCGCAGATCCACGGCTGCGCTCCGATCGCGGCGCGCACCTTGGCGGTATGCTCGGGCGGCACCAAGTAGGTGTGGGTTCCGGCCGTCTCGGCGGCGGCGAGCTGGAGCATCTTCGGATGCAGCGCCGCGAGCAGGATCGGTGGCTCCTCCTTCGGCTTGACGCACTGGTACATCACCGGGTCGGACATCGCCGCCTTCATCTTGGCGAGGTAGTCCTTCATGGTGCTGTAGGGCTTCTTGTAGTCGTGGCCGCGCAGCCGCTCGACCAGCGGGGCGTGGCTGACGCCGATGCCGAGCGCGAAGCGGCCATCGGACAGCTCGGCCAGCGTGCGCGCCGCGGCGGCCATCGTCATCGGATCGCGCGCCCAGATGTTGGCGATGCCGGTGGCGAGAATCAGGCGCTCGGTCCGGTCGAAGAGATAGCCCGCGTGCGCGAAGGGCTCGCGACCGACGGCCTCCGGGATCCACAACGCCGAATAGCCGCAGCGCTCGACCTGCTGGGCGAACGCCGCGCTGTCGACCGCGTTCAATCCATCGAGAAAGAACCAGACGCCGAGCTGACCGATGTTCATGCAGCGCCTTTACTGAAAGCAGGGGCGGCGGACAAGAACCCTCCTACTTTTGATTCCCGACGTACCTCCCCGCGCACCCCGCTCGACCCGCACCCCGCTTCACGGGTTGGCCGCCCTCCGGGGATTGGCTATGCTCCGCGCCCCAGCGGAGGTGCATAGTCGATGAAGCAGCTTTCCGGAAGAGTGGCCCTCGTCACCGGGGGGGGGCGAGGCATCGGGCGCGCGATCGCGCTCGAGTTCGCGCGCCAGGGGGCGAAGGTGGCGGTCGCCTCGCGCACCAGGAGCGAGCTCGACTCGGTGGTCGGGGAGATCCGCGAGCTCGGCGCCGAAGGTCTCGCCCTGCCGTGCGACGTCATGGACCGAAGCGCCATCAAGGGGACGGTGGCGACGGTGATCGAGCGCTGCAGGCGCCTCGACGTGCTGGTCAACAACGCCGGCGGCGTCTACTACAAGAAGCTCGAAGACATCATGACCCTGACCCACGACGATCAGCTCTTCGAGGACCACCTGTTCTTCAACCTGACCTCCGCCTACTACGCGACGCGCGCGGCGCTGCCGCAGATGGTCGAGCAGAACTACGGCCGGATCATCTTCATCGGATCGGGATACGCGAAGATGGGCGGCGGGCCCCTCGCCTACACGGCGGGCAAGCACGGCCTGGTCGGCATGACCCGGGCGATGGCGCATCAGCTGCCGCCGACGATCACCGTCAACACGCTGTGCCCGGCTTGGACGAACACCAAGCTCGCCAACGACTACTTCGATGAGGGCAGCAAGGCGCTCGGCACCACCGCCGCCGCGCTGAAGGCTCTGGCCGAGGCCGACAACGTGCAGAAGCGCCTGATCGAGCCTGAGGAGCTCGGGCCGATGGCCGCGCTGATCGCTTCCGAGGACGGCGGTAGGGCGATCACCGGGCAGGTGATCAGCGTCGACGGGGGCTACAAAATATAGTTTGGGGCGTGGCTCGTGGGATGGGGCTTCGGTGCGGATGGAGCTGCCATGCTTCGCCGCGGCTCATCCGCCCGGAGCGGCGGCATCGGGTGTCGTGGCCGTCATTGACCCATGGCGCCGTCGTCACCATGGTGATTCGGGGATCTCGCGATGAGCAATCGACTCGAGGGTAAGGTAGCGCTCGTCACCGGCGGCGGCTCGGGACTCGGCGCGGCGATCTGTCGGCGGTTCGCCGAGGAAGGCGCCGTCGTCTTCCCGGCGGACGTCAACGCGGGCGCGGCGCAGGCGGTGCATGCGGAATGCGAGCGGCTCGTGCGCGGGGGCGCGGCGCTGATCGGCGACGTCGCCGACTCGCTCTCGGTGCGGAAGATGTTCGCGGGATTCGCCGAGCGGCAGACACGGCTCGACGTGCTGGTCAACAACGCGGGCATCGGCCTCACCGGAAAGCGCGCTTCGAGCTACGTCGCGCTGATGGCCCGGCAGGCGCAGGAGATGGCCACCCGGGGCAGGATCGAGACCCACTGCGACACCACGATCGACCTCGGCGACGAGGACTGGGACCGCATGCTGCGCATCCATCTCTACGGAGCCTTCTATTGCTCGCGCGAGGCGTTGCGGATCATGAAGGAGCAGGGGAGCGGCGCGACGTCGAACGGCAAGATCATCAACATGGGCTCGATCATGGGCACGAGCGGCGGCGCCGGGGCGGTCGACTATTGCGCGGCCAAGGCGGGCATCCACGGCTTCACGCGCGCGCTCGCCCGCGAGGTGGCGTCGCGCAACATCCAGGTAAACGCCATCGCCCCGGGCTTCGTCGATACGCCGTTGCTCGGCGACATGCACGCGGCGTATCCGCTGATCGCCGCCGCCACGCCGCTCGGCCGGCTCGGCAAGCCGGACGACGTCGCCTGGGCGGCGGTCTATCTCGCATCCTGCGAAGCCGACTGGGTCACCGGACAGGTGCTGTCGCCGAACGGCGGCTGGCACATGAGCCAATAGCGGATCCGCGAGCCGCAGAAGGAGTCGAGCCATGAGCCTGTGGAAGACCGAGACGACGAAGGATGGCGTGGCCGTCGCCACCTACACGAACCCGCCGATGAACTATTTCTGCGCCGACGGCTCCCGCGAGCTGGTCGAGCTGATCGCCGCCTGGCGCGATCCCGCGGTGCGCGCCGTGGTGCTGACCGGCGGCATGCCGGGCAAGTTCATCACCCACTACAGCGTCGAGGAGCTGGTCGAGTACGCCAGCGACCGCGAGGCGCTGCGCATCGCTGGCATCGGCCTGACCGCCGGCTACCATGGGATGCTCGACGATCTGCGGGCTCTGCCGAAGCCGGTGATCGTCGCCATGAACGGCGACACGATGGGCGGCGGCTTCGAGCTGTCGCTGTCCTGTGACATCCGCATCGGCGCGCGCGGCGACCACCGCTTCGGTCTGCCGGAGGTGAAGCTCGGCATCCTGCCAGGCGGCAGCGGGACGCAGAAGCTCACCCGCCTGGTCGGCCTCGCCAAGGCGATCGAGTTCGTGCTGCGCGCGCGGGTCGTGCGGCCCGAGGAGGCGCTCGCGCTCGGCCTCGTCCACGAGCTTGCCGACGACGCGGCGGCGCGCGCCCGCGAGATCGCCACCGAGATGTCGAAGCTGCCGCCGCTCGCCGTGGCGATGGCCAAGCGCGCGGTCTACGACGGCTTCGACACGCACCTGCAGGCGGGCCTGCGCATCGAGGACTCGGCGTTCCTCGAGACCATGATGTCCGAGGACGGTCTGGCGGCCATGAAGGCCTACCTCGGGCAGCCCTACGACAAGCGCCGGGCCTGGATCGAGCGGCCGATCGCGCCCGAGTACAAGGGGCGTTGACCGCACCGCCGCGGCGGCGCGAGCCGACCGCGCGGGTCGAGCCGATCTACGGGAACACCGGCGAGCGGGCCGTCGGCGAAAGCGGAGAAGTCCGTCCTGGAGCCTCGCTCAGGCGACGCGGTAGACCTTGTACTCGACGGTCGGCCCGGGGCGTACGCGCCCCTCGGAGAGAAACAGCGTCTGGTTGACCCAGGCGTAGCGGGGGTCGCCCGTCTCCATGCGCGGCATGGCGCGGAAGTATTGATCGCCGAAGTCGGTGCCGGTCTTGGCGTCGCCGAGCGCCGCCTGCACCTTGGCGGTCATCTCGACGATACCGTAGTAGGCCAGATAGATCGCGGCGCCGTCGTCGGTGAGAAACTGCGCGCGCACGTCGAGGCGGCCGAAGCCGTCGGCGCCGGCGAGCAGCCAGTCGCCGCCCCCGGTGAGGATCTTGCCCTTGAGGCGCTTGCCCTCGAAATCGCCGCCCTCGACCTCGACGAAAATGCGGGCGCCGTAGGGACCGGGACCGACGGCCAGCGGGGCCTTCAGGCGGGCGCGATAGCCGAATTCGTATTCGAGATTCATGACCGGGCTTCTAGCCGCTGGATCGCGGCGACGCAATGAATGAAACGAGCCGCTCGAGCGTCATGCAGGCGGAGCCGTGGGCCGGTGCCGAGGGCGCAAGGGGCGAGTGGTTGTTGGGGACAGGGGCGCGTGGTAGGCCGGCCGCGCGATTCCGGGAGGAAGAAGACGGTGCTGGCGAAGATCCGCACGCTCGGGGCGTTGCTCGCGCTGGCAGGCTCGTCCGCTCTCGGCGGAGCGATTCCCGGCAACGTCGCCCTCATCGGCCTCGACCACCAGGTATATCTCGCCGACCCCAACGGCGGAGAACCGCAGCCGCTCACTCGTGGCCAGGCCGGTCGAATGGCCGCCGCAGCGGGCGGCGTGGTGGCGGCCGGGTACCGCGCGGCGCAGGAACGCCCCTCGTCCGAGCAGCGCTTCTCCTGGCCGACCTGGTCCCCGAACGGCCGGACGATCCTCGTGCAGGGCGTGACGGTCGCCGGCAACGTCGCTCAGCAGGCCGGAGTCTACCGCATCGACCTCGATCACCCCGGAGCGGTCACGCCGATCTATGAGAACCGCGAGCGCGGGCCCATCTATCTGTACTATTCCCCGACCGGCCGGGAGGTGGCGGTGCTCGTCACCGAACAGGGTCCGCTCGGCCTGCTGGTGCTGGGAGTGGCGGACGGAGCGCTCCACCCGCTCGGCCTGGGGTTTCCCTTCTATTTCAGCTGGCGCGGCGACGGCGACGCGATCGTCACCCATACCGGCGGTGCCCCCGCCCCGGAGCACCGCGCCGAGATCGCGCTGATCGACGTGCGCAGGGCGCGCGAGGGCGGCAAGCCCGACGTCACTCGGCTGTCGGACAGGCCGGTGATGTTCCGGGCGCCGGCGTGGTC
>JACPRU010000074.1 GCA_016189835.1 Deltaproteobacteria bacterium | reverse complement strand
GCGGAGCGGCGCGGGCCTGCTCTCGCGCTGTCGGTCGCTGGTCGTCGCCGTCGGCAGCGAGCCGCCGCCGTTCGCGGGCGTGGGCGGGGAGCGCTACCTCCTGAACGTCGAGTCGGGCCTGCTGCTCGCTCCGCAGTGTCCGCGCTGCGGCCGCTTCCACCTGCGCCACGGCTTCTACCGCCTGAGCGGCGACCGCGCGGTCAACCTGCACGCCGGCTCCGTCGCGGCCGTGCGCCTGCGGATCGTCGGCCGTCCCCGCGTCGGCCACTGTGCGCTCGGACCGAAGGATTGCTGCGTTCGTCTCGCCGGCTTCGGGCCGGAGATTCGAGCCGCGCGATGAAGCCCGCCTCCGCTCGAGACTACTTCGACGAGGTCGAGTGCTGGTCGGCGGCGGAGCTGCGCGCCTGGCAGCTCGAGCGGGTGCGCGAGGTCGTCGACTACGCGGTCGCGCACGTTCCCTTCTACCGCAACCTGTGGAAGCGGGCCGGCCTCCCCCGCCGCTCACACCTGCGGTCGTTCGAGGACCTCGAGTCGTTCCCGCTCGTCGACAAGGAGATCCTGGTGCGCGCCGGCCAGGACTGGACCGGTGCGGCCGGCGGCTCGGTCGGCTTCAGCACCCGCGGCACGTCCGGAGAGCCGCTGCTGCTCTGGTCGAGCCTCGAGGATCAGCAGTACGGCATCCGCGGCCTGCTGCGCGCGTTCTGGTGGATGGGGTTCCGCCCCGGGATGACGGCGCTGCTGCTGAGCCCGGCCTGGCACAAGCTCGCCGCCGCCGAGGCCCACGCGATCGCCCGGCTCGGCGGATCGATCGCCTACTTCTGGGGGAGCATGGGCGCCGACTCGATCCCGCGCTTCCTCCACACGCTGTCGAGCGTCCATCCCGAGCTGATCAGCACGACCACTCCGTTCCTGCTGTCTTGCCTGCGCTACGGCGAGGAGCAGGGCATCCGGCTGCGCGCCGCGTTCCGCGGCGTGCGGTCGATCGTCGCCGTCGGCCAGCCGCTCACGCCGCAGCTTCGCAAGTTCCTCGAACGGCGCCTCGGCGTCGGCCAGGTCTTCGAGAAAGCCGGCTGCCAGGAGGCCGGCATCGGCCTCGACGACTGCCCGTGGCACACCGGGCCGCACATCCAGGAGGACACCGCCTACCTCGAGGTCGTGGACGGCGCCGGGCGCGGCGTGCCGCCGGGAGAGCGCGGCAGGTTCGTCGTCACCAAGTTCACCGCGGGAAGCGGCAGCGTCGTGGTGCGCTACACGACGGGGGACATCGCGGCGTTCCTGCCGGGCGCGTGTCCCTGCGGCCGCGCGCTGCGCCGCCTCAAGATGTACGGGCGGCCCGAGAGCAGCGTGGTCGTCGCCGGGCGGGCGATCACCGCCTACGACGTGCGCCTCGCCGTGGACGAGGATCCCGATCTGGTCGGGCGAAACGTCGTGCTGGTGCGCGACGATCCCAACACCCTGACCGCGGCGATCGAGGGAGCGCCGGTCGGCGTCGCGGCGCTCGAGGCGCGGCTCCGCCAGCAGCTGCGCCTCCCCGAGGTCGAGATCGTGTGGCTCGGCGACGTGCGTCTGGCGTGGACGTTCCGTCAGGTCGTCGAGCGCTCGGAGCTCGGCGTCGCGCAGCGACGGAGAGCGTGATGGACGCGAAGCTGATCCTCCCCACCAACTGGGATCCCGCGCTGTTGCCGCGCGTGGCGCCGCTGCGGCCGGCGTACCTCTACGGAGCGCTGCCTCGCGAGGCCACGGTGCGCTCTTCGCTCGTTCTCCCGCAGGCCACGGAGGAAGACGTCGCGGCGCAGATCGCGCAAGCGGCGCAGCTCGGCATCCGGTTCACCTACGTGATGAACGCCACCTGTCTCGGCAACCGCGAGATCTCCGAGGACGGCCGGTGGGAGATTCTGCAGCGGCTCGAGTGGCTGCGCGGCGTGGGGGCCGCGGCGGTGGTCACGGCCAACCCCTACGTGATGGAGCTCGCGCGCAAGAGCACCCCCGATCTCGAGCTGCAGGTGTCGGTGCTGGCGGCGGTGAACGACGCCCGCAAGGCGGCCTTCTTCCGCGATCTCGGCGCCGACCTCATCCACATCGACCCGCAGATCAATCGGGACTTCCGCCGCCTCGAGAGCATTCGCCGCGCGGTGGACTGCCGGCTGTCGGTGGTGGTCAACGAGGGCTGTCTGCTCTCTTGCCCGATCCGCCAGTATCACGCGAACACGATCTCTCACTCGGTGGAGGGCATCGAGCGGCGCTATTACGTCGACTACTGCTACTACCGCTGCTCGCTCGCCCGCAACGCGGACGTCGTCGAGTACCTGCGCGCTCCCTGGATCCGTCCCCAGGACCTCGCGGAGTACGAAGCGGTGGGCATCGATCTCTTCAAGATCGCCGGGCGCGAGAAGATGGGCGAGGGAGCGAGCTCGCACACGCCGTGGATCCTCAAGGTCGCCGGCGCGTACCACCGACGGCGCTGCGAGGACGTGGCCGAGTTGCTCGTCGCCGTGCAGCCGATGGTGGGGCTGTCCGGCGAAGCTCCGGCTCCCTGGCGCGTGCGCATCGCCGCGGACCGCCTCGACGGGTTCCTGAGCTTCTTCCGCGACGGACGCTGCTCGCTCGACTGTCAGCGCTGCTCCCACTGCGCGGAGTGGGCGAAGGCCTGCGTCAGCGCCGAGGGCCGCGCGGCCGAGCACAGGAAACAGATCGAGAACGACCTCGAGACTCTGCGAGCGGGGAGCTACTGGGCGGGGACCGGGGAGCGATGATCAACTCGCTGACCATCGGCCTGCACGTGCTCTGCGCCGGCATCTTCGTCGGCGCCAACGTCTTCCTCGACTTCCTGTTGACCCCGCGGCTCGAGCTGATCCCGCCGGGGCAGGCCGCGCGCCTCGGCGACCGGCTCGGCGTCGACTTCGCACGCCTGATCTGGGCGACGCTCATCGGGCTGCCGGCGACCGGGCTGCTCATGCTGCTGCGCTTCGGCCTGTGGGGCGACCTGGTCGACTACCAGTTCTATCTCACCGGCTACGGCAGCGCGCTGCTCTTCATGATCGTGATCTGGCTGACCGTGACGGTGAACGGGGCGATCCTCACCTTCTACCTGCGGCCGCGAGTGATCGTGAAGCTCCCCTACGACGCCACCCGGCAGGAGATCGAGGACAAGCGCAACGCGGCCCCGGACGCCGCGGCGTGGATGCGCCGCCTCGCCCGCTACAACGCGATCGCCGGAATGGTGGGCGTGATGGTGGGCGGCTTCCTGCGCTTCGGCGGGTTTTTCGAGGGCACGCTGGGATCGCCGTGGTGAGGCGGCGATCGGCCGCCGCGACCGAGATGGGCCGGCGCCGATTCCTCGAGACCGCCGGCGCGCTGGCGGGTTTGTGGGCGCTGCGCTCGGCGGCGCCGGGCTGGGGAATCCGACCGGCGACGGCGCTCGAGGAGCTGGGCGGCGGCCGCATCGGCGTGGGCGCGACGATCAGCCGGGACAACCTGAGCGTCGTGAAGGATCTCCTGCCCGCGGGAACCTACGAGCAGATCGCCCGCTACGGGCTCGAGCTGACGGTCGCTCCGACCACGACCGACGCAAGCCTGCTGGTGCCGGCTCGGTGGCTCGCCGTGAGCGAGCGCAACCGCGGGCTGGCCATGCTCGACGAGCAGGGGCAGCTACGCGTGCGCGACGGCGGCCCATGGATCGGCGGATTTCCATTCCCCGAGCCAAAGACCGGGCTCGAGGCGGCGTGGAACATCGCCAGCGCCTCGTGGATCGAGTACGCCGACGACTTCTCCTACGCGGGCGGAGAGCACCTGATCCGCAAGGGGGAGAGCTACCGCAGCCTCGAGTGGGTGTTCGCCGGCATCAGCACGGTCGGCCGCACCCGGCTCGAGCCCACGCCGTCCTGGCCGGGCCACGAGGACGAGCTCTACCGCCTGCTCATCCGCTACGTCGCGCCCTTCGACTATCGGGGCCTCGCGGTGCTCACCGTGCGCCCTTACGACCAAACGCTGCTCGAGCGCGCCTACGCTTACGCCCCGACGACCCGGCGCGTGCGCGAGGTGCCGACCTACCAGAGGTGGGAATCCGCCAGCGGCAACGACATCTTCCGCAGCGACCACAACGGCAACAACGATCCGCTGAGCCGCTGGTCGTGGCGGCTCGTCGAGCGGCGGCCGATGATCCTGCCCGGCGTGTCGGAGGGCTACCAGATCGATCCCTGGCCGACGATCGCCGGACGCTTCCCGCGTGGGCGCTGGGAGCTGCGGCCGGAGGTTCAGGTCCTCGAAGCGGTGCCCAAGGATCCGCAGTGCCCCTACGCGAAGAAGATCCTCTACGTCGACTCGGTGATGCGCAAGGCGCTGGTCTTCGATTTCTACGACCGCTCGGGTCGGGTGTGGAAGACCGGCACCCATCACCACGCGCGCGTGCGCCAGGGCGGCGAGACGGTCATCTCGTTCAACCACCCCAATCACACGATGGATCTGCTCGCCGACCACGTGACCTACATCTACGTCGACGCCGCCTCCGTCGAGAAGAACGCGGGGAAGAAGCTGGAGGACTTCTGGACCACGGAAGCCATGTTGCGGGCGGCATACTAGCGGCCGCGCGCGCCGGCTGGCCTATCGCGCTCGCCGCCTGGACGATCGGCGCCGGTGCCGTGCCGGCCGCGGAATACCCGCGGCTCGACGCCACCGGCTTCGTGCGCCTCGAGAGCGCGCTCTCCCTCGACGGCAGAAATCCCAACAACCGCGGCATCGACGACACGGGCCACACGGTGAACCTCGCGCGCTCCTTCGCACAGCTCGAGCTGATCTACGATCGCTCGGCGGCCCTCAGGCTCTACGGAAAGTTCCGCGTGATGACCGAGCAGGCGGCGGACCTCGATCGGAGTCTTCGCGACTTCGACGGCTGCCCCGCCGGCTTCCGCGGCGACGGCTGGCGGCTGCGGGTGTCGAGCGAGCACGTCTGCGCCGAGGCCTGGGAACTCTATGCCGACGTCTCGATCCGCGGCGCATGGCTGCGCATCGGCAAGCAGCAGGTGGTGTGGGGCGAGACGCTCGGGCGGCGGGTGCTCGACGTCGTCAATCCCCTCGACTTGACCTGGCACCTGTTCCTCGAGCCCTTCAGCGAGGAGTTCGACAACATCCGCGTTCCGCAGTGGATGCTGCGCGTGACGGCGCCGCTGGCGAACCGCTGGTCCGAAGAGACCGTCCTCGAGATCATCGCCAACCCCGGAGACTCGATCTCCACGCAGCTTCCCGCCCCCGGCTCCCCCTACAACCCGCTGCCGAGCTTCGTCGCCGTGGACGACGAGCCCGCGCGCGGGCACTGGACCGTCGGCGGCCGTCTCTCCGAGAACGTCCTCGGCGCGTCGCTCTCCGCGGTCGCGCTTTCCAAACCGGTCGACGACGGGGTGCTGCGCTCGCGCGGGGCGGCCGTCGATCGGATTCTCGGCCTGCCGACCGTCGTCGCACCGGGCAACACCCTGCCGCTTCGCTTCGCGAACCAGGGCGTCCACCCGCGGGTCTTTCTCGCCGGCGGATCGGCCAACTACTTCGCGCGCGCGCTCGGCGCGGTCCTTCGCCTCGAGGCCGCGTTCGCCCCCGACCAGCCGTACCAGAAGGCGCCCGCACCGGGCGAGCAGGCGCCCACGCACGTGAGGCGGCGAGCGACCTGGAGGTACGCGCTGTCGGTGGATCGGCCGACGATCCTCTTCCCGGGAGCCGACGCGACGACGATTCTCAGTCTCACGTTCTTCGAGACGGTCGTGGCGGGCGCGCCGCGCGGCATCCGCGCCGGCGGAGCGCGCGTCAACCAAACCGCCGAGCAGCTCACCTTCGCGCTCTCGCAGGGAGTGTGGCGCAAGCTCCTGTTCCTCGAGCTGCTCGCCAACTACGACCCCGACGGGGCGTATTGGCTGCAGCCCGGAGCGCGCGCCACCGTCGGAGATCGCTGGCGGGTCGATCTCTTCGCAAACCTGCTCGGCGGCGGGGAGAAGCGCCCCGGACGTCTCGGCGCCCTGGGATTCGCCGACGAGGTCGTGCTGCGCGGCAGCTACGGCTTCTAGTAAGACCGGAATCCACCGACAAGCTCGCGTCCGTCCCAGGCTTCCGGTTCTCGGCGGCAGCCGCTGCGATCGAGCGGCGCTCAGCGCGGCACAGCCGCAACCGAACGGTGGTCGCGTCCTGAGGCCTCGTATCTACGTGCAAGACAGCGAAGTCGCGTCCTAGTAGATCAGAGCTCCGCCGCGCCGAGCTGGGAGAGAAACGCGTTCTCGCCGTCGGCGATGGTGAGCGCGGTCGCGTCGCGCAGAAACATCTCCGCGGGGTACTCCTTGGTCATGCCGTTGCCGCCGTGCAGCTGCACCGCGAGCGTCGCCACCTCGAGCGCGGCGTCGGTGCAGAAGACCTTGGAGGCGATCGAGTGCTCGATCGGCGCCGGGCCGCCGGTGGCGAGCTGGGTCTGGTTGTAGACGAAGACCTCGCGCGAGAAGGCCCGCGTCGCCTGCACCAGCGAGAACATGCGGAACAGCCGCGCCCGCACCGCCTGGTGCTCGAAGATCGGGCGGCCGCCCTGGATGCGCTCCTTGGTGTAGGCGAGCGCCGTCTCGTAGGCGGCCCGGGCGAGCCCGGCGGTGATCGCCCCGACCCCGGCGTTGAACGCGGTGAGCGTCGAGTTCACGTGCCGCGGATAGGCGGCGTCCTCGGCCATCATGTAGCGGCGGGGAATGCGCACCTCGTCGAAGAAGATCTCTCCCTGCGGCAGGCTGCGCAGCCCGTGCTTGTTCAGCGGGCGTCCGCGCGAGATGCCGGGGAGATCGAGCGGCAGGATGCAGACGCCGCCGCGGTCGAGCCGGCCCTTGGGATCGACGTTGACGTTGACGACCGCCTGGTTCGCGATCGGCCCGTTCGACACCCACGCGGACTTCTGCCCGCTCAACACCCAGTGGTCGCCGTCGCGGCGCGCGACGAGGTCACCCGGGCCGGCGACCGCCATCTCCGGCCGCATGGCGCCGAGCGTGTCCGAGCCGTGGTTCGGCTCGGTGATCGCCCAGGCGCCGAGGCGCACGCCGCCGGCCTTGCCGTAGTACGGGCCGGCGAACTCCTCCGCCAGAGCGGGGTTGCCGGACCCCAGCGCGGCGAGCGGCGGCCACTCCGACAGGAACATCACGGCGGTCAAGCCGAGGCTTCCCCAGGCGAGCTCTTCGAGAACGAGATGCTGGGTGCGCGGAGAGGCGCCGAGGCCGCCGACCTCCGCCGGCCCCGCCAGGCTCATGAAACCGAGATCGCGGGCCTGGCGGACGACGTCGTAGAGCCGCGAGCCGGGCGCGACGACCTCCTCGGGCGAGAGCCGGTCGAGCTCGATCCCCGCCGGACGCATGACTTCGGCTGCGAAGCGGTGGGCGGAGTCGCGGATCGCGCGTTGCTCGTCGGTCAGCGTGAGGTCGTAGTCGAGGCAGGGCATTCGTCGGCTCCTTTTCGGAAGATTCCGAGAGTGGGGCAGCATCAGTTGTGCCAGAGGCTCGAGGCGCTGCGCGGCATCCGCCGGCAACATTCCCGCTGCCGCCGTTCGACCCGTGTGTCCTTCGGCGCCATTGCGGTCTGTGTCCCCCGGACCCAGTCCCCGTCGTGATCCGGACGGAACCCCTGGCATGCGCCATGCTTGCCCACCGAACCGGCATGCGCTCGCAAACTCGATCGAGGTCCCCGTTCCCGAACGCCGAAGAGATCGGTGAGTGCCGGCGCGGGGTCATCCGGCCGGTGAGGTGCGCCGCCCTCCCGCCCGCGCCCGATGCGAGCGGCGCGTTCTCGTCAACGAGCTGAATGCACCCCGCCATGGAGAATCCGCTCGACGCCCTGATCATCGGCGCCGGGATTTCCGGGCTGGCCTGTCTGTGGCGGCTGCGGCGGCTGGGCTTCGACGCGGTCTGCGTCGAGGCCAGCGAGCGCGTCGGCGGGTCGATCCGCAGCCATCGCCGCGACGGCTTCCTGGTCGAGGGCGCGGCCAGCGGGCTCCACGCCGCCGCGGAGCTGCTCGAGCTGGTGCACGAGGTCGGGCTCGCCGACGAGATCGTGCCGGCGCCGCCGCGGCTCCCGCGATTCATCTATCGCCAGGAACGGCTGCACCCCGCGCCGCTGGCCGCCGCCGGGCTGCTGAGCACGCGCTTGCTGTCGCTGCGCGGCAAGGGGCGCCTGCTCGGCGAGCTGTGGGTGGCGCCGCGCCCCGACGGCGGCGAGGAATCGATCGACTCGTTCTTCGCCCGACGCTTCGGGCGAGAAGCGGCCGAGGCGATCGTCGCCCCGTTCGTCTCGGGGACCTTCGCGGGCGACGCCGTGCGCCTCAGCGTTCACGCGGTCTTCCCCGCGCTCGTCGAGCTGGAGGCACGCTTCGGAGGGGTGATCCGCGGCCTGCTGCGCAGAGGCCGAGACGGCGCGGGGAGCGCGCCGCGGGCGCGCACGGTGATCTCGTTTCGCGACGGGCTCGAGACGCTGTGCCGGCGAATTCACCAGCGGCTCGGCGACGGCGTCCAGCTCGGCGTCCGCGCCGAGCGAATCGAGAGAGCCGGGTGCTTCCGCGTCTCGCTGCGCGCCGCCGGCGGGACCCGCACCGTGGCCGCCCGCGCCGTCGTGCTCGCGGCGCCGCCCGCCGCCGCGGCGGTCGCCCTCGGCGCGCTCGCGCCCGATGCCGGCCGCGCGCTCGGCGAGATCGAGGGTCCGCCGCTTGCGTGCGTGAGCCTGGCCTGGCCGCGCTCGCGGGTCGAGCACCCGCTGGCCGGGTTCGGCTTTCTGGTCGCTCCCGGCGAGCCGGCCCGCATCCTCGGCTGCTTCTGGGGCTCGTCGCTGTTCCCGGATCGCGCTCCGCCCGACCACGTCGCGCTCACCAGCTTCGTCGGCGGATCGCGAGATCCCGAGGGCGGCCTCCTCGACGACGCGCCGCTGGTCGACGCCGTGAGCCGCGACCTGGCACGCATCGTGGGCGCGCGCGGCCGGCCGCGCGTGGTGTCGATCGATCGGCATGCGCAGGCGATTCCGCAGTACGCGATCGGCCATACCGACCGCGTGCGACGCATCCGCGCGGGGCTCGATGCGGTGCCGGGGCTGTTCGTCACCGGAAACTATCTCGGCGGCATCGGCGTCGGCGACTGCGTGCGCCAGGCGGGCGTCGCCGCCGCCGCGGTCGGCGCCTTCCTGAGGTCGGCCGCCGCGGTCGCTCCTCTCGCCTACCGTTGATCGGCGCGCCCGCGCGCGGCTCCGCCGCTACGGTCCGAGCAGGCGCCGCGCGGCCTCGGACATCCGCTGCGGATCCCAGGGCGGGTCCCACACCAGGTCGACGCGGACGTCCTCGAGTCCGGGATCGCGGCTGCGGATCGCCGACTCGGCCAGCTCGCTCACGTACAGGGACAGCGGGCAGGTGCTGGACGTCATCGTCATCGTCACGCGGACCCGGCCGCCGTCGACCTCGACGCCGTAGATCAAGCCGAGATCCACGACGTTGATGCCGAGCTCCGGGTCGACCACCTCGCGGAGCGCCTCGAGCACATCGGCCTCGGTCATGTCCTCGCTCCTCCGGCCGGCCGCGCGGCGGGCGCCCCCCGCGCCGCCAAACCCGCCCACGCCGTATTGAGCAGAAAGAGGACGGCGCTGACTGCGTTCAAGGCTCCGCCCCAGGCGCGCGGCTCGGCGAGAGCGAAGACGTCACCGCAGACCCGCACGACCAGTGAACCGTGCAGCAGTCCGAGGTGAGCGTAGAAACGCCGGTGGAAGGGGATCGGCAGCCCGACGATCGCCGGAAAGACGATCGGCGCGTGGCCACAGACCATCGAGAACACGAAGCCGAGCAGCACCGCGTGCAGGACCGCGTCGTAGGCGGGCCCGGCGGTCACCGCCCCGAAGCGCAGCGCCAGCGCTCCGCCGACGCCGAGCCAGAGATAGCCCGAGAGCAGACAGAGCGCGGTGAAGCGCGGCAGTCCCGCCTGCCGCAGCGTCCGCCTCGCCACGTCGCTCGCCGCCAGCCATGCCGCGAGCGCCAGCAGCGCGAGGCCGGTGAGCCGCGCGCCGTCCGCGGTGAAGAGGCCGCCGCGGAAGAGCCCGGCCGCGAGCAGCGCGATGCTCGCCGCGAAGACAGCCCGTCGCGCGCGCGAGAGGCGCAGCACCCGGTTCAGCTCGAGCCGCTCGCCGGCGATCGTCAGGACGAGGAAGCCGAGCCACCACGAGACCACCTGCGGGATGCCGCCGCCGCCGAGCCAGAGCACGTTGCCGACCAGCCAGGCGACGGCTCCGAGCCCCATGACCACGGTGCCGAGCAGGCGCTCGGTGCGCAGCACCGCGGCGAAGACGGCGACCAGCGCGGCGCTGCCGACCGCCATCGCCGCCGGCGCGATCGGCTCGGGCGCGCCGAGGATCAAGGCCAGCGCGCCGAGCGCCGTCGCCGCCGGCGCGATCGCCGCCCACCCGCCGCCCAGCGCTACCGCGCGCTCGACGCCGATCAGCGTGCCGAGGAAGCCCGAGATCATCAACGGGCCGTGTGCGAGGGCGAGGCCCGGATGCGGCGCGGGCAGCGCCCATCCCAGACGCTCGAGCCCCGACCAGAGGCCGAGCACGAGCGAGAACATGCCCGCCGGCATGAGGGCGAGCAGCAGGCGTGATCGTCGCCCTCGAGTTCCGCCCTGCCGTTCGGCCATCGCGCGCAAGCCCTCGCTCACGGGCTTTCACGCAACGGTCGTGCCAGCCCGGATCGTCGAATCCCTTAGCGCGGCACGCAGCCGATGAGAAGGTCTCTCGCCGACGGTCTCTCGCCGAAAGATCTCTCGCCATCCCCCGCTACGCCCGTTGAGCGTCACCGCAGACCCGTGGCATGATTCTTCCTTACATCGGGATGGGTGCGCCGCTGTGCGACGATCCGCGCGGTCGAGGGCCGGCGCCCGGGGAGGCATAGATGTCACGCGACGTGAGCGAGCTCGAGCAGGTCTACTTCGAGAAGCTGAAGACGCCCGCCACCTGGTCCGGGATTCCCACCAAGCCGCTGTACGGCCCGCAAGAGGTCGCGCGGCTCGACTACGAGCGCGACCTCGGCAACCCTGGCGAGTACCCCTTCACGCGCGGCGTGTACGCCGACATGTATCGCGGCCGCCTGTGGACCCGGCGCGAGGTGTGCGGCTTCGGCTCTCCCAAGGACACGAATCAGCGCCTTCGGTTCCAGATCGATCAAGGCGTCTCCGGCCTGTCGGTCATCGACGACAACAACGGCTCGCTCGGCATCGACGCCGATCATCCGATGGGGATCGACGAAGCGGGCGTGCAGGGCGTGAGCCTCAACTCCCTGCGCGACATGGAGGAGCTTTTCGAGGGCATTCCGATCGACAAGGTGAGCATGTCCTTCGACATCTCGGGGCTCGAGTGCATCGCCTGGATGGCGATGTACGTCGCCACCGCCGAGCGCCGCGGCATCGATCCCGCTGACCTCCGCGGCACCGTCCAGAACGACGCGCTGCACTTCCAGTACTGCGGCTACGGCCACTCGTGCCCGGTCGATCTCGGTCTCAAGGCTTCGGTCGACATCATCGAGTTCTGCTCGAAGAAGATGCCGAAGTGGTACACGGGCAACGCGAACCTCTACGACATGCGCGAGGGCGGCCTGGACGCGCCGCAGGAGGTCGCTTTCGGCCTCTCGCTGGCGATCGCTTACGTGGAGAAGGCGCTCGAGCGGGGCCTCGCGATCGACGAGTTCGCGCCGCGACGGGCGTTCTATTGCTCCTGCCACATCGACTTCTTCGAGGAGGTCGCCAAGCTGCGGGCGGCGCGACGGCTGTGGGCGAGAATCATGCGCGAGCGCTTCGGCGCCAAGGACCCGCGCTCCTGGCAGTTCCGCTTCGGCGTGCACACCGCCGGCGTGTCGCTCTACCCGCAGCAGCCGCTCAACAACGCGATCCGGATCGCCTACGAGGCGCTCGCCGCCGTCCTCGCCGGGGCGCAATCGCTGCACTGCTGCTCCTACGACGAGCCGATCGGCCTGCCGACGGAAAACTCCCTGACGCTGGCGATCCGCACCCAGCAGGTGCTCGCCTACGAGACCGGCGCGGGGCGCGTCGCCGATCCGCTCGGCGGCTCCTGGTACGTGGAGAGCCTCACCGACCGGATCGAGCAGGACGCCGTGAAGGTCATGGACGAGATCCGGCGCCAGGGCGGCATGATCGCGGCGATCAAGTCGGGCTGGGTGCAGAAGGAGGTCGACGCGGCGGCCGAGAAGCGGCAGCGCGAGGTCGAGAGCGGGGAGAAGCTCATCGTCGGCGTGAACGCCTTCCGGACCGAGCGCGAGAAGGCGACGCCGGGCGGTGCCCACCGCGAGCCGCCCGGGCAGGGGGAACGCCTCGCCGCCGCGGTTCGGGAGCTCAAGCGAACGCGCGACCAGCGGCGCGTCCGGGAAGAGCTTCGCCGCCTGCACGAGCGGGCGCAGGGCGGCGAGAAGGTGAATCTCCTGCCGCCGATGATCGAGGCCGCCAAAGCCTGGGCGACGCTCAGCGAGATGCTCGGCACGATCCGCGTCGCGACGGGCCAGCCGTACGACCCCCTCGGCGTCGTGCAGCCTCCCGGATTCTGATCATGTCGAAGAAGAAGCTGAAGGTCCTGGTCTCGAAGGTCGGCCTCGACGGCCACGACCGCGGCGTGAAGGTGGTGACGCAGATGCTGCGCAACGCCGGAATGGAAGTGGTGTATCTGGGGATTCACCAGACCTGCGAGGCCATCGTCGAAGCCGCCATCCAGGAGGACGTCGACGTCGTCGGCCTCTCCTCGCTCGGCGGCGGCCACCTGGTCTACTCCCAGAAGATCCTCGACCTGCTCACGCAGCGCGGCGCGGGCTCCGTCCCGGTCGTGCTCGGCGGCACGCTCCCCTTCGAGGACATTCCCGTGCTCGAGCAAATGGGCATCCGCGCCGTGTTTCCCGCCGGCACGCTCGGGCCCGAGATCATCGCCGCGATCGAGCGCGTCGCCGCCGCCCGCGGCGAGTCGCCCCATCCCGGCCGAAGCCAGAACTGACCCGCG
>JACPRU010000076.1 GCA_016189835.1 Deltaproteobacteria bacterium | reverse complement strand
GAACCACTTGCGGCCGTTCAGCACGTAGTGGTCGCCGTCGCGCACCGCGCGGGTGGTGAGGCCGGTGGGATCGGCGCCCGAGGTGTGCGGCTCGGTCATCGAGAAGCAGCTGCGGGCCTCCCCGCGCAGCATCGGCGCGAGCCACTGCTCCTTCTGCTCCGCCGTGCCGAACTCGGCGAGGATCTCCATGTTGCCGGTGTCGGGCGCCGCGCAGTTGAAGATCTGCGGCGAGACCAGGCTCCGGCCCATGATCTCGCAGAGCGGGGCGTAGTCGAGGTTGGTGAGGCCCGCTCCGTGGCGCGGGTCGGGAAGAAAGAGGTTCCACAGCCCCTCGGCGCGCGCCTTCTCGCGCAGGGCTCGGATCGGCGGCGGGTAGGGCTCGGCGACGGTCGGCGCGTGCTCGACGCCGAGCAGCTCGGCCTCGACGGGATCGACGTTGGCGGCGAGGAACGCGGTCAAGCGCTGGCGAAGATCCTCGGCGCGGGGGGAGAGGCGAAAGTCCATGTGCTCCTCCGGTGCGACTGCTGGTTTCAGGCAAGCGGGATTCGCTCCTGTGCGCGCGGCGGCCGCGCGCACGGGAGCGCGTCTCAGCTCACGCGATAGACCCGGTACTCGGCGATCCGCCCCGGCAGCATGCGGCCCTCTCCGATGAACACGCCGTGGTTCATCCATGCGTATTTCGGGTGGCCGGTCTCGAAGCGCGGGTTGGTTCGCCAGTAGTGGTCCGCGAACTCCGTCCCGCCGCCCTGCGCGAGCGCCTGCTGCATCTTCTCGTTGAACTCGAGGATCCCGTAGTAGGCCAGATAGATGGCCGCGCCGTCGTCGCTCAACAGCTGAAGGCGAACGTCGATCCGCAATCGCCCGTCAGCCCCGACCAGCGCCCAGTCCGCGCCGCCGCTCAAGACTTTCCCCTTGAGCCTCGGCCCTGAGAAGTCTCCGCCGATCACCTCGCCGACGATCCGGTTGCCGTAAGGTCCGGCGCCGATGTCGATCAGCGGGTTGAGCGCGGCACGGTAGGTGAACTCGTATTCGAGGCTCGGCATGGCTTTCCTCCTCTGTGCTCGTTGCTGGAGACTCTCGCACGTGCAACTCGGGTGCCACGGTGCTCACGCGAGCTTGCCCCACGACCGGCCGATCCGCGTCGAGTGAGGAACGCTGGTGGCGCGTTTCGGGGCAGGCACGGCGAGGGCCGTCCGGACCTCGCCGCAGGCTGACTCGATAGAGCGCTATGAATGACGCCTGGGGAGACAGGCCGGCGGAGCGCTGGGCTCGTTGGACACAGAGTAGGGCCCAACCGCCCGCGCTCGCTCGGAAAAGATGGGGCACGGTACGTGCAGCGAAAGCTGGTGATGGCAAGTGGCCGGAACGCGGACGGTGCCCGTCGAGCCCGGTCAGGAGGTGTGGACCTCGACGACCTCGGCGGCCGCCAGGCGAACGACCCGCGGGCGCTCGCCGGGCGCGGTCTCGGTCTCGAGGTCGAGGCTCGACCCGCATACGCAGCAGCCGAGCCGACCACGGAACTGCCCGTAGACCTCTTCGTGAAGGGGCATCGGGGACTTGCAGGCGATACAGTGGATGATGATCACGGCGCACCTCCGTCGCTCATCCTCGAGCGGGAGCAAGCGGCGCGCCAAGACGACTCGTAGACGCAGCGGAGCCCCGCCGACCGCGCCTCGCCCGGCGATCGGCTACGGCTCCCGTTGAGCGGCGGGGAGGTCTGCCATGGCGACCGTGTACGACCCGATCCGGATCGGCCCGATGGAGGCGGCGAACCGTTTTCACCATCGCCCGATGTGGAGTGGATCGGCGGACCCCTGGGGTTACATTCTCCCCCGCACGGTCGAGATGTACCGCCGCATCGCGCGCGGCGGCTACGGGCTGGTGACCGTCCAGGTAGCGTGCGTTCATCGCTCGTCCTACGTCGCGCCCAACCATCTCGCGGTCTTCGACGACTCCTACATCCCGGGGCTCTGGGAGCTCGCCCGCGCGATCAAGATGGAGGGGTCCCGGGCCGGCATGCAGCTCTTCTACGCGGGCTCGCTGTCGAACCCGCGCTGGCAGATCCACCTCCCGGAGAAGGAGCGCTTCGTGCCGGCGCCGAGCGAGGCCCCGGGCGACTGGTCCTATCACGGCAAGCCGACCCGCGCGCTGTCGGCCGCCGACGTGGACGAGGCCATCGAGGCCTTCGCCCGCGGCGCGGCGCGCATGGCGGAGGCGGAGTTCGACTACGCGATGATCCACGCCACCCACGGGTCGCTGCCGATGCAGTTCCTCTCGCCGCGCTGGAACCGGCGGACCGACGAGTACGGCGCGGATCGCAGCCTCTTCCTGCGCCGGCTGACCCGGGCGGTGCGCTCGGCTCTGCCCGCGCACATGGCCCTCAGCGTCAACGTCTCCGCGCACGAGGCCCCCGTCGCAGGCGAGGAGCCGCGGGGGTACGACGAGAGCTACCTCTACGACTTCATCGCCCCAGCGCTGATCGAGGAGGGCGCGGACTGGATCGAGATCACCGCCGGAACCATCGCCCATCCCTGGGGGCAGGCCTGGCTGCTGGTGCCGATCTATTTCGAGCAGGCGACGTTCTTCCGCTACTCGCGAGAGCTGAAGAAGCGCTACCCGCAGGCCGTGGTCGGTGCCGCCGGCAAGGTCATGGACCCGCGCCTGGCGGAGCGGCTGGTGGCGGACGGCTCCGCCGACATCATCGGCCTCGGCCGCCCGGCCTGGGCCGACCCCGACTATCCCCGCAAGGCGAAGGCCGGCGCCTACGAGGACGTTCGGCAGTGTACCTCGTGCGGCTACTGCGTCTCGTTCTTCTACCTCGCCAAGCGCTGCTTCTGCGCGGTGAATCCGGTGTTTCACCACGAGTCGGATGGCTGGGAGGATCTCTTGCCGGCGGCGCAGCCGAAGCGCGTCCTGGTGGTCGGCGGCGGGCCGGCCGGCATGGAGTGCGCGCGCGTCGCCCATCTGCGCGGCCACGAGGTGATCCTCTACGAGCGGGACGAGCGCCTCGGCGGGCTCGTCAACATCGCCGGCGACATCCCGTACGTCGAGACCATCGACCTGCACCACATCATCGCCTGGCATCGCAACCAGCTCGAGAAGCTCGGCATCGAGGTGCACCTCGGAGAGGAGGTCGATGCCGACGTGGTCGCCGGCATCGAGCCCGACGCCGTGGTGATCGCCACGGGCTCGCGCCCGCTGACGCCGGACCTGCCGGGGGTCGATCTGCCGCACGTGACGACGGTCGATGGTTATCTGAAAGAGAAGCCGCCGGTCTCCGGCCGGGCGGTCGTGCTCGGCAGCTTCGAGGGCGCCGAGACCGCGCTCTCCCTCGCCCGGCAAGGAGTGCGCACCACGCTCGTCTCCGACGGATCGGAGATCTACGGCGCGCGCTACTTCTGGGGGCTGTTCGACCGCAAGGTGACGCTGCAGCGGGCGCTCGCGGAGGCGGAAGTCGAGCTGGTGCTCGGCGCCGCCGTGCGCGAGATCTCGGCCGACGGCGTGCTGGTGGCCGTGGGCGGCCGGGAGATCCGCCTGGCGGCGGACCTCGTGGTGCTCGCCTTCGGACGCGAACCGGTCGGCGAGCTCGCCGCCGCGTGTCGCGAGCAGACCCGCGAGGTCTACACCATCGGCGACGCGGTCCGGCCGCGCACCAAGGCGGAGGCGATCGAGGACGGCTACCGGGTCGGGCGCATGCTCTGAACCGACCCGGGCGCGAAGAGCCGAGAGTGGAATGGAGCTTTCCGAGAGCATCTCAGGCGCCGGCGACGACCCGATCGTCGTCTTCGGAGGCGGCTTTGCCGGCCTCGCCGCCGCCTACGCGCTGGCGCGACGGGTGCCCGAGCGGGAGATCCTCACCGTCAGCGGCCAGGCCGAGTGCGTCTACCGCCCTTCGCTGCCGCGGGTCGCGCTGCGGCGAAGAACGCTGCCGCAGCTCCGTGTCGACGTCGGCAGCGCGCTGGCCCGCCGCGGCGTGCGCTTCCGCTGCGCGCGCGTCGTCGGCATCGATCCCGCGCAGCGCGTGCTGCGCACCGACGGCGGGCCGGTCCGTTACGCCGTGCTGGTGGCGGCCTGCGGGTCCGAGATCGCCTTCGACGAGGTGCCGGGACTCGCGCGCTGGGGGCACGTGCTCTGCGAGGCCGATCGCATCGTTCGCCTGCGGGAAGATATCGATTCGTTTCGCGGCGGCACGGTCGTGGTGGCGCTGTCGCGGGAGAACCCGTACGAGATCGTCGACCTCGGCTTCGTCGCCGAGCTGAGCGACCACCTCGAGCGGCGCGGCCTGCGCGACAAGTCGCGCATCCTCTATCTCACCCCGCACGGGGACGTGGTGCCGTTCCTCGGCGCCCGGGCGCGCGGCGTCATCCGCGGCGCGCTGCTCGAGCACGGGGTGGAGATCGTCCCGGGCGCCGAGGTCGCTGCGGTGGAGCCCGGCGCCGTGCGCCTCGCCGACGGCTCGCGCGTGGCCTCGGCCCTCACGGTCCTCTTTCCGCCGTACCGCGGGCGCGCCTGTCTGCGCCATCCCGGGCTCACCAACGGCCGCGGTTTCCTGCTCGTCGACGAGCGCCTGCGCAGCCCGACGTTTCCCGAGGTCTACGGCGCCGGGGACTGCGTGTCGGGAGACGGCTCGAAGTCCGGGCGCCGGGCCGTCGCCCAGGCCAAGGCGGTCGCCCAGGAGATCGCCGGCCGCGACTCCGTCGCCGACGACCGTCAGCCGCCGCTCGCGGCGATCGTCGAGCTCGGCAGCCGCCGCGCGGCGTACGTGCGCTCGCGAGGACCCGGCGCCGAGGAGCGGATCCTCGCCGGCGCCTTGCCCTCCTTTCTGAAGACCGCGCTCGAGCAATGGTTCCTGCTGCGCCGGGGGGACATTTGAGCCCGGCGCTCGACAGCGACGTTCTCGTCCTCGGCGGCGGCATCGCCGGGATCCAGTGCGCGCTCGACGTCGCCGACGCGGGGCTCGGCGCTGTGCTGGTCGAGCGGGCGCCGTCGATCGGCGGCACCATGGCGATGCTCGACAAGACGTTCCCGACGCTCGATTGCAGCGTATGCATCGAGGCGCCGAAGATGCTCGACCTCTCCAGCACCCGCGGCATCCGCCTCGTCGCCCACGCCGACCTCGTCGCCCTGGAGGGCGGCGCCGGAGCGTTCCGCGCCACCGTGATCCAGAGGCCGCGCCACGTCCTGCCCGACTGCACCGCCTGCGGGCGCTGCGAGGAGGTCTGTCCGGTCGAGGTCCCGGCGGAGTTCGATCAGGGCACGCGGCGGCGCAAGGCGATCTTCATGCCCCACGTCCATTCGGTGCCGCGCACCTACACCCTCGACCTCGAGGCCTGCCGGCGCTGGGGCGGAGGCTGCCGGGAGTGCTGGGTCGTCTGCCGGGAGGAAGTCGGCCACAACCTGATCGACTTCTGGCAGAAGCCCGAGACGCTGACCCTCAACGTGGCCAGCGTGGTCGTGGCCACCGGGCTTCAGCCCTGGGATCCCACTCCGCTCGAGGAGTACGCGTACGGCCGCGAGCGCAACGTCATCACCGCGGCGCAGCTCGAGCGGCTGCTGAACTCGGCGGGTCCCACCCAGGGGTCGGTCCCCGTGCTCGCCCGCGAGGGCCGGCCGAGGGTGGCGCTGATCCAGTGCGTCGGCTCGCGGGACCTGCGCTGGATGGACTACTGCTCGAAGGTCTGCTGCACCTACGCCGCGAAGCAGGCGGTGCTCGTCAAGGAGCAATGCCCGCGCAGCGAGGTCGTGGTCTTCTTCATGGACCGCCGCTACTACGGGAAGGACTACGACGTGCTCTACCGCCGCGCGCGCTCGCTCGGCGTCGAGTACCGCCGGGGCAGGCCGTGGAGGGTGGCGGGGATCGAGCGCGGTGAGCGGCTCTCCATCTGCTACGAGGACACCACCGGCGGCGGCGTGCGCGAGGAGGCGTTCGACCTCGTCGTGCTGTGCGCCGCCCTGCAACCGCCGAGCGACCAGCCCGCGCTCGCCCGCATCCTCGGGGTGGACCTCGACGGCGCGGGATTTCTGCGCGAGCCGGATCCGCTGCGCCGGCCGCTCGAGACCACCCGGCCCGGGGTCTTCGCTTGCGGCTTCGCCCGCGGGCCGGCCGACGTCGCGGAGGCCGTGGCCCAGGCGACGGCGGCGGCCGCCTCGGCCGCGGCGATGGCGGTCGGCAACGGCCGAACGACCGCGGCGCCGGCCGCGGAGGAGGCGCGCCACTAGCCGGCGGGGGAGACCGGCGAGCGGCCCGCGATCGAGAGCTCCATGTCGATCCTCACGAACTCCAGGCGCATCGGCGTCTTTCTCTGCGACTGCGGCACCAACATCTCCTCGGTGATCGACACCGCCGAGCTCGCCGAGTTCGCCGCGCGCCTCGACGGGGTGGCGCTGGTCGAGCGGGCGCCGTGGACCTGCTCGACGTCGTTCCAGGACCTGCTGCGCCGCAAGATTCGCGAGCAGGAGCTCGATCGCGTGGTCGTCGCCGCCTGCACGCCGAGAACCCACGCCTACCTCTTCCGCCGCACCTGCGAGGAGGCGGGTCTGAACAAGTATCTCTTCGAGTTCGCCAACATCCGCGAGCAGTGCTCGTGGGTCCACCGCCAGCAGAAGCCCGCGGCGACGGACAAGGCGAAGGACCTGGTGGCCATGGCCGTGGCCAAGGCGCGCCTGCTGCGTCCGCTCGAGGACGCCCAGCTCAGGGTCGGCGGCACGGCGCTCGTCATCGGCGCGGGAATCGCCGGTCTCGCCGCCGCCGAGACCATCGCCGGCTTCGGCTTCGAGGTGATCCTGGTCGAGCGCGAGCCGCAGCTCGG
>JACPRU010000075.1 GCA_016189835.1 Deltaproteobacteria bacterium | reverse complement strand
CGGAGCACGCGAAGAACGCGGAGCTGCTGCGGCGAGCCGGCATCCTCTCGATCGACCTCACTCCGGCGGCGATCGGCCCCTACTGCGTGCCGCCCGTGAACCTGCGCGAGCAGGCCGCCGACGCCGCGCCGGAGGTGAATCTGGTATCCTGCGGCGGTCAGGCGACGATCCCGATGGTGGCCGCGCTCTCCCGCGTGCAGCCGGTCGCCTATGCCGAGATCGTCGCCACGGTGGCTTCGAAGTCCGCCGGCCCGGGCACGCGCAAGAACATCGACGAGTTCACGCGCACCACCGCCCGCGGCCTCGAGCGCGTCGGCGGCGCCGGGCGCGGCAAGGCGATCATCATCCTGAACCCGGCCGAGCCGCCGCTCGTCATGCGCAACACCGTCCACTGCTTGACCGAGGGCGATCCCGATCGCGGCGCGATCGAGCGCTCGATCGAGGAGATGGCCGCCGACGTGCGCCGCTACGTGCCGGGCTACCGGCTGAAGAACGACGTGGTCTTCGACGGGCGGCGGGTCTCGGTCTACCTCGAGATCGAGGGGCGCGGCGACTTCCTGCCGGCCTACGCCGGCAATCTCGACATCATGACCGCCGCCGCCACCCGCGCGGCGGAGATGTTCGCCGAGGCGATGGCGCCGGGCGCCGCGCCGGCGCGGGGAGCGGCGCGATGAGCCTCGCCGGCCGCCGCATCCGCCTCCACGACATGTGCCTGCGGGACGGCATGCACGCCAAGGGCCACCAGCTCACGCTCGAGCAGATGATCGCGGTCGCCACCGGGCTCGACGAGGCGGGCGTGCCGCTCGTCGAGGTCACCCACGGCGACGGCCTCGGCGGCGCGTCGCTGAACTACGGGTTTCCGCGGCACTCCGACGAGGAGTACCTGCGGGCGGTCGTGCCGCGGATGAAGCGGGCGCGCGTGTCGGTGCTGCTGATCCCCGGCATCGGCACGATCGACGAGCTGCGCATCGCGGCCGGCTGCGGCGCGGGCTGCGTGCGCGTCGCCACGCACTGCACCGAGGCCGACATCGCCGAGCAGCACGTCGGCATCGGCCGCGCGCTCGGCCTCGACACGGTCGGCTTCCTGATGATGAGCCACATGGCGCCGCCCGAGACGATCGCCGCGCAGGCGAAGCTCATGGAGTCGTACGGCGCGCAGTGCGTCTACGTGACCGATTCGGCGGGTCACATGCTGCCCGGCGACGTCACCGCGCGCGTCGGCCTGGTGCGCGAGCGGCTTCGGCCCGAGACCGAGATCGGCTTCCACGGCCATCACAACCTCGGCATGAGCATCGCCAACTCGCTGGCGGCGGTCGAGGCCGGCGCGGCGCGCATCGACGGCTCGGCGGCCGGGCTCGGCGCGGGCGCCGGCAACACGCCGCTCGAGGTCTTCGCCGCGGTCTGCGACCGCATGAGCATCGAGACCGGCGTCGATCTCTACCGGCTGATGGACGTCGCCGAGGAGCGCGTCGTGCCGATCATGGACCGCCCGATCCGCGTCGACCGCGAGTCGCTGATCCTCGGCTGGGCGGGCGTGTATTCGACGTTCCTGCTGTTCGCCCGGCGCGCCGAGGAGCGCTACGGCGTACCCGCCCGCGACGTGCTCGTCGAGCTCGGCCGGCGCGGCACGGTCGGCGGCCAGGAGGACATGATCGAGAGCGTGGCGCTGGAACTGGCGCAGCGACGGAGGAGGGCATCATGAGTCTTTGGCTCGACCTGCTCGGGGCGGAGATCCGCTTCGTCGACACTGCGAGCTTCGGAAGGATCCGCGTCGCCGAGGCCGGCCGGGGTCAGGAGCCGCTCCTCTTCCTGCACGGCATCGGCGGGCACCTCGAGGCCTACGCCAAGAACGTCGTGCCGCTCTCCGACCGCTTTCACACGCTCGCGTTCGACTACGTGGGACACGGCCTCTCCGAGAAGAAGGTCCTCGACTTCACGCCGCTCACGTTCGTCGATCAGCTCGGCGAGCTGCTCGACGCGCTCGGCCTCGGGCGCGTGAACCTCTCCGGCGAGTCGCTCGGCGGCTGGGTGAGCGCGCTGTTCGCGGTGAAGCATCCAGAGCGCGTCCGGCGGCTGATGCTGAACACCGCCGGCGGCATCCCCATCGTCGGCGAGAAGGGGCGCGCCGACCTCGAGAACCTCAAGGCGCTGTCGCAGAAGAACGCGGGGCAGACGCCGACCTTCGAGAGCGTGCAGGCGCGCATGGCCTGGCTCATCCATCCGAACAACCGCCACCTGCTGACCGACGAGCTGGTCCGCACCCGGCTCTTCTTCTATCTCCAGCCCGGCATGCGCGAGGTCGCGCCGCGCGTGCTCGCCATCATCCCCCGCCACGACGAGTTCCTGATCCCGCTCGAGAAGATCTCCTGCGAGACGCTGTTCCTGTGGACGCTCGACAACCCCGTGCACGACGTCGAGAGCGCGCGGCGGGCGTGCGCCGAGGTGCCGCGCGCCGAGCTCTACGTGATGAAGGCCGATGCGGCGCACTGGCCGCAGTACGAGGCCGCCGGGGAGTTCAACGACGTGACCCGGAGGTTCTTCACGTCGGGAAGGATCGGAAGACCATGAAGATCTCCTCGCTCGGTTACGTCGGCGTCGGCGGCCCGCGCGCCGGGGAGTGGGCGAAGTTCGGCCCGGAGATCCTCGGCACCCCGCTCTGGACCGAGGCGGCGGTCGAGGGCGTGTACCTGCGGCTCGACGAGCGCGCCTACCGGATCGCCGTTCATCCGGCGGCGCGCGACGAGCTGCAGTACGTCGGCTGGGAGGTCTCCGGCCCGGCGGCGCTCGAGGAAGCGGCGGCCGATCTCGGGCGCGCGGGCCTCGCGGCCGCGCGGGGATCGGCGGACGAATGCCGCCGGCGTGCGGTCGAGGGCCTCGTCGTCTTCCGCGATCCCTGGGGCCTGCGCCACGAGCTGTTCTACGGGCAGCGCTCGCTGCTGTCGTTTCGCCCGACCCGCGACATCTCGGGCTTCGTCACCGGCGGGCTCGGCATGGGGCACGTCGTGCTGGTGCTTCCCGAGCTCGCGGCGGCGACGCGCTTCTTCGTCGACACGTTCGGCTTTCGGCTGAGCGACTTCATCGACCTGCCGTTCCCGCTCGCGTTCTTCCACTGCAACCCGCGCCACCACACGCTGGCCGTCGGCCAGATGGGGCCGATGGTCGGCCTCCACCACGTCATGCTCGAGGTGAAGGACCTGAACGACGTCGGCACCACCTACGAGCTCTGCAAGAAATCCGGCGTGCCGCTCAGCATGGACCTCGGCCGCCACTCGAACGACCGCATGCTGTCGTTCTACGTGCGCACGCCCGGCGGCTTCGAGATCGAGTACGGCTGGGGCGGCTTGCTGATCGACGACGCCGCGTGGCAGGTGCTGCGCCTGCCGAAGCCGAGCTACTGGGGCCACGAGCTGGTGAACCCGGCGCCGCCGACGACGATCTATCCGGTCGGCTAGCCTCGGCTAGCCTCGATTTCCTCCGCCTAGAAGAACACGCTGATGTTCTTGGCGAGCACCACGTTCTGGTCGAGCACGATCCGGCGCCGCGCCACGCGCCAGCCGTCGCGGGTCTTGCGCAGCACGTCCTCGCGGCGGCCGACGAAGAGGTTCTCGTCGGTCTCGAGGCGCGTCCGGTAGCAGAAGAACGCGCTCGTCACGTCGTACTCGCCGGCCTCCGAGCGCGGGGCGATCTGCACGTTGGCGATCAGGTGGCGCGTCCGCGACGGCGGGTCTTCCGCCCAGGCCATGCCCGTGTCGAGGCGCTTGACGCGCGCTTTCAAGCTCGCGAGATCCTCGTCGAAGAAAGCGATCTCGCCCGGGCCGCTGGTATCCTTGTCGCGCTCGCGCCGCGTGCGGTTGTAGCGCGTGGGCATCCAGTAGTGGACGTCCTCGGCGAGGATGGCGAGCCACTCGTGGAACTTCCCGTCGTCGAGCAGCGCCGCCTCGGCGTAGAGAAACTGCTCGATCTCCTGCTGCAGCTGCGGCGTCACCGCGGTCGACATCTCAGCCCGCTCCCTTGCGGTTGCCGTTTCCCTCGCGCGTGAGCAGATCGAGCCAGCGCGCGTAGAAGCTCCGGCCGTTCATCTCGCTGAAGACGTGTGTGACTCGCCCGGGGAAATCCGGATCGGTGCGCTCCTCGCCCATGCTCATCTGCAGGTTGCTCCAACGCTGCCGCGACACGTGGCCTCGGGAGGCCGCCGAGCACTGGCTCCAGTTCTCGCCGTCCTCCTGCTCGAACATCGCGCCGGGGCCGAAATTGCGCAACGTCGCCAGTCGAAACGCCTCCTTCACCTCGGGCGGCGCCGCCTTGTCGACGAAGATCCAGGCCCACACCTGCATGCGCTGCGGGCCCTTGGGATGCCACACGCGCATGGTCTGCACCTGCGGCAGATAGGAGAGCGAGGGGAAGACCGTGGCGTGCGCCGCCTTGATGCGGTTCGGCCGCAGCGGGCCGAGCCGCCGCTCGGCCTCCGGCATCGAGTCGACGAGCAAATACTTGCCGCACACCGGCCCCATGATGATCGGCGTCAGGTCGCCCTCGGTGAAAAAGCCGGTGCCGTGCCCCTTGCCGGCGTCGACCTGCACGCCTTCGCTCAGCGCCTCGGCCACGGCCGCCGGGCTCGTGCCCTCGGGCAGCTGCGCCATGATTGCCGCCGAGTGCGTCGGACCCACGTGGTGCATGTCCTGCACGAAGTTCTCGGCGCCGAACTTCCAGTTGGCGTCGATCACCCACTTCTGCACCCCGCCGATCATCTCGATGCCACCCTCGCGGCGGTCGAGCACGAGGTCGAGATACCACTTCATGTCGCCGAGATAGTCGCAGAGCGGCTCGGCCTCGGGGTCGAACGTGCCGAACACCAGCCCCTTGTAGCTCTCGATCTTGGCGACCGGGTGGAGCCCCCAGCGCTTCTTGTCGAGCTTTCGGTAGTGCTCTTCGTAGGGAACACCGACGAGCGCGCCGGCGCCGTCGTACGTCCAGCCGTGGTAGGTGCAGGTGAACGCCTTGGCGTTTCCCAGGTCGGCGCGGCAGACCTTCATGCCGCGGTGCGCGCAGGCGTTGAGGAACGCCTTCACCGAGCCGTCGCCCTGCCGCGCCACCAGCACCGGATCCTCGCCCATGTAGGTGGCGAAGAAGTCCCCGGGCTTGGGGATCTGCGATTCGTGGGCGAGGAACAGCCAGCAACGCGCGAAGATGCGCTCGAGCTCGAGCTCGTAGATGTCGGGGTCGGAATACACCCGTCGGCTGACGAGGCCCTCCTCGAGGTTCACGAGGCTGCGTGGGTCGGTCGGCATGGGATCTCCTCCGCTGTCTCGCATCGTGGTATGGCTTCTCACCGGCTTGAATAGCCGCGGTCCGGCGAGGAAGTCAAGGTCGCGAGCGCACGGTGTCGCGGGCGGACGGAGAGAGCGCCGCCGCGATCAGGCCCGCAGCTCGTAGAGGACGCAAAACGGGTTCTCGATCGGCAGGCGGCGAAAATGCTTGAAGCCGGCGGCCGCGGCGAGCTCCCGCGCCTTGGGCTCGCCCATCGCGGCGCCGATCCCCTCGCCGTTCTGCGCCAGCGACTGCGTCATGCAGTACAGCGTGCTCACCGAGTAGAGGAACTTGCCGACGAAGTGGATGTT
>JACPRU010000008.1 GCA_016189835.1 Deltaproteobacteria bacterium | reverse complement strand
GTGTAGATCACCTCGAAGCCGGCATCGCGCAGCGCCCGGGCGATGATCTTGGCCCCGCGGTCGTGGCCGTCGAGGCCGGGCTTGGCGACCAGGATGCGCAGCGTCCGTTCGCTCATCGCCGCTAGACCCATGCCGGATCCCGGTATTCGCCGAAGATCTCGCGGAACACGTCCGAGACCTCGCCCACCGTGACCCCCTTCTTCACCGCCGCCAGGATCGGCGGCATCACGTTCTCGCCGCTCTCGCACGCCTCGCGCACGCGCAACGTCGCCGCACGCGCCTCGGCGGCGTTGCGGCTCTTCTTCCACGCCCGCACCCGCTCGCACTGCTGCTTCTCGATCTCGGGGTCGATCTTCAGGATCGGGATCGGCCGCTCCTCGGGCACCTGGTACTTGTTGACCCCGACCATCACCTTGTCGCCGCGGTCGAACGCCCGCTGAAAGCGGTACGCCGCCTCGCCGATCTCCTTTTGCGGATAGCCGAGGTCGATCGCCTTGACGATCCCGCCCATCCGGTCGATGCGCTCGATGTAGGCCCAGGCCTCGCGCTCGATCTTGCCGGTCAGCGCCTCCACCGCGTAGCTGCCGGCCAGCGGGTCGATCAGGTTGGCCACGCCGCTCTCCTCGGCGAGGATCTGCTGGGTGCGCAGCGCCACCATCACCGCCTCTTCCGAGGGCAGCGCCAGCGTCTCGTCCATCGAGTTGGTGTGCAGGCTCTGCACGCCGCCGAGCACCGCGGCGAGCGCCTGCACGGTGACGCGCACGACGTTGTTCGTCGGCTGCTGCGCCGTCAGGCTCACTCCCGCGGTCTGCGCGTGCGTGCGCAGCCGCCACGACTCGGGCTGCTTCGCCCCGAACCGCTCCTTCATGATCTTCGCCCACATCCGCCGCGCCGCGCGCAGCTTGGCGATCTCCTCGAAGAAGTCGTTGTGCACGTCGAAGAAGAAGGAGAGCCGCGGCGCGAACGAGTCCACGTCAAGGCCGCGCCGCACGCACGCCTCCACGTACCCGATGCCGTCGGCGAGCGTGAACGCCAGTTCCTGGATCGCCGTCGAGCCGGCCTCGCGGATGTGGTAACCGCTGATCGACACCGCGTGCCAGCGCGGCGCGTGCTTCGAGGTGAACTCGATCATGTCGGCCACGATCCGCACCGAGGGCTCGGGCGGGCAGATCCACTCGCGCTGCGCGATGAACTCCTTCAGCATGTCGTTCTGGATCGTGCCGCCGACCTTCTCGAGCGGCACGCCCTGCCGCTCGGCCACCGCGAAGTACATCGCCAGGATCGCCGACGCCGAGCAGTTCACCGTCATCGACGTCGTCACCTGGTCGAGCGGGATGCCGTCGAACAGCCGCTGCATGTCCTCGAGCGTCGACACCGACACGCCTTCGCGGCCGACTTCGCCGAGCGAGCGCGGGTGGTCGGCGTCGTAGCCCATCAGCGTCGGCATGTCGAAGGCGGTCGACAGCCCCGTCTGACCGTGCTCGAGCAGGTACTTGAAGCGGCGGTTGGTATCGTCCGGTCCGCCGAAGCCCGCGAACTGCCGCATGCTCCACAGCCGCGTGCGATACATCGTCCCGTACGGCCCGCGCGTGAACGGGTACTCCCCCGGCACGCCGATGTCCTCCGCGGCCGGCAGCTCGTCCGCCATGTAGATCGGGTCGATCTCCATGTCGGACACCGTCGAGAAGCGGGACAGGCGCTCCTTGGTCGGATAGGTCCTCTGCAGCCACTCGCGTTTGGTCATGATCGATCGTCTCTCGGCCGAGGTCGCGTTGGGCTCGTCGCGCAGCCTGGCGGGAAAGCTACCTGGAACGAGCGGCTTTGCAAAGCTGCCGCGGGTGACCCGTGGCGGGCGATTTCCCGGGGCGGGAAGCGCCGGGAGCGGTCGGCTTCGCGGCCGCCTCAGCGGCCGGTGAACCTCGCCGGGCGCTTGCCGAGAAACGCCTCCATGCCCTCGCGGCGATCGTCGGTCGAGAACGTCACCGCGAAGGCCTCGGCCTCGAGCCGCAGGCCGTTCTCGAGATCGACGTCGAGACCGCGCTGGATGGCGTGCTTGGCCTGCGCGAGCGCGACCGCCGGCTTGGCGGCGAGCGTCGCGGCGAGCCGGCGCGCCTCCCCCAGCAGGTCTCCGGGCTTCACGACGCGGTTCACCAGGCCCCAGCGGTACGCGGTCTCGGCGTCGATCATCTCGCCGCCGTAGATCATCTCGCGGGCCCGCGGGGCGCCGACGCGGCGGGCGAGGCGCTGCGTGCCGCCGAATCCGGGAATGATGCCGAGATTGATCTCCGGCTGCCCGAAGCGCGCCCGCTCCGAGGCGATCACCAGGTCGCAGGCCATCACCATCTCCAGGCCGCCGCCGAGCGCGAAGCCATTGACCGCCGCGATCACCGGCATCGGCAGGTCCTCGATCGCGGTGGTGACCCGCTGCCCGAGCCGCGCCATCTCGCGCGCCTCGAGCACGCTCATCGTGCTCATCGCCGCGATGTCGGCGCCGGCCACGAAGGCCTTGTCGCCGGCTCCGGTCAGCACGATCGCCCGCAGCACGGACTGCCGGCGCGCGTCGCGCAGGCAGCGCAGCACCTCGCGCAGCGTATCCGGGTTCAGCGCGTTCAGCGCCTTCGGCCGGTCGAAGGTCAACGTCGCGACCGCGCCCTCGACCTCGAAGCGGATGTTCTCGTAGCTCATGGTCGCCTCCTCGCGCGGGCGGTATCACGAGCCGGCGACCCGACCAAGTCCCGCACGGGCCCGAGGCGGGATCCTCGGAAACCGGTTGGGGCAGTTCGAAGCCCAGTTCCGAGGAGGTCACAGGGCAACGCGTGCGTGGGCAATCGACGCGCGGCCGGTTGCCCAATGCGCCATCACGCCGGCGGCCTCACGCGCGCACGCCGAAGAACTCGTTCGGCGGAATCACCGGCACGGCCGTCCTGCCTGCAAAGTCCTTTACGTTCCACGTCACGATGGCCTCGGCCGCGTATCGGTCCGCCTCGCGTGCCAGCACCGCGTCGCCAAAGGTCATGCGGCGCGCCAGGTAGCGAGTCACGTCGTCCGCCCATGTCCCCAGCCATGCCTGCGCGGTGTCCTCACCGGCGCCGAAGGGATTCATCACCCGGACGGGATAGACGGCGGTGAAGTCGTGCAGCCAGCGCTCCGCCTCCTCGCTCGACAAGCGGAAGGACGCGGCGCCACACAACTCCAGCAGGGTCAGTAGCGGAACGGCGCCGCTGATCTCGGGCAATCGGCGCATGAAGTCGCGCGTGGCCGGGTAGAGCGCATCGCGGCGGAACAGCCGCTCCACGATGAAGAGGTTGCTATCGAGAAAGACCACGGCGATCCCCTTTCACCGCCCGGTCCATGTCGCGCCAGGTCTTGTATGGGATCGTGCGAGCGATCTTGCGTGAGATGCGCTCGAACATCGCCTGTCTCGTCGCGTCGGACAACCCACGCAAGCGCGGCGTCCGCGCTTCGATCTGCCGTTGCAGGCTCCGGTAGATGGAATCCGAAGCCGGAGGAGGGGCGGCGGCAGCGGGGGCCAGCGTCGCGATCACGTGGCCGCGTTTGGTTACCGCCAGCCGCTCGCCAGCCTCGACCCGGCGCAGAATCGTCGTCGTCTGGTTCTTCAGCTCTCGGACGGACACCTCTCCGCTCGGTTTCATGTAGCCACCCATGTAGCAACGAACGGTTTCGCGATCAACGGAACCGGGGTGTGAAATGCCCAGGGTCACACCACATTCCACGTCCAGGGGTGCACGTTCACCTTGGCCGGCAAGTGGCTACCGTGATGTTCGTTCGGTTTGGATTTAGTTCCTCCGGTTCTCGCGTGGGTTTGGCGGCGGAGGCTGGGATGGGTTCGGTCTCGCGCGCAGGACGGGCGGCGCGAGACCGCGAGCCGTACGCGACGATTCTCGTCAGTACTCCGGCTTGAAATCGAACCGGTGCACCGCCTCGATGCGGCGCAGGGTGCGCGTCTTGGAGCGCATCACCACCGAGTTGGTGGTCGCGCCGCCACGGAAGAAGCGGACGCCCTGGAGGAAGTCGCCGGTGGTCACGCCAGTGGCGGCGAACATCACGCTGCCGTGAATCAGGTCGGTCGGCAGATACTTCTTGGAGACCTCGTGCACACCCTCGGCCGCCAGCCGGTTTGCCTCCTCGGCGTTCGACGGCTGGAAGCGCCCGTGCAGCATGCCGCCGGCGCACAAGAGGCCGGCGGCGGCCAGCACCGCCTGAGAGGCGCCGCCGACGCCCATCAGCAGGTCGATCCCGCTCTCCGGCCGGGTGGTGGCGAGTGCGGCGGAGACCTCGCCGTCCGGGATCAGGCGGATGCGCGCTCCGGCCTTGCGCACTTCGGCGATCAGCTTCTCGTGCCGCGGTCGATCGAGGATCGCCACCGTCAGGTCCTCGACGTACACGCGGCGCGCCTCGGCCAGCGCCTTCAGGTTGTCGGTCGGCGAGCGGTCGAGATCGATCACGTCGCGCCCTTCCGGACCGACGGCGATCTTGTCCATGTACGTGTTCGGGCAACGCAGGAAGCCGTGTTCGGGATCGTCGGAGATGGCGATGATCGACAGCGCGTTGGCGGCGCCGGTCGCGCAGGCGATCGCGCCGTCGATGGCGTCGACCGCGACCTGCAGCTCCGGCCCGGCGCCGCCGAGCCGCTCGCCCGGGAAGAGCGGCATGCCGTCCTCCGGCAGGCCCTCGCCGACGACGATCGTTCCCTGCACCGGCACGGCGCGGAATGCGCGCTCGATCGCGCGCGCCGCTTCGAGGTCCGCCGCCATCTCGTCGCCACGGCCGACGAACCGTGCCGCGGCGAGCGCCGCGGCCTCGGTCACCCGAACCGCGTCGAGCGCCAGGTTGCGATCCATCCGCCGATAGCTTCGACGGCCGTAGCGCGCCTGTCAACCCGCGGACGTCCCCCGCGGACGTCCCCGGACCGCCATGGACGGCCGAAGCGCCGGCGAGACCCGGGCCTCACGGCCCCGGCGGCTCGTGACGGCGGCGGCTTCCCGGCCGTTCGCGGCGGCGCCCCGACGATCTCGCCGCTCAGCGCTCGGCGCCGCGGAGGAAGCCGCGGTAGACCTCGAGCAACGCTTCCTTCTGGCGCGTGGTCAAGCGCGCGTCGGTGCGAATCGCGGTCTCGACGTCGGTCTCCTCGTTCTCGGGCTTGTCGCCGCCGAGCCAGCCCGCCGCCTCGTAGAGCTTCTCGGGCGCGATGCCCAGGGCGCCGGCGATCGACTTGAGGATCACCGCCGACGGCTGGTAGAGGCCGC